>ONFL01000035.1 GCA_900317095.1 uncultured Eubacteriales bacterium | reverse complement strand
TCCGCTCCTGCGCCTTCCTCGTCAAACAGTTCATTTGCCGTGAGGTTTGACATGCATTCCAGCAGAAGGCAGGAACCCTGCAGCAAACGCGCCTGCTGCCGGGCCAGACCGGCAAGATCCGTATATCGCTCTACTGTGATAAATCCCCTGCCGCTCCGCATCCGGCGGTGGCGGGCAATGCGCCTTTGCGCTTCCTCCCCAAAGGGTTTCATAGCCGCAAGATAGATCAGCCGGCTGCCTTCAGAGGCAGCCAGCTCTGCTGCCCTCTTTTCGGCATACTCGGATTTCCCGCTGGCGCTCCCGCCGAAGACAAAAACAAACATAGCTCTTCTCCGCCCTGCCGGTCAGGCTTTATAAGGGGTTACATTGATCTCTTCAAATGTTTTCATGGACCTGTAAACCTCCAGTGCCATCTCATAGAGGCTCATGGCTGCCGCGGCGCCGGTCCCTTCTCCCAGGCACATCCCGGCATCTATCACCGGAGAGACATGAAGCTGACTGATCACCCGCTTCCCGCCGGGCTCGGCACTGACATGGGAAGCCAGCAGATAATCACCGCAGGCCTGGCTGGTAGAGATCAGGATAGCGGCCAGCGCGGCTGCCGCAGAAATAAAGCCGTCCAGGATCACCGTTAGTCCGCTGGCGGCACCGCCCAGACACAGACCTGCCATGCCTGCAATTTCCAGGCTCCCCACCTGTGCCAGCAGTTCAACACCGGTATGAAAACGGAACAGATCATCGTCCGCTATCTCTCCAGCTGCGTCCCAGTAACGGTTTACTGCTTTCTCCACGATCCCGATTTTATGCCGCAGTCCCTCTTCAGTCAGGCCGGCCCCCTTTCCTGTCACATTCTCCGCAGGAACATTATCCAGAATAGACGCCAGCGCGCTTGCCGGTGTGGTGTTGCCAATGCCCATCTCGCCGGTGCCGATTACATGATATCCTTTTTCCTTCAGAGTCTGCGCAATCTCCATGCCTGTCAGCAGGGCCTGCATGCACTCCTGACATGTCATGGCCGGCTCCAGGGCAATGTCACCACTCCCACGGCGGATCTTGCGGTCGATCACTTTTCCCGTACACAGCTCTTTTTGGGGATATTCTTCGCAATCCATGCCTATATCCACCACAAATACATCTGCGCCGGCCTTATTTGCCATGATATCTACTGTGGCGTCTCCACAGGCTATATTATCCGCGACGATCCGGGTCACCTGGCTGCCGGTCTGGGTCACTCCCTCGCGGACAACACCATTATCCGCACACATGACGACGATAGCTTTTTTATCCATACGCACGGCATCTGTACCCTGAATTCCAGCCATACGCACAATGGCGTCCTCCAGCAGCCCCAGGCTGTGGATCGGCTTCCCAATACTGTTCCATCTGTCCACGGCCTTCTCCATGGCCTGTTGATCCAGAGGGACAATGGCAGCCATTTTCTTAAGAAGTTTCTTTTCCGCGTCTTCTTTTTCCGTCGAATCCCTTAACACTTTATTTTGACCCTCTTTTTTCTGTATTGTATACTTATGATGTAATAGAAAAATTCTCTGTATTTCCCTGTAGTGTGCACTGTTTTCATGCCTGAAGCATCGAAAACCGGAAAGGAATGATCATGGGCCTGTTCTCATTTTTAAAAAACAGAAAAAAAGCAAAACCTGCTTCTCCAGAATCCGGACAGCTGACAGAAGAATACCGCCGCGCCGTTTTTCTGGATGCCTGCAGCAATCCTTCTCCCTTGCGCAGCGATCTGGATTATCCCCGCTTCCTGGTGCAGGAATGCGCTATTTCCTCACCATCATCTTATCAGAAAGATCTGCAGGCTGAGGGTTTTTTCGAGCCCTGTGACCTGGCCGGCATGCTGCGGGCCATGAACATCGTTGATCTGCACAGGATCCTGACAGATGCCTCTCTTGCGCCTGCACCGGACCGGGACGGCTGCATCGCACTGATCCTTTCCAGTGCTGCAGACCAGGCAAAGCTCCTGCACCCGGAGACCTGGTACCGGCTCTCCGAAAAAAGCCGGCTGTATCTGCAAAGCCACCAGGACCTTCTGCAGCTTCACCGGCACCGGAATGACTGGATGATCTCCCCGCAGGAATACGAGAAGAAAAAGGATCCCGCACTTTCATTCATGGAAAATATTGAAGGGATCCTGACCAGCCGTATGCAGAATGCCGCAGACGGCATGCCTTTAGGATCTGCCGCAGGCCGTGAACAGCACCTCTATGGCCTTTATCTTCTTTATGAAGAAAACGGCCGCCGGGACAAGGCATTGAACTGCCTGCTGGAAATCCTGCAGCTCTGCCTGGGCAGCGAAATTTCCCCGGAAATCATCAGCGCCCTGATCGATCACCAGGACTTATACGATCCCAGCCTGCTGCTCCCGCTCCCGGAATCACCTGTCTGCGGGAAGGAACAGCTGGACCGGATCCTGCAGGGGATCTTCGACCAGACGATTGACGAAGATTCTATTCCCGAACTGCTCAGCCAGGACTGATTTTTTTCTCTGTCTGTCATCATCCGGCAGAGTTCTATTTTCTGCGGGAGCCCTTAGCCTTCTTTACGGAATAGCCAAAGCGGCCGATATGCTTTCCCACGCCGTAATATTCTCCATGTGAATAGACAATAGGCTCCGCTCTTTCCAGACTGAACCGCCCGTTCTTGTCCATGTAGTCTTCATCCGCGTAAACGCCCGCCACATCCGCCATGAACATATCGTGACTGCCAAGTTCCAGAATTCTGTTTACCCGGCAGGCAATACAGACAGGACTTTCTTCGATCATCGGCGCATACTTCAGCATGCCCTTTTTAGGGGTCAGATGCAGCACCTCAAATTTATTGATATCCCGTCCTGACTTCACACCGCAGAAATCAGTGGCGTAGGCCAGCTGCTGCGTTGTCAGGTTTATAAAATACTCTCCCGTCTCATCTATCATATGATGAGTATATCGGCTCTTGCGCACAGAAACATAAACCATCGGAGGATCCGAACAGATCGTTCCCGCCCATGCAGCCGTCATGATATTATAATTGCCGTCCCGGTCTCCTGTGGTAACCATTACCGCAGGGAGCGGATAAAGCATGTTGCCGGGTTTCCATAACTGTTTTTCACCCATTCTTCTTCCCTCCGATCTGTTTTTCATATCGCTGCCGCGGTAAAAGAGCAGTCTGCAGCCGCCCCTTCGTGCAGGATCAGTTCTGGCTGAGCGCCGTCATCAACACCGGAATAACCTGTTTCTTTCTGGAAACGACGCCCTCCATCAGAAGCCCGTCCCCGTTTTTTTCAGGGTAGGGACGGTATCCTGCCACGCTCTCCTTTGCCCGCGGCCCTGCGCACAAAAGAACCGTAGATTCATTCAGGATATCTGTCATCATCAGGAACAGCATATCCAGACCGCTTCCTGGAAGTGTTTCCTTCATGAACTTCTGCATCCTTCCGGAAAGTTCATCCAGTGCCTCACCATCCATGGACGTTACCTGACCTACACCGAAGCGAATGTCGCCGGATTGAAAGCGCTTAAAATCCTGATAAAAAATATCCTCATCGCTGCGGCCGTCAAAATTGCTTCCGGCCCGGAACATATTCCTGGCAAGCTGCTCTGTATTCACTCCCGCAATACCGGCAAGCTTTTCGCAGGCTTCTTTATCCAGAGGCGTACAGGTCGGAGACCTGTACAGGAGCGTATCGGATATAATAGCGCTGCACATCAGACCCGCTATATTTTCCGGGATCGGGATCCCGCTGCGGACAAACCTGGAATAAATGATCGTTGCCGTACATCCCAGCGGCCGGCAGTCTATCATGACCGGTCTTCTGCTCTCCAGAGATCCGAGCTTGTGATGATCAATGATCTCAAGAATATCCGCTTCTTTCATGCCTTCCACAGACTGGGACATCTCATTGTGATCCACCAGGATCATTTTCCTTCCCGCATCCCCAAGAAGACTGTCTCTGGTAATGATCCCGGCAAGATGTTCCCTTTCATCCAGAACAGGGAAAGCGCGGTGTCTGACCTTTGCCACCGTTCCCTTGATATCATCCATATAATCGTTCATATGAAATGTCATGATCTCATCACGGATCATAAAATACTCAATAGGAATACTTTCATTCAGCAGGCGGGCAGTGATATAGGAATCATAGGGAGACTGCAGAATAATACTGCCGTTCTCCTGTGCCATATGAATAATATTCTCGCTGATGTGGTCATCCAGGCAGACGATCAGGCAGGAAGCCCGCATCTCCAGCGCGCACAGCTGAGATTCATAGCGGTCTGCCACAATTACCATATCCCCGGGCTCAATGTATTTCTCCAGAAGATCCGGATTGGCCGCTCCCATCAACACCTTGCCGGCCGCGGTCTTCCCTTCAATATCGCCGGCGGCGACTACCGCATCCAGTGTCTCCACAATATTCTTATAGGGAGTTTTTGCGTCTGCCAGGATCGTATTGCCATGCACGTCCATGATAGATCTGGCAATATCTCCGATGGTAATAATACCTTCCAGTTCATCCCGGTCGTTGACCACAACCAGCGTTGATTTATGCTGGGTCGTAAGAGTTTCCCATGCCTTGCGGATAGAAAGCTTGCGGTCTACCCTCTCCCCTTCTTCTAGCTGAAGATCCTGTACCTGGGTCCGGACGTCTGTAAGAAGCTGCGGAGCTTCGAAACCGAATTTTTTCAATACGTAATCCGTTTCCAGACTGACATCTCCCGCTCTTCTTGGTATATAACGGTCACTGCCGGTCAGACAGTTTTTATAATAAGCATAAGAAATTGCGCTGCAGATCGTATCTGTGTCCGGGTTCTTATGTCCGATAATATTTATCTCGTCTCTTCGCATCAGTTCAGGCCTCCCTCAGCGGTATAATCTGTAAGTCCCAGTATATTCTTTACAGACAGGGTCAAATCGTCCCCGCAGATGCCGGCGAGTTCTCCTGCCGCGTCGATGTCCGCCTTTGTAACTGAAGAAGCAGTAAGTCCCTTTGTCTCATAGAGCAGTGCCGCATAAAGAAGCCCTGCTGTATCCGGATCTATTTCCAGATGATCTTCTGCAAACATGCGGGCAATAATGACTGCGCAGCTTCCGACCGGACAGGTCTTGATCGGAACCGGCCTCACAGTCTGAACTGTTTTCAGGCTGTGATTATCTACAATTCCGACAACTTCCGCTTCTTCGATCCCCCGGATAGAAGAAGCAGCGTCATTGTGGTCCACGAGCAGGAACTGCTTCCGCTTCATATCGATCAGATGACGCCGTGAGATCATACCGATGTACTTTCCATCCGCCGTCAGGATCGGAAAATCCCGGATCCGGGTTCCCATCATGACCGGTCTGATGTCATCAATGTAATCATCCTCCTGAAAATGCACGGGATCCGTCGTCATAAACTGCCTTACCGGAATACTCAGATTGATCATTCTCGCGGCCGCGTAAGTATCAAAAGGAGTCGTGATCACTGTACATTTCTTCTCCTGGGCAAGTTTGAGGATCGTCCTGGAAACCTCTGTTCCTGCGCAGACGATCATGACTGCCGCCTGCTGCTCTATGCTGCACACCTGGGCCTCATAACGGTTGGCCAGTAAAAGTACATCCCCGGGATTGATCCTTTCCCGGATAATGTCCGTGTTGGCCGCGGCAATACTGACCTTTCCTCCACTCACTTCACCCTGAGGATCTCCGGTCAGCTGCTCTCCGTTCAAAGTCTCCACAATATTGCGGAAGGGGGTATGGGCCTGCGCAAGAATCTTATTATCGAACGCTTCCATGTAAGATTTCGCAATATCACCGGTCGTGATAACGCCGTGGAGTGTCCCGTCCTGCCTGGTAACGGCAAGGGTAGACCGGCACTCCTTCCTCATCAGCTTCCAGGCTTCCAGCAGAGAAATATCTTCTCTTACGGAGATACCCTCGCTGTAATCCACATCCGTGGTCTGTGTCCTGGCATCCGTCATGATCTGCGGAAGCGGCGTATGAAAAAGTTCAAAAATCTCTTTTGTCTGCTGCTGCAGACTGCCCGGACACACTGCTGTATATAAGTTCTCTGCTTTTATTCTATCCTGGATCCGGTTCTGCAGATTTGCCAGCGCCGCGCTGCAGCAGACTGACCCTGTATCCGGATCATTATGTCCGACGACATAAATCTGTTTTTTCTTCTCTGACATCTTTGCCCCTGATAAATATCTAATCAAATAAATCTACTGTAAATGGTTTTCTTGCCAAAAACTGCCCAAAGCCCTCCTTGACACAGAGCCTTTCGTTTTCTACCACCTTATGCCCCCGGATCAGCGTCATCACCGGCCAGCCGGCAGCCTTCATTCCCTCATAAGGAGTGTAATCCGCATTGTCATGAAGAATGTTTTTCCGGATCTTTACTTCCATGTCCGGATCCAGCAGCACCAGATCTGCGTCGCTTCCGACCTTTATCGTTCCCTTGCGGGGATATAGGCCGAAGAGCTTTGCAGGGTTCGTGCTGACAACACGCACAAATGTATTCAGATCGATCCGCTTCTTTTTCACACCCTCTGAGAAAAGAATGGGCAGGCGCAGTTCTACCCCCGGCGCACCGTTGGGGCATTTCGTAAAATCATCCTTCCCCAGCTGCTTGTCTCCATGCATGTCAAAACTGCAGTGATCTGTTGCCACTGTCTGCAGATATCCTTCCCGAAGTCCCTTCCAGAGAAAATCCTGCTGCTCCTTCGCCCGCAGCGGCGGACTCATGATATATTTCAGGCCTTCCTGCGGGTCCTCGTAGCTGCTGTCATCCAGCACAAGATACTGGGGACAGGTCTCTCCATATACAGGCAGTCCCGCCCGCCTGGCCGCGCGGATCAGGCAGGCAGCCTGGCCGGTGGAAACGTGCACGATATACAGCGGCGCATTTCCGGCAGCCTGTGCCAGACTGATCATCCGGTCTACAGCTTCCGCTTCACAGTAAGCAGGGCGGGAAAGAGGATGATACTTCGCCTGAAGCTTCCCTTCACGGACGTATTTCTGCCGCAGCCAGGTCAGAACAGCATGATTTTCACAATGAACCGCTGTGAGACCTCCTTCACGGCGCATCCGGTCCAGAAACCGGATGATATCTTCGTCCCCGAGCCGGTAATCATAGGTCAGATAGATCTTCATACTGGGGATCCCCTCCGAGATCATGGAAGGGATCTCATCCAGGATCCGGTCATCTACATGCTGGACCACACCATGAATACCATAATCCGCAATGCATTTTCCATCCGTATAGCCCCGGTATACCTCAAGCTGATGATGCAGATCACATCCGGCCGGCCCGAAGCCCATGTGGTCTACAATGGTCGTCGTCCCGCCAAATACGGCAGAAACCGTGCCGGATGTGAAATCATCCACTGACCGCACGCCGACATCAATGTTAAAATGTGTATGCACATCTATCCCGCCCGGCAGGACAAGCAGCCCTCCGGCATCGATGACCTGGCAGTCTTCCGCCGCAAATCCTTCTCCGATCCCGGCAATCTTCTCCCCCTCGATCAGAATGTCCGCGCGAACCGGACCCTCTTCCAGCGCCAGAAGGCCGCCCTTTATTACAATGCTCATGACAGCCTCTTTAAAAGCTCCTTGCTCAGTTCCTCATACCCAGGCTTTCCCAGAAGCGCAAACATATTTTTCTTATAGCTCTCGACTCCCGGCTGGTCGAAAGGATTCACTCCCAGAATATAGCCGCTGACACCGCAGGCGAATTCATAAAAATAGAAAAGTTCACCCAGAGAGAATGGATTCCGTCCGGGAACCGTTACCTTCAGATTGGGAACCTGTCCGTCTGTGTGGGCCAGAATGGTTCCATTCATGGCGCTCTTGTTAATGAAATCCAGATCCTTTCCCGCCAGATAATTCAGGCCGTCCAGATCTCCGGGTTCTTCCTCAATCCCTATCTTCGCGCCGGGATCTTCTATTTCCAGAACCGTCTCATACATGATCCGGGACCCGTCCTGGATAAACTGTCCCATGGAATGAAGATCAGCGGTAAGTGTTACAGAAGCAGGGAAGATTCCCTTCTTATCCTTGCCCTCGCTCTCGCCGAAAAGCTGCTTCCACCATTCCGCTATATACTGTGCTGCAGGTTCATAGCTGGCCATGATCTCCACACTCTTGCCCTTGCGCAGAAGAATATTGCGGATGGCTGCATACTGTACGGCATCATTCTCCGCAAAAGGCGCATTCAGAAAACGCTCTCTGCCGGCTGCTGCTCCTTCCATCAGTTTCTCTATATCCACCCCGCTGACGGCGATCGGCAGAAGACCTACAGCTGTCAGTACGGAATAACGTCCGCCTATATCATCCGGGACAACAAATGTCTCATATCCCTCTTCTACTGCCAGATGGCGAAGAGCGCCCTTTGCTTTATCTGTCGTGCAGTATATCCTGCCCGCAGCACCCTTGCGTCCGTATTTCCGGATCATCTTTTCCTTAAATACACGGAAGGCCACCGCCGGTTCAGTCGTTGTTCCGGATTTGGAGATCATGTTGATGGAAAAATCCCTGTCTCCTACCACATCAAGCAGGCCCTGAATGTAAGAACTGCTCAGATTGTTTCCACAATAATAAATCTCCGGAGCCTTGCGGAGACTGCGGGGAATCATATTATAGAAATTATGCCCCAGGAATTCATTGGCTGCCCGGGCTCCCAGATAAGAACCGCCGATGCCGATCACCAGGAGCACCTCCGAATCAGAACGGATTTTTTCGGCTGCCGCCTGGATCCTGGCGAATTCTTCTTTATCGTAGTTTACCGGCAGATCTATCCAGCCCAGGAAATCGTTTCCGGCTCCTGTCCTGCTGAGCAGAAGATCTTTGGCATTACCCGCGATCCTGGACATGATCTCTACTTCTTCTTCACTGATAAATCCGGCTGTTTTTGAATAATCAAAACGTACTCTGTTCAAGGCTGTGACCTCCTCATCTTTCCTCAGATATCTATTCTGGGAACTGCTGCCTCAACAAGTCTTACACTGTTCTCAATTGCTTTTGCTTCAAACTCATCATAATCCATCCTGGCGCTGCCATCTGCTTTATCAGAGATCGCCCGGATAATAACAAAGGGGATCCGGTTCAGCCATGCTGTCTGCGCAATCGCGCATCCTTCCATCTCCGCGCAGTCCGCGTGAAAGACATCTGCAATCCTTTTCTTGACACCATCATCGGAAACAAACTGATCCCCGCTGGCAATCCTGCCGGCATGCACACCGATCCCGGAATTTACCTGCCGGCATACGTCCCGGATAATCTCTCCAAGGCGCTCATCCGCAGGGAAAAACACCTGACCAAGCTGAGGAACCTCCCCGGGCTCATAGCCCCAGACTTCCGCATGCACATCATGATAGACAGCATCCACCGAGACAACAATATCGCCGATATCGATGGCCGGATTTAAAGATCCCGCAACCCCGGTGTTTATCACTGCGTCCACGTGATAGATATCCGCGAGGATCTGTGTGCAGACCGCCGCATTCACCTTCCCGACTCCTGAACGCACGACAACAACATCTGCGCCGCAGAGCTTCCCGGAATAAAATTTCATGGAAGCATATTCCCTTACCCGCGGAGACTCCATATCCGCCCGCAGTCTGGCTACTTCCTGATCCATTGCTCCGATAACACCTATCATACCTGTCTGTTCTCCTGTTCTGCTCTTATTGTCTGCTGTCTGCACCGCGGGTCATTTCTTCAGGCCGGCAGCGATCGTCTTTACAAGTTCTTCCTGTACAGCGGGATCAGACTGCCCCGGCTTCCAGCCGATCACCTGGCCGTCGTCCTTATAGCGGGGAATTACATGCATATGAAAATGAAATACGGTCTGACCCGCGGTTTCCCCGTTGTTCTGAATAACATTTACCCCGTCGCAGTGCAGTGTATCCTTCATGGCAGCCGCAAGTTTCTTTGTCAGCACGATCAGATCCCGCAATACGGCCTCGTCAATCTCGAAAATATCCGCAAAGTGCTGCTTGGGAAGAATCAGCGCATGTCCGCGGGTCCCCGGAGACGCGTCCAGAATGACCCTGAACTGGTCATCCTCGTAAACGGTATTTGTCGGAATGACGCCATTTGCCAGTGAACAGAAAATACAATCTTTATCTACCATTATTCCTTACCTCCAATTGTGACGACCCCTTCGGGTACGTGTATCCTTCCTGCGATACAGGATCAGTCCCAGACCTGCCCCTACAATAAATCCTCCCACATGAGCCGCGTTGTCTACACCGGAGCTGCTGATCCCATGATAGATGGAAAAAGCCGCGAAAAGAGCTACCTGGTTCGTGCTCAGATCCTCCAGTCTTCCGTGATTGCGGATGAGAATGACCAGCATGGCGCCGACAACGCCGAAAATGGCGCCGGAAGCGCCTCCGGAAATGATCAGCTCCTGCCGGTACATGCACCAGACATCCGATACCAGATTGGCGCCTACCGCACTGCAAAGATAGAGAACCACATAGCGGACAGGACCCAGAGCCCGCTCCAGGTTGTCACCGATAAAAGCCAGCACCAGCATGTTATTGAACAGATGGGCAAATCCAAAATGAATAAATGCCGCTGTCAGCAGCCGGTAATATTCGTGCTTCTCAAACACCGCAAACCAGGCATCTGCTCCATGACGGTACATGAAATTGATATCGTTGGTATCCCCGATCAGACTCATCCATATGAATATGATGACATTGACCACAATGACAGCCGTATTCACCGGGGTAAGCACTCTCCGGACCGTGCCGCTGTATCTGCTGTAACAGGCCATAAATATCCTCCGCATTCTCCAGTCCGCAGCCTCTCCCTGGGCTTTAGGGGCAGTCTGCTGATTATATTGTAGCCTCTTTGCAGAATCGTGTCAAAATAATAAAATCACATAGAAAGCAGGGCCGGAAACATCACAATTGACAGCACAACGACCAAGAGCATGATCATGGGGAGCAGCAGACGCGTGCCGGCGGTTTCTCCCCGCTGTTTCGCGATTTCTCTTCTGCGGTTCTGGGCAGACCTGGCCAGTGAAAGCATCATGTCCTGCATCCCTTTATTTCCCTGTCGGATCCTCTGCACCAGCAGCTGGACAAACTGCGCGTAGCCCGGCTCGTCTGCCCTTTCTCCAAATTCCTGATAAACCTGGATTTCCGGCTGCCCGGTCTGCATCTGCAGCCAGGAATAATACATTTCCCGGTAAAGCCAGCTTTTCCGGCCCTCTTTTTCCGCGCCCAGATCCAGCATACATTCCTGCCAGCTTCTGCGGACAGTCATCCCGCAGCTCAGCATCAGCACCATTTTATGCACAAAAACCGGATACCATGCCGACAGACTCTCTCTGCGGGCCTGCAGCAGCTTCTTCTGCTTTTCCTTTTCGTGAGCAAAAAATCCGGCGCCTGAGGCAAAGCAGAGTACCAGCAGTGCCGCTGTCTTTGTCTCCTTCTCATAGACCCAGCTGATTTTCTTCCCTCCTGCCCGGTCCGGCAGCTGCAGGAACTCTTCCTGGCTGGATTTCTTCTCCGCTTCTGTCAACGCGCTCTGCAGTGCCTCCCGATCCTTCTGTTCCTGTGAACGGATATATTCCGTGATTCTGATCTTCTTTTCATATTCCTGCTTATAATCACCATACTGTACGACAGCCTTCACCGTAGTGTGCGCAGGCAGCTGAATATGAGAGAGATCGCCCAGCCTGCCGTCTGCCCCGACCAGAGAATAATCTTCACATTCCCATATGATGGAGACATTTTCCCCGGGCAGTCTGTCCGGAAAAACAAGAGGATACTTTACCTGGTCCAGGGAGGAATTCTGTCCCTTTATGACAGAATCAATATACTTTCGGGCACGTTCAAACAGCTGCTCCCGCTCTGCATCCGAATACTGCCTGGGTTTTACGACAATATCCATCTGCTGCTCCTGTCCATCCTCCGATCTTGCCAGCAGAGAAACCGTCTGCTCCGGGTCCGAGGGAAGTCCCCGCGCGATCCGGCCGCCGGAGATGACAGTTTCCTCTCCTGCAAATACACTGCAGATCAGCAGAAGGCAGAATAAAACAAGCGCCCCGTAAAGCTTTTCTGTTTTTCTGATCCTGCTTTCTCTGCAAAAACCTTCCGCATCTATCCCTGGATAAAGTCTGGCAGCCGTCTCCCGCCGGCGCGCCGCCAGCGCAGGATTTTCGGGAATATATTTCAGGATCCAGCCGGCTGTCTGCCTGAACAGTCCGCGAAAAGTGCGCTTCCCGCCCTGTTTTCTGCATGAAAACAGCCCTGCGGCAAATGGAAGCAGCAAAACTCCGGTTATAATGATGCACATAATCTTCATCATAGCATACCACCATCCTCATCCACTCTCAGGATCTTCCTCCCTGCCGCGACCGCAGCTATATAGACTCCCAGTGCTGCTGTCATAAGAACAGCCCCTTTCAGGCTGCTGTAGAGCACATCCATATAATCAGGCGATGTCAGATTCAGATACAGAATGATCGCCGGAGGAACAACTGTCATGATCCGCAGTTCTCCCTTCCGGGCCGCAAGCATGGTATCAATCTCCAGATTTGTCTCCATCCGCATAACAATGGTATCCTTTGTCTTCTTTATAATAGCCGGCAGATCTCCGCCGCTGCGTACAGACAGGGTCAGAATACGCGCGAAATCCCGGATATCTCCGTCCACGCTCCGCTCACCAAAAGAAGTAAGTGCAGCCGCCATGCTTACATTGCGGTCCAATTGACCGCATATTCGCTCAAACTCAGGCAGCAGGACCGGGAACCGCTCCGGGGCAAGCCGCATCTGACCGGCGGCGTCCCGGAAGGCTTTTGGTAGAGTACTTCCGGCGGCTGTAGAACTGTACAGAATATCCATTACATTCTTGAATTCCGCCTGCTGCTGCAGCCACATCCGGTGTTTTTTCTGCTTCTGTCTGGACCTGATGAAAAACGGAAGAAACAGACTTGCCGGAAGCATCATCCAAGGATTACGCCAGCACAGCCAGGTCCCGGCGCATACGATCAGCATCCCTTCCAGGATCGCCAGCAGTTTCTCCCTTATAGAGAGATCAAAACGCCTTTCCTTATTGTGAGTATCTTTCCGGGTACCCCTCCTGGAGGATAAGTGCCGATGCTTCCAGCTTCTGCCGGTTAAGAAGCTTATTGCCTGTTCTTTCAAGCTGTCCGTCCACCTCGTCAAGCCGTCTGCCGCCATAAATGATCTCCTCCCCTGCCAGCTCATGTAATTCGCGGAATCTGAACAATGGGTTCAGCATATATTTTCCGTCTTCATATCCCTCCAGTTCCGTAATCTCCAGTACTCTGCGGCTGTGATCGCGCAGCCGGCCCAGATGTACCAGAATATCAATGGACGATCCAATCTGACTGCGGATAGACTGCATTGGGATATCTGTTCCCATCAGGACCATGGTCTCCAGACGTGAAAGCATGTCTTTGGAAGAATTTGCATGACCGGTGCTCAGGGAATCAGCTCCCGTGTTCATGGCCTGAATCATATCCAGGGCTTCCGCTCCACGGACTTCTCCCACAATCAGGCAGTCTGGCCGCATCCGCAGACTGGTCTTTATCAGATCCCGGATCGTAACCGAACTGCTGCCCTCCTGATCTGCCTGCCGTGCTTCCAGACGGACCAGGTTTGTAACGTTCTGCAGCTGCAGTTCGGCAGAATCCTCTATGGTGATCACTCTGCAGCCTGCCGGGAGAAAACCGGCCAGAATATTCAGGAATGTCGTCTTCCCTGATCCGGTTCCTCCGCTGATAAAAATATTATAGCCGGCTCTGACCAGCACCTTCAGATATTCCGCGGCTTCCCTCGAAATACTGCCCCAGTTTATCAGATCCTCCATACTTATGGCTTTCTCTGGAAATTTTCTTATAGTCAGGATAGGACCATTAAGAGCGACTGGATCCAGAACCACATTCACACGGGAACCGTCCTCCAGGCGGGCATCCACAATAGGCACGGATTCATTTACATAACGGTTTGATCTGGATACGATCTGCTGAATGATATCCTCAAGCTGCTGCCGGGATTCAAAGCACTTGTCCCAGCGGAAAATGACGCCCTGTTTCTCGTAATAGATATTCTCCGGCCCGTTCACCATGATTTCCGTTATCTCGCCGTCATCGATCAGCTCCTGCAGCAGGCCCAGTCTGCGGATAGAATTAAAAAGGTCCTGCCGCAGGTTGAGCTTTGCCGCAGCGCTCATATATATCTGCCTGCTCTTTTTCATGATCGCGTCGTCAATAATATTGCCTATCTCTTCATCATTCATTTCCCGGCTCATATCCATCTGCCGGTCCACGTCTGACCTGATATCCTCTATTAAATTTTTATATTCCGTCATGATCCGCCATCCTCCCTGACAATCTTATCTAAGTACAGATTCCCGCCAAGCACCGTCATTGCCTGAATGAAACGCTGTGATATAAGTTCATCCCGCCGGGCTGCTCCGCTGAAGATGCGGATCCGGCGGCAGCTGTCCAAAAGAGTCTTTTCCGGCAGACTGCATCCATAATCCAGAACCAGAATCCGGCAGCCGCTCTCTCTCTTCAGCACATCCAGCAGTTCTTCCCATTCTTCCCTGCTGAGTTCTTCTATCTCACTGCTCAGCCGCGGCGGTGCTATAGAAGCATACGCATCCTGAGAAAGCAGGGCTTTCACTCTGCTCCCCGCATGCTCACTATACTGCTTTATATAGTAAATAAGATCTGATAAAGTTCCCGGAGAAGCCTCATCCATCGGGCAGGCCGGAACCGGCTCCAGATCGATATACAGTAGTTTCTGTCTTTCATTCTGTTTTTCACACCAGCTGCGGATTCTGTTTTCCATTATTTCCGACTTTTCTGTGCAGAAAAAAATTTCCAGTTCACATTCTTCATGCTGCGGAAGCTGCGCGTATTCCCTCCCGCTACGCATGCAGCTGCGTAAGACTGCTTCATAAATGACTCCCGCGGATTGAAACTTATAGATGCTGTCTGCCGTGCGGACTCCCGCTCCTTCATCCAGAATAAGCAGAGGCGCTTCCCATCGCATATCCTTATACTGGTCCATTAGAGCAGAGGCTTCCAGGATCAGGTCACTTCCCTTCAGCTTCCCGGCATCCGCCGGGTGCTGCAGGAATAACCGGACATTAAAAGGAGACCCCTCTCTCCGGCTGATATAATCTGCCAGCCGCCTCCCATATAGTTCATCCTTCTCCAGAATGGAAAGAACCATATTTTTCATTTACCGCACCTCACTGATCAAAATATCCATGATAAAACCGGCCAGGATCGCTGTTGAAAAGGGGAAAAGCCATTGCGCCCGACTCTTTTTCTCTGCCTCGGAAATATAAGGAACAGGCTTACCCAACCGGATAACTTTCTGGATATAATGCAGAAAATACATTTTTCTTGCAGCTCCCATCCTGTATATAAAGATCCGGGTCAGTGCAATAACCGCGCCGGCAGCGCAGCTGCAGACCAGCACGGAAAGGATCCGCGGAAAACCTCTGCATAGGCCGGCAAGCATCAAAAGCTTGATATCACCTGCTCCCAGCATGGAAAAAACAAATAGAGGCGCGCACAACACCGCCGGCAGAACTGCTCCCTCTGCCATAGAAACTGCGCCAGGGGGGCCGCCCCCTCCAATGCGTAGGAAGAGGAGCGTGAGCGCCCCGAACAGGATCAGCAGATTGGGTATCCTGCCGGTTTTCAAATCGCAGGCAGCAGCCGCCGCAAGTACTGAAATCATAACTACGTCTGACATAAAATATTTCCTCCCTGCTATTGAAAGATAAGACGCAGTATAGCAGAGTCCGGCAGGTTATGTAAACAGATTTTTCTGAATATTAGCAGTAATATTTCGATGTTTTTCGACAATTTTCGGGTAAATTACCAGCGGATCGACATATTCCGACAGATCATGTCGAAAGCTTTATAAAAAAACCATAAAAAATCATGGCATTTAATGATTTTTGGGGGGATTCAGTTTATACTTGTTCTAATGCAGACTGAAAATGAAGAGGTGAATATAGCTATGGGCAGCAGATTTAGAAATTTTATGAGCGGTCGTTATGGCAATGATCAGCTGAACCGACTTATGGTTGTAATAGCGGTTATCGGAGCCGTTCTTACCTGGTTTCTCCATTCAAACATTCCTTACATTATCTCAATCGTTTTTCTCATCCTTGCCTATGTAAGAATGTTCTCCAGAAACATACAGCAGCGATCTGCTGAAAATGCAAGATATCTTGAATTTAAGGACCGTTTCCTCGGTATTTTCCGGGGCAGAAGGGGCAGCTGGGGACAGCAGTCAGCGTATAAGATATTTATCTGTCCGGGCTGCGGCCAGAAGATCCGCATCCCCAAAGGCAAGGGACATATCATGATTACCTGTCCCAGATGTCATACCAGTTTCAAAAAGCGAACCTGAAAACATTTTTGTATTTTTTATGACGGCGTCAGCGAAAGCTGGCGCCTTTTTTTGTCGAATCATGTCGATCTGCGATTGATATTGTCGAAATTTATCGAATTTTGTCGAAATATTGTTGTTATTTTCTGATATTTTTGCTTTACATCCGCTCCCGGGATTGCTATACTTGCCGCACAGCTTGAAACTGATTTCTGAAAGGAGAATGTGCTTATGAAATATTTAGCTGTCAGATTTCTATTGGAAGAAGATGCAGTCGGGGTCGTAGAGATTATTCTGATCCTGGTTGTCCTGATCGGTCTGGTCATCATCTTCAAAGAAAAGCTTACATCCCTCGTTAACCGCATTTTCCAGAAAATCAACAGTCAGAGCAATTCAATATGATGCGCCGCGGCGTAATATCCGTGTATCTGAGCATCGCCGCAGTGCTGCTGTTTTCAGTCATTCTGGTCAGTCTGGAATCAGTCCGGACCGCGATCATCCGGACATCCTCCCAGCGCTGGAGCGACATGGCCGCAGAAATGGTTTTCTCCGGTTATGTACAGCCGCTGGCTGACCAGTATGGTCTCTTCGTGCTGGATGCCGGGGAAGGTTTCGGGCGGCTTGACAACTTCAGGCAGTTTGCCGGGGCAAATATGAAATCCGCGGCAGCTGCACCTGCAGGTCCTTTTCAGATCCGGGCAGAAATCTCAGATTCATCCGCATCCTCCTTTACCAGACTGGAGGATCAGGACTGGAAATTTCTGTTAGAACAGATTGCAAAAAGGGAGAAGCTCGAGCTGGCTGAGAAGGGTCTGAAAAAGATCACTTCCCCTGCGGATGTCAGCAGTGCCGAAAGCGTTAAAAAGCGCTTTGCCGGTGAACTGGATCAGGCAGAACAACAAGCCCGCCAGGAGGCCGCCGCGCAAGAAGATGACCGGACATCACCGGAGAAAGATTCCGCACAGACAGTAGAATCCACCGGTCCGCGCATAGAGGATCCACGTCCGGGAATCGGGCAGCTGCTCCGCAGGGGGCTGGTTTCCCTGGTCATGAACGGGCGGTCTGTCTCTGACCGCTCTATCCGTCCTGACAGCTGTACTTACAGCACCGGAGCAGAAAAGCAGACCGATCTGATTACAAATTTTGGCAACGCTCTGTCTGTCCGGAAAAAGCTAAGCAGCTTCCATTTCTCTTCTGCCGTTTCCGCAGGCCTTAACATGGCCATGCTCAATTTATACATATCGGATTTTTTCACCGATGCGGCAGACAGGGAAGAGGGGGATATGGCACATGCCCTTCTGTATGAAAAAGAATATATACTCTGTGGACATGCCGATGACCAGAGAAATCTGGAAGGAACCCTGCGCAGGATTTTTGCCCTTCGTAGTATGCTCAACCTTGCCTGGTTATATTCCAGTCCGGATGCAGCCGCGCGGCTGACTGACGCAGCCGCACAGATTGCCGTCTCAGCCCTGCCGGGTGCCGGCCAGCTGGTGCGCCTGCTGCTGATGGTGTGCTGGGCGGGAGCCGAGGCTGCCGTCGACTGTGCGGGTCTGATAGATGGAAAAAAGGTTCCCATCTGGAAAAATTCTTCCACCTGGAATCTTTCCCTGGATCAGCTTGTCCTTCTGGCGAAAGGGCAGGCAGGCATTTCTGACTTTGCCAAAGATTCTTCATCCGGTCTCGACTACCACGGATATCTGGATCTTCTGCTTTCCGGCGTTGGAAAGGACAAAAAGATCCGGCGTATGCTTTCACTGATGGAACTCAACGTCCGGATGGCTGAAGGATATGAAAACTTTTCATTTGCCAATAGTCTGCAGGGGGCAGCTTTTCAGCTTGACTTAACGATGCAGCCTGCCTTCTGGAAACACGGTCCGGGAATAAGCTGGCATTTGAACACGGTTTACGGGTATTAGGAAAAATATTTTTGAAAGGAGGCGGTCAGGAATGCTCTTCCTGTGTAATTCACACATGTTAAAAAGCGGCAGACAGAGCCTGCAGATCAATGGACCCAATAAAACAATGTATGCGATTCCAACCACTTTATGTACTTTTTTCTATCATGCAGGCAAAGCGGCTCTTTTTACAGATCATCAGTCAGACGGAGCACGACGCAGACACACAGGAAGAGTATTCCCGGCCGTCTTTCGGCCGGGCCGGCTGCGGGGGAGTCTTACCGTAGAAGCGGCCCTTGCCGTACCTGTTTTTCTTTTTGCGGTTCTTGCTTTATCATGGCTGATCCGCGCTGAATCCATCTGTGAACAGGTGAACCAGCACCTGTGCAGCGCGGCCCGCCAGACAGCTGCCTTCAGCTGTGCCAATAAAAGCATAAGCAGCGCAGCGGCAGCCGGCTTTTTCCAAAAAGATCTTTCCCAGAGCGGCATATCCCTGCAGTCGATTGCCGGCGGCAGGGGCGGCTTTTTTATTACCGTTTCCGATAATGATCCGCAAGAAGGCATGTTCTGTCTTGATGTACGCTACAGGATACGAATCCCCGGAATTGCCGGATTTAAGCGTACACTCCCTGTTCATGACCGGGTCTTCTGTCGGTCCTGGACCGGCATCCCTCTCCCGGACGCACCTGCCTCCTCCTCCGAAAGCAGTGAAACAGACTCCGGGAAGCAGTTCTATGTAGCTGAAAATGGTGTTGTCTACCACACGGATCCTGACTGCACCTATCTGGATCTTTCCATACAGCCGGCGGACCCGGTCCTGGTCTCTCACATGCATAATGTTTACGGAGAAAAATATACACCCTGTAAAAGCTGCGCTGAGGGCGGGGCTTCCGGTATTGTCTACATTACGGATACCGGAACATGCTGGCACACCGATCAGCACTGCAGCGGCCTTAAAAGGACCATCTCCGTACACAATGAAGAGGAGGCCTCCCGGCTTCATCTGCGGCCGTGCCCCAGATGCGGAGGGAACCATTGAAAGATATTGGTATTCTGCTGCTGCTTCTTTATCCCGCCGCGGCAGATCTGAAAAAAAGAGAATTCTATTTTCTGCCCGTGCTTGCCGGCGCAGCAGTCCTTTTCCTTGCATTCTGGAAGATATCCGGCCGCACTCCGGAGGCCGCTGCCCTGCTTACCGGCACTCTTCCGGGAGCAGCCATGTTCCTGCTGCGGCTCTTTTCAAAGAAAGGAATAGGCAGCGGAGATGTCCTTGTGCTGTTTCTGCTCGGCTTCCTTGCCGGTTTTGAAAAAACATTTATCACCATGTTCTGCGCATTCCTGCTGACTGCCGGGGCTGGCTGCATCTTGCTGCTCCTGCATAAAGCCGGGCGCAGAACACAGCTTCCATTCATTCCTTTTCTCCTGGCTGCCTTCCTGATCGTAAGCATCCTGGAGAGACAGGTCTGAAGAATATGAAGGAGAGGATCTATGTTATGCGTCGAATTGCGTTTCCCCGAAAAGTAAGCGGCAGTTTTACGGTAGAAGCTTCTTTTACAGCTCCCCTTGTTACTTTTCTGATCATCGCCATGCTTTACCTGATATTATTTCTCCACGACAGTGCTGTCCTGCAGACTTACACTCTGCGATCCTGTGAAGACACACTGATGGGAAAATTCTATGAAAAGTATACCCCGGCGCTTTCCCGCCAGCAGGCTGCCGCTTCCATCCAGGAAGCATGCGTCATGATGCCGGACCCCTCCGCCGGTGCTTCTCTGGAAGGCAGCTTCTTCCAGGATATCGGAAGTTATATTAACTGCAGTGTCACTGCAAGGGGAAACTGCAGTGGAAGTCTGACAGCCGGTATTGCGGGTGCCGCAGAGTTCATGGGCGGCGCTCTTAAGTTTCGCGGCCGCTGCTCTACGACCACGGTGGACTACACCAGCGACTGGTATAAATATCATCTGGTCCAGACCCTGAAAAGCAAATAAGAAGGGAGGCCCCCGGGGAAATGAATATACAGATAAAAAAAGAAAGTTTCCATACCTGTCTGATCGTGACTGACCCGCCCAAGCCGGCATCAGACTATGAAGAACAGATGCTGGAAAACCAGGATTCCCCCTTCCTGCTCAGATTTCAGCTTCAGATGATAGATGGTATCCAGCAATGTTCCTACGATGTCAGCGGCATGACCAGTCTGGAAGACCTGACCGGCCGCCGGCAGATTTCTCTGGATCTGCTCCATGTCATCTTAGACGGGCTGCAGTCCGTCACCGACACCCTTCACGAATACCTGCTTGATCCGGATTCTCTGCTTATGGATCCGGGATGTCTCTTTTTTAATCCGGAGGAAACAAGTCTCCGCTTCGCCTGCCTGCCAGGATACAAGGGAAATTTCAAGGACGGGATCCGGGACCTGGCAAGATTGATCCTGGAACATCTTGACCACCGGAATCAGAACTGTGTTCTGCTGGCATATTCCTTTTACCGGACCACACAGGCGGCAGACTTTTCGATCGCGATGCTGCGGCAGCTTATCTATGTACAGGAATCCGAAAAGTCAGAGGAAGGCGTAGTAAGCGCAGCACAGCCGGAGGCATTCCTGCAGGACGGCCTTCCCGCGGAGACAATACCCGCGCCTGCAGCTCCCGCAGAGGTGAGCAGGGGGCCGGAAACACCGCTCTCAGCCGAAAAAAAAGGGAAATCCTTTACGCTTCCCCTGGCTTTTGCAGGATCACTTCTGCTGTCTTTATTGCTTCTGAAATGCGGAGTTACTGCCGTGCTGCTGAAGTTAATGGGTCTCTCCATCAGCCCGCTGCAGGCATCCGGCGGATTCTTTCTTGCTCTGTCCGGACTTCTGTTTCTGCTTTTGAACCGGTTTTCACGGCAGAGCGGCAGCGGGGCAGAACCTGCTCTTCCAGAAACAGAGCCGGCTCCTCCTGAACCGCAGTCCCAGGTATCCTCTCCATTTTTATCAGCCGCCCCTGCGCAGCCGGAGCCGCCTGCTCCTTTTCGTTTCCGGGATTATTCAGAAATCAGTACAGACGAAACCATCCTCCTTCGCAGAGAAGAATTCTGTCTTGTCCTTAGCGGGATCAGCGCAGATGTCAGGGGAAAGACCCTTACGGCATCTGATTTTCCGGCTGTGCTGGGAAGCTCGGACCGGGACTGCCAGCTGGTGCTTGACAGCCCTGTTATCAGCCGGCGGCACGCCGTCTTTGAAAAAAGAGGAGACAGCTTCCTTGTCAGTGATGCCGGATCAACAAACGGCACGTACCTGGAGGGGCGAAAGCTTCGCCCCGAGGAACGTGCCGTATTAGAAAACGAGAATCATATCAGCTTTGCCGACCTGGAATTCGAAATTAGTCTGCAAGCTGGTCCAGCAGATCAACGATCTTATTGATTGCCTGGTTCTGCGGACTCTCTTCCATTGCTTTTACATAAGAATCCCGCTGCTTATATACATGATCTATTACCTTCAGGAGCCGCTCGCCGGTTATCTTTTCTTCCGGCAAAAGGAAACTGAATCCCTGCTTCTTAAAGGATCTCGCGTTGAGGATCTGATCGCCGCGGCTTGCACTGGCGGGCAGCGGAACCAGTATATTCGGTTTCTTTAAGGCTACTAATTCACAGATAGAGTTGGCACCGGCCCTGGAAATCACCAGATCTGCTGCTGCCAGCAGGTCTGCCAGCTCCTCACTGATAAATTCATACTGCACATAACCGGGAACATCTCCCAGATCGTCCTTCGTCTTGCCTTTTCCACACAGATGGATGACCTCATATTTTTTCAACAGTTCATCCAGGTTATCCCAGATAGCCTGGTTCAGCGCCGCTGCTCCCAGGCTGCCTCCGATTACCAGCAGGACCGGTTTTTCGCCCTTCAGACCGCAGAAAGCCAGACCCTTTTCCCGATCTCCGTCAAAGAGCTCCTGGCGGATAGGAGAACCCGTCAGCAGTGCCTTGCCCTCCGGGAGATATTTTACAGTTTCCGGGAAATTACAGCAAACCCTGGCGGCTGCCGGTATGCAGATCTTGTTGGCCAGTCCGGGCGTCATATCCGATTCATGGATCACTACCGGAATCTTCAGCATTTTTGCAGCCAGAACGACCGGTACCGATACGAAGCCGCCCTTGGAGAATATAACATTCGGCCGTATCTTCCGAAGAAGTCTTCCGGCCTGGGCGCAGCCCTTAATAACCCGGAAGGGATCGCTGAAATTCTGCGGGGAGAAATAGCGGCGGAGCTTACCGGTCTCTATTCCGTAATAGGGAATGCCTTCTTCCTCTATCATTCCTTTCTCCATTCCTGCTATCGATCCAATATAGGTAATATCGTAGCCTCTCTGGCGCAGCTGAGGCATCAGCGCTATATTCGGCGTTACATGGCCGGCTGTTCCGCCGCCTGTTAATACGATCTTCTTCATTTTGTCTCCTTCTCCGTGCAAACCGCGGATTCTCCTTCCCGGCTGGCCGGTACTGTCTTATCTCTCTTTTCTTTTTTGGGCGGCTTTACATAATCAAAACGGAAAATGCAGGCGCCGAATCCTCCCAGGCGGTAGCCGATGGAGTAATCTTTATAATCCCAGCTGATCTCTTCTGCCTGGATCGGCTCTTCATTGACGATGCCGTCTCCTCCGAACCTCTCATAATTGCTGTTGAATACTTCTGTATAAGTTCCGGGGCAGGGGCATCCGGACCTGAAAGATTCATAGACGACCGGCGAAAAATTAAAATGGCAGAGCAGGCAGTTTTTCCCGCTCTTTGTCATCCTGCAGAATGTAAGCATATTATGGTTGGCGTCTGCTCCATTGATCCACTGAAATCCCTCAGGTGAATCGTCCAGCTCATAGAGTGCGCTGTAACGCCGGTAAAAATGAAGCAGGGCCCGGCAGTAATCCAGCAGCTGCCGGTGTTCCTTCTGATCCAGCAGGTACCAGTCAAGACTTCTGGCTTCACTCCACTCCTGCAGCTGCCCAAATTCCTGTCCCATAAAGAGCAGCTTCTTCCCTGGATGCATGGTCATCAGCGCATAGCCGACCCGCAGATTGCCGAACTTTTCAGACATGCTGCCCGGCATCTTGCTGATCATGGATTTCTTCAGATGCACTACCTCATCATGAGAAAGCACCAGGATATATTTCTCACTGTAGGCGTAAGAAAAACTGAAAGTCAGCTGGTTCTGATGATACTGCCGGAAATAGGGGTCGCACTGCATGTATTCCAGGAAATCATGCATCCAGCCCATATTCCACTTATAAGTAAATCCGAGTCCGCCATCTTCCGGCTTACCGGTGATCTTCGGCCAGGCAGTAGATTCTTCGGCGATCATCATAGCGCCGGGGTTCCTCTTCTGCACAATGGAATTCAGGTGCTTCAGGAATTCTATCGCGTCATAGTTTTCATTCCCCCCGTCGGGGTTGGGAAGCCAGTTCCCCGCACTCCGGCCATAATCCAGATAAAGCATGGACGCGACAGCATCCACCCGCAGACCATCTACATGGAACTTCTCAATCCAGAAGAGGGCATTTGCAACCAGGAAATTCGACACTTCATTCTTTGCATAATTAAAGCAGTAGGTACCCCAGTCCGGATGTTCTCCACGCCGCGGATCCGGATGTTCATAGAGCGGTGTTCCATCAAAACGTCCAAGGCTGAACTCATCTTTGGGGAAATGCGCAGGCACCCAGTCCAGAATGACACCGATGCCGTGCTGATGCATATAATCGACAAAATACATAAAGTCTTCCGGTGTCCCATAGCGGGAAGTCGGCGCATAGTAACCAGTTACCTGGTAGCCCCAGGAACCATCAAATGGATGCTCTGAAATACCTATCAGTTCCACGTGCGTATATCCCATGTCCTGCACATAATCCGCCAGTTCTGCCGCCAGTTTCCTGTAATTATAAAAACCGTCCTCACCGTCCTCGCATTTGCGCCAGGATCCGGGATGGACTTCGTATATCGCCATCGGTACGGATGTATTATGAAGAGCATGTTCTTTCTGCCATTTCTGATCTGTCCACTGATACTGATTCAAATTCGTAACGATGGAAGCATTATTCGGGCGCAGTTCGGATTCATTGCCATATGGATCGGCCTTATAAACGATCCTGCCGTCCTGAGATTCCACGGCAAATTTATACAGAAAACCTCTTTCCACTCCTGGTACAAACAGATCCCATATTCCGGACTGCTGCACCGGTTCCATGGGGGATATCCCGGGATTCCAGCCATTGAAATCTCCTACCACGCTGACAGATTTTGCATTCGGAGCCCAGACGGCAAAATAAGTGCCTTTCCTGCCGTTCTCCTCTGCCAGATGAGCGCCCATTTTTTCATAGATTTGATAATGTCTGCCCCTGGCAAAAAGGTACATGTCAAGATCTTCTATCCTAAACGAATCTTCCATAAAAGCGGCCCTCCCAGCAGCAAAAATTGCACAGCTTTCCAATACAATTTAGTATAGCATCCGGTTTTTGTAAAATCAACCGCGGCCCCTGTCATTAGACCGGGAACCTCTATGCATATAAAATAAAACCCGGCTCCAGCCGCAGTCTCCGCTTCCTGGGAAGCTTCCTCTGTGGTCAGAGCCGGGTTTTATTTTGAAATCCTAAAATTATGTGTCAGATAATTAAGCTCTTAACTTCTTAATCTCTTCTGTAAGTGCAGGTACAACCTGGAAGAGATCTCCTACGATACCGTAGTCAGCTACGCTGAAGATAGGAGCCTCTGCGTCCTTGTTGATCGCGATAACGATATCGGATCCTGCGATACCAGCTACGTGCTGAATAGCACCGGAAATACCACAGGCGATGTAGATCTTCGGTCCAACAGTCTTACCGGTCTGGCCTACCTGATGAGCGTGAGCGATCCAGCCTGCGTCTACACAAGCTCTGGAGCATCCAACTACGCCGCCAAGTACATCAGCCAGCTCCTCGAGAGGCTTGAAGCCGTCCGGTCCGCCGACACCACGTCCGCCGGATACGATGACATCTGCTTCCTCAAGGTTAACTGCTTCTGCAACTTCCTTGATTCTCTCGATGATCTTTGTTCTGATCTGAGAAGGATCGATGTGGATGTCTTCACGGATGATCTCGCCGGTCTTGCCTTCCTTAAGCTCAGGCTTCTTGAATACGCCGGGACGTACAGTACCGAGCTGAGGACGGTTGTCAGGGCAGAGGATCATAGCCATAAGGTTGCCGCCGAATGCAGGACGGGTCCAAACCATGTTCTTTGCCTCAACATCAAAATCAAGGCCTGTGCAGTCTGCGGTAAGACCAGTGTTAAGGTCGCATGCCATTCTGGGGCCAAGGTCACGGCCGTTGTTGGTAGCACCAACAAGGCATGCAGCCGGCTTATACTTGTTAACCAGAGTCTTCATTGCGTTGCCGAAAGCATCGGTGGAGTAGTTGAAGTACTCATCGCCTTCAACGATGATAGCTTCATCTGCGCCGTACTCGATTGTCTTCTTAGCAATATCTTCTACCTTGCCGCCGATAACAACTGCAACCAGCTTCTCGCCCATCTTGTCAGCGAGTTCACGGCCGGGGTTGAGGAGCTCGAAGCCGACATTCTTGGCTTCATTCTCTTCTGTTTCTACGAAAACCCAAAGATTCTTATATTCTTCAAAACTCATTGTAATAAGCCCCTCCCTACAGTAATTTTGCGTCAGAAAGCAGTGTGACAAGCTTTGCAGCATCTGCCTTAGCGTCTTCCTCTTTGATCATCAGGCATTCCTTGTTTCTCTGAGGAGTGTATGTCTTCCTAACCTTTGTAGGAGAGCCCTTGAGTCCGATACGTGTCTCATCGATGATGTCTTTAACATCTTCGAAAGTGATCTCTTTGATCTCAGTCTTACGTGCTCTCATGGTATCCTTGAGCTTGGGGAATCTGGGATCGAAAGGAGTCTTAACGATCGTAACAACTGCCGGAAGCTGTACGGAGATGAGATCATATCCCTGATCGCTCTCACGCTTGCCGACAATGTGATCTGCAGCTGTCTCTGTGATCTCAGAGATGTATGTCAGCTGAGGGATTCCCAGATGAGAACCGATTTCAGGACCTACCTGCCCGGTATCACCGTCGATAGCCTGCTTGCCGCAGAGGATCAGATCGAACTTCTCGCCTTTCTCCTTCTCGATCTGCTGGATAGCAGTGGAAAGGATGTAGCTTGTTGCGAGTGTATCAGAACCGCCGAACTTTCTATCTGTGCAGAGATAAGCTTCTTCGCCGCCCTTTGCCAGGCACTCTCTCAGAGCATCCTTAGCCTGAGCCGGTCCCATAGACAGAAGAGTAATCTTTGTGGAAGGATCGTTATCCTTAATTCTGGCAGCTACCTCGAGTGCGTATGCATCGAATGTGTTAACGATACTGGGAACACCGTCACGGATCAGGGTGTTCTTTACCGGATCAATCTTGATTTCCGTAGTATCAGGTACCTGCTTTACACATACTAGGATTCTCAAAATAATACCTCCTTAATGAAAAATAGATTGTTACTAATGTATAACTACACCATTGTTAATATCTTACTTAATTTTGGAAATCTTGTCAAGTCTGAGGGTAGTATTTGCCTGACTTTGCAATAACTTTATAAAATCTGCAACATTTACGCATCCTGTGTCTGTCGTTTTTTTAACAAATTTCCCCTGTCTGGAAGTCCTCCGGGCGCAGCTCAAACATGGCTGCTTCCTCATATTTATTGTCCAGAACTGTCATAAAAAGGTTTTTCATGTTCCTTTTCTCCAGGCTGGCGATTGCTTCCTCTACCATCTCCATGATATCTTCATAGTTTACGGATTCACCGTCCTGCATCCTTTCTCTCATCAGGCGGCGCAGCACATTGCGCGTATTGTCCGGAACCTCGTAACCCTTGTTTTTGGCATAACCGGCAGCAAGCTGAACAAGTTCATTTTCATTGTACTTGGAAATGTGGATGATGTTAAGAAATTTTCTCCGCAGTTCCGGGTATGTACGGAAAACTTCTTTCATCTGCTTCTCACTGGTCTCCAGAACGATCGCAGTATCCTGACCTTCTTTTTCAATATAATCAGATATAATGCGTACGGCATTTTCATTCAGCTTATCCGCGTCTTCCACTATGAGGCAGCCGCCTTTGAGCTTATCAAATATCATCGAAAAGTCGCGGTTATTCAGATTTTCACTGGTTGCACGGGCTATCTTGTTTTTATCGCATACACCATAGGTGTTAAGTGCCTTTGCGATGCCGACTGCAATCTGAGATTTGGCAGTCATATCCTCTCCGGTTACAACAAAATTGATATCGTAGGGTGCCAGAAGATCCATGCTGTCCAGTGCCGGGTCTGCAAATTTTGTAAATGTCTCAGTCAGCTGCTGCTTTATCCTGGATACGCCGGCAACCGCCCCGAAAATATTCATAATCGTATCACTGGCCTGCAGGTCGTCAGAGATTTCATCCTCGTTTTCGTCCTCATCTGCCAACTCATCGATGATGTCCTTATCCAGACTGTCCGGCGCATCCGTAATCTCATCCTCGTCGTCATCGTCTTCGTCAGCATCGATTTCGTCAGCGGTGATATCGTCAGTGGCGATTTCCGAATCCAATTCCGCGCTTATGGCATCTTCCAGTTCAGCAGAATCTGCCTGAATCGGGATATCCTCCCCGGCAGGCTCCTCCGTCTCTTCTTCGGCAGTCTTCTCTGCCTCTTCTTCGACGGCTTTCTCTGCCTCTTCTCCGGAAGATTCCTCTGTCTCTCCTTCCATCAAAAATCCGCTTTCATCATTCCCGGATTCATCGATGACTTCGTCTTCTGCGTCATCCTCATCGTCCTCGGAAAATGCATCCGCGAAAAGATTCTCATCCGCCGCAGCAGTTTCTTCCTCTGAAAGGATCTCGTCCTCCTCGAAATCTTCTTCCTCTGTTATGGTCTCATTTTCTTCGGACTCTTCTTCCTCAGCGGCTATCTTATCCTCTTCGGATTCCTCTTCAGCGGCAGTCTCATTCTCTTCAGGCTCCGCTTCTGTGGGAATCTCTGCCTCTTCGGGCTCCTCATCTACTGCGGCAGACCCTTCTTCATCGGACAGCTCTTCCTCTTTAAGGATCTCCGCATTTTCGAGTTCTTCTTCCTCTGTTATGATCTCGTCTTCTTCGAATTCTTCATCCTCCGCAGCGGTCTCTTGCTCTTCTGGCTCTTCTTCTACTGCAGCGGTCTCATCCTCTTCGGGCTCTTCACCCTCAGCGGCGGCCTCTTGCTCTTCTGGCTCTTCTTCCTCAGCAGCGGCCTCTTGCTCTTCTGGCTCTTCGTCCTCAGCGGCAGTCTCAGCCTCTTCAGCTTCCTCTTCGGATTCCTCCTCTGCGGCGATTCCATCTTCTTCAGCCTCTTCGCCCTCTGTTATGATCTCGTCTGCGCCAGACTCTCTCTCTTCGGAAACAGCTTCTGCTTCTTCAGAGGCTTCTGCCTCGCTGTATATTTCATCCCTGGAATCCTCGGCTTCACTGCCGGAACCCAGCACTTCGCTGATATCCTTCTCCAGACTCTGTATTCCGGCATCTCTGCGCAGGTCTCGTTCTATAGATTCCCTGAATTCGGAAGAAATAGGGCTGGGCTGCCCCTGCTCTGCCTCCTCTGTCGGCTGAGGCTGTGACGATTCTTCTTCCTGAGCATCCTGAACAGCTTTCTCCTTTTTCTTACTGCGCCTTCCTCCAAACAGAGAGCCAAAGAAGGCCGCGATTGAAGAAGCTCCACGCTTTGCCCCGGATTCTTCCGCTGTCTCCGCCGTTTCTTCCGGTTCTTCCTCTGCAGCTTCGTCTGCCGGTTCTGCTTCTGCGGCCTTATCTTCCAGTTCAGCCTCCGCTTTTTCTTCTCCCGGCACTGCCTCTGCGGCTTCTGCTTCAACTTCCGCAGCCTCTTCCGGCTCTGCCTCTGCGGCTTCTGCTTCAACATCCGCCTCTGCAGCTTCTTCCGCCGCTTCCATTTCTACATTCTCAGTAGTCTCCGCCGCCGCTTCCGTTTCCGCTTTTTCCTCTTCGGCCTCTGCCCGCGCCTTTTTCTCTGCCGCCGTTCTGGCTTCTATTGCCGCCGCTCTGGCCTCTGCTTCCTCAGCCCGGATCCTGGCAGCTTCTGCTTCTGCCTTTGCGGCTCTTGCCTCTGCCCTGGCCTGCTCTGCTTCCGCTTCCGCTTTCTGCGCCTGTGCTTTCACCTCCAGAGCTCTCGCGATCAGATCCGTATCGATACTGCCTGCAAATACCCTTTCTTTGTCGAACACGACTCCATTAAGGGAATTATCTTCACTCCCGGCAGTGGTTTTTTCCTCCGCTGCAGCTTCAGCCGTCTCTGCAGCGGCAGTTTCTACGCCTTCCAGGGGCTGTTCAGCATCTGCTGCTTCCGCAGCTTCCACCGGCTCCACAGCCGTTACCGCAGACTCAGTCTCTTCCGGCTCCGCAGCCTGATCCGCCTCCGCGGTTTCAGCTTCCACTGTTTCCGCTTTTGCAGCTGCTTCCGCGGCCTGATCTGACTCTGCGGCCTTCTCCGCTTCCTGATCCGCTGCTGCGGCTGCTTCTGCATCCGCAGACTCTTCCGGCTCCGCTTCTTCAGTCTGGTCCGGCTTCTCAGCCTCTTCCGGTTCTTCGGTTATTTCCTCATTCTCCGCTTCCGCCGGTTCTTCATTTTCCGGAGGCAGCGAGTATCCTTCCTCCTCATCCGGATGGCTCTCCTCATACATTTCCACCGTGGACACAGCCGGAAGGGGCTGCCCGGTCAGCCTGCACTTGAGGGCGATCGCCTTATCGACATATTCACCATGACCGAACCAGAGAACGATCTCATCACACTCATGGATGCACTTCTGGGTCTGCCCGCTCTGCTCATACAGAGAAGCCAGCTCGTAGGCCCATTCCTCAATGTACTCATACTCCTTCAGCTTCTCCAGTGTACCGATCAGCACAGAGAGCCGCTCACCCTTGGCCTTATCCAGACGGTAGCGGAGAATATAGCGGTGCAGATCCTTGGAAGCAATACTGATAAATTCCTTATAATAGAACTCCGCCTCCGAGAACTCGCCCATGTCCGTATACAATGTCGTCAGCAGATCAAGAATCCTGCGGGTATTGGACTGTTTCTCATAAACACGCAGCAGGACGGTCTCCGCCTCATCATAACGCCCCAGGCCCATGTAGGTCTCGCCGACCAGGCAGAGGATTGAATTGTTCCTTATTCTGTGAATATCAACGCCCTCAAATGCCTGCAGGGCATCCTCAAAACGCCCCTGCAGCACCAGGGTCTTCACACGCTTGGTAAGGGCGGCTTCATTTACCTTATTATCCACTTTTTTCATCTCCCACTGAACGGATCCGTATTCGTCTCCGGTGCAAATATCCGCGGCATCCCGCTGATCGTCTATGTTCCATTCCTCCAGAATAAGGGACAGGTCCTACTGCGCCTGCTTCAGATATCTGTAGGACTCCCGTGCCATTTTCTCTTCTTCGGCGCTGCCGTACTCTTCTTTCGGGATCTCCCGCTCCTCCAGGATCTCCAGACGGCCGCCCTTTACCTTCGGCAAAAGCACGACGGTCTCTTCTTCATCATAGAGAAGATACCCGGCTGCGTCCTCCACCGGCACGCTGACCTTGTAAATGGCAGCCCTGGCCGGGAACCACATGACTGCGTAGCGTTTGGCGATATCCTCCCGGGTCGTGAAGGAAAATGCCTTCTCTATCGGACGGCTGGCATCATCCATATAGCCGAAGGGCTTTTCAAAACTGCCCCGGTAAAGGGTGAGGATACCGTCTTCTGAGCAGACGCTCTGCAGGGCTTTCTTTGTCTGCTGCATCCGCTCTTCTCTGCGGTCCTGCGGCTCATTTTTCAGCAGGCGGGCCAGGATATTCATAAATCCGGCATCCACGGTGCTGTCCAGATAGATCTGCACCAGAAGCGGCAGCTGCACTGCTGCCGGGATCCTTCCCTCCCGCAGATAATATTTGAACCAGCGGAAGGCTTCCGGAGAATTCTTTCCACAGGTCCTGACCAGAGTGGCAAAATCCGCGGACCAGGGGTCCAGCTGCTCTTCACCCCTGGCTGCCAGGCTGTCCAGATCCTTTAATACCTGCTGCGTCTTTGTCTGAATATAATCTCTCAGCATTCTCTCGTCTGCTGTAAGTACGTTCTTCTTGTCCCCGCTCATAAATTCTATATCTCCTCTCCCTGTCATCTAAGGACGCTTCACATAAGAATACTGCCCGAGGATCTTAACCATCTGTTCTGCCTTGGCGTTGCCCTGGGCGGCGGATCTGGAAAAGAGGCCGATGGCTTTCTGTTTATCGGTCTTTATGCCTTCACCGTACCAGTAGCAGTAGCCCAGATTGTACTGGGCGCTGGCGTCGCCGGCCTCGGCGGCCTCTGTATAAAGGCGGATGGCTTCCTTTACATCTTTTGTCACGCCGCGGCCCTTCTGGTAGCAGTAGGCGAGATTGTTCTTGGCCTGGGCATTCCCCTGTTCAGAAGCGATCGCATACCAGCGGACAGCTTCCCGGATATTCCGGGGAACCCCCTGCCCGATTTCATAACAGTAGCCTATCTCACTCTGGGCAGCCGGGTCGCCGCCGTAAGCCGCCATCTCCAGCCACCTGGCTGCCTCTGTTACATCTCTGCGGACGCCGATCCCTTCATCGTAACATATACTCATCTGATACTGCGCTTTTATGAAGCCCTGATTGGCCGCCTGGCGGAAAAGGGCAAAAGCTTTCCGGGAGTCGGCCTGTCCGTTCTCTCCGCTGAGCCACCTCTTACCCTCCAGATAGAGAGACTCCCGCTCGCTGAGCTTCTCCTGTTCGCTCTTATTCCGGCCTTGCTGTGAAGCCCGGATCGGCAGGTCTGCCTCCTCCTTACCCTGCGCTGTCTCAGCGCCGGCCGGCAATGTCTCTCCTGCTTCTTCCCGGACTTTCTCCTCAGGCTGCGCCTCTTCTTGGTCTGCCGGCGTCTGCGGGCCGGACACGGCAGGAGCAGCCGGCCCGACAGCCCCTATCTCTGCCCGATTTGCAGCCCCTGCCTGTTCCTGTACTGCAGTCTCTGCCTGTGCTGCATTCTCCCTGCAGCTTAAGCGGAACAGCTGTGCCGCTGTCCAGAACATGCTTTCCATGTCAGTACGGATTCCCTGCTCCCCTATATGAATAGTGATCATATCCAGCTGATGCTTTAAGGCATAATTCATGCCCTTGCGAAATGTCTTAGATGTTCTGCTCTTCTCGCTGCAAAGATTCAGCACAAAAGCGCTGGCGGCGATCTTCTCCTCGCTCTCTCCGCCGCAGACGGCATGAATGTCCAGCCCCGCAAGCCGCTCAGCCAGTGCTCTGGCGCGGTCTATATCCTCGTAAGCGCAGTTTATATAAATGTTTCCGTTCACGATCTTATACTCCTTTATCCCCGGATCTGCCTTCCGGGGAACAAAAATATTCTATGTTATCATAACACATCGGGGCAAAGCATGCGAGTGCAAAAATAGGCCGCCGCCGCCGGCATTGACTTTCCTTCCCCGCCGGTGCTACCATATAGGCAAAAATACCAGCTGAGGACATGATAAAGGAGATGCCTATGTTCCGCTTATGGGGAAAAATCTATACCGGCAGCCATATTACAGAAGATTTTGTCATTGAGGACGGGAGCGGTGACCGCAGGACCGCGAAGGTCGTCCATGCCGTTACCGCCCTGTGCCGCCGCTTCGACCTGGCCGAACCGATCTGGCTGGACGCAAACATCCGTGAATTCCAGAGAACCAGCCGCACCCGCTTCAGCCAGGATAATTTCATAGAGGAGATCCCTTTCTCCTTCTTTGAGATCCAGATCATAGAAGAAGACTGAAATCTGCCCTGCAGAAGGGGCAGCAAGCGTAAATAAGAAAGAAAGCCTGTACCGCCATACAATGGAGATACAAGCTTTCTTTTTTTGCTTTTCTATTTACTTTGCCGCGTTCATCAGGGCTCCGACCTTCATCAGACTTCCGTCATGAACCACGACAAACCTGCCGCCGGCTGCCTCTACAAGACTGCGGGCAGTCTGGAAACTGTCGTCCTGAACCGCTGCGCCGGCCTCTTGTGCCTTATCCGCTGCAGTCTCGATCTTGGCGATATATACCACCTTGCCGCCCTGAACATAAGTCTCAAGATAGTTGCGGACATTATCAGCAGACAGACGCTTTATCTGTTCAAATATATTGGTGATGATCTGCCGCAGCTGCTCTTCATCCAGATCGACCAGAACCGGTTTCTCGGGCGCGCGGACCGTAACAATGATACCGCGGCTCTTCAGGTCTGCACGGAATCTCTTGCGAATATCCTTATTCAGCTGAACGAAGTTGACGCGGGCCGCAGCTTCCGGTGCGGGGGCCGCCTCTGCGGACTGCTCCTGCGCAGCCGGCTGCTCTGCCTGCCCGGCTTCTGCGCTGGCTTCTGCCTCCTGCTTACCCGCGGATCTGCTGCCGCCGAAATCCTCATCCAGAGGAACGATGCCGGAATCCCGCAGGGCCTGCTCCATATCCTTAGAAGAGATAACAACTGTACTGGACTGCACTTCTGCAGCGGCTTTGCTCTGCAGTCTCTGCGCGGGAGCTTCCTCTTCTGCAGCTGCCTGCGGCCCGGTCTCCGCCTGTACGGATGCTTCCGGCTGTGCGGATATTTCCTGCTGTGCCGGCTGCTGCGCCTCTTCTGCGGATGCGGCATCCGGACTCTGCTCCTGCTGACGACGTGCGGAAGATATCACCTCGCTCAGATCCATGGATTCCCATTCCTGTTCCTGCTCGCCCTCATCCTGCGCGGCATCCAGTTCAAGATCCGGTACTGCCCTGCTGTCGTCAGTATCTGTCTCAAGATCCGGATTAACAGCAGAGAATACTTTTGTCTGGTCTGCTTCCCCGCCGGCCGGTGCAGCTTCCTGTCCGGCTGCGGATTCCTCCTCCTCGTCCGGAGGAAGCTCCGCATCCTCGGCTGCTCTGCCCTTATCGATATTGTGGACCAGAAGCGCGAGGAGCTCAATGATAAAAACAGCCGGCGCGGCGATGTACATGATCGGGATCCCCTTGATGAACGGGATCTTCTGGAACTCATACTGCCGCCAGAATATCAGGCCGTAAACCGTCCCGCCGTTGATGATGATCAAAATAATGGCGCCAATGATCGCGTTCAGCGGGAAAGGCAGAGAACCGACCGCATGAGAAACACCGTGAATGATGATGCCGATCAGGGACTTGCGCAAAAAGCGTCCCGTCTTGATCCGCCGCACGATACTGAAGTAGCTGCGCGCAATCCAGATATAGATCAGCACGATCAGGCCATAGGAAGCGTACTGATACATGGTCCCATCCATGGTCCGCACATAACGGAAGGCATAGATAAGCCCGGCCGCGACAGCGACCATGATCACCAGAGCCAGTTCGGTAAATACATAGTCGAACCAGCTGAGTTTTATGCCGTCATAACCACGCACTTGACCGGTGGCAATGATACAAAAGATCAGGCAGATGATAAAGGCGATCGCCGCAATGATCCCCACGATCCTTGCCTTGCCGAAGTAGCTGCCCATCTTGTCAAAGTTCTGTCTGGCGCTGTAAAATCCATCCTTTGCAGTCAGCTCATCATCTACCGCAGTATAAATGATATAGCTGCCCTTATCCGCGGAAAATGACTTCTTCCAGCCTGCCTTATCCAGCAGGTCGCCGCGGAGGGTGCTCTCAACCTCAAGCTTGCCGTCGGCATAGGTCAGCTTGACATAGTGGTGGCTGGCTTCTATGCGGTCCTGGGCATCATCGCCGCTGCTGGCCAGCTCAAAGAGGTCCTGGTCCTGAATGATAAAGGAAAAATTGGTTCCCTTTCCCATATAGTTCTCAACCAGGGTGCTCAGGAGCTGCTCATTGCCTGTATCGGTGACGGAGGAATCCGCCTCCATGGCGGAAACCAGGTTCAGCAGCTGGTCAACTCTGTTGTTGTACTCGTCGGCGAAGCTTCTGCTGCTGTAAAAATCATCACTGTAGCTTCCCTCGGTATAGCGGTCCCTCACATATTCATAGCAGATATATCCGGCAGCAAGTGCAACCAGGCAGGAAATCATCAGAAGCAGCCGCATCAGTACCTTTATGGGGGTACTCTTGACCGCGGACCAGTCTTCTTCAGCCGCCGGGGCCGGATCTTCCGGAGAATCGTTGACGACCACTCTGGTTTCGTCTACATCATCCCAGAAATCATTTTTCTTTTTTCGCGCCATATACTACTCCTTTATTCATGCATAATAAACTAGGTTAATCTTACACCAAATCAAAAGCCGGTTCAACTACTCTTTTCTTTGGTCAGGCCGGCAAGCGTGTCCAGAAAGGCTGCCGTCTCCTCCAGCATTTCCCTGTCGGACGCAGCTCCGGTCCGAAAAGTAACCACAGGCTGTCCGCTCGTGGAAAACCGCACCCGGCGGGGATATTTTCCAGACAGGCCAGATGCCGTCTTCTGGGAAATGTCCAGCTCCGGGTGGATCAGCCGTACATCCCTTCCCTCGGCTTTAACCGTGCGGATCTTCAGCTTCTGCGCTTTCATCTTGACCCGGGCGGTCAGCAGCAGATTTTCAGCGGGAGCCGGCAGATCGCCGTAGCGGTCTATCATCTCATCCAGCAGCTCGCTGTAATCCGCGTCGCTGCCTATACAGGAGATCCGTTTGTACATTTCCAGTTTCTGGGATTCATTCATAATATAGGTGTCCGGGATAAAGGCATCTATGGATATCTCTATCCTGGTCTCGAATTCCTCCTCGGGCTCTTCTCCCTTTTCCTGGCGGACCGCCGCTGCCAGCAGCTTGCAGTAGAGATCGTAGCCGACGGCTTCCATGTCCCCGCTCTGCACCTTGCCCAGCAGATTGCCGGCACCGCGGATCTCAAGATCCCGCAGGGCGATCCGGTAGCCGCTGCCCAGAGCTGTGAATTCCCGGATGGCTGAGAGCCGCTTCATGGCCGTCTCCTTCAGTACCCGATCCCGCTGATACATGAGATAGGCATAGGCCGTGCGGTCAGACCGGCCCACACGCCCCCGCAGCTGGTAGAGCTGGGCCAGACCGAAGCGGTCCGCATTGCTGACAATGATCGTATTGACATTGGCTATATCCAGCCCGGTTTCGATGATGGTTGTGGAAACAAGCACATCTATCTGGCCGTTGACAAAGCTGTACATGACCTTTTCCAGATCCCGCTCTGCCATCTGGCCGTGTGCATAGGCCACTTCCGCGTCGGGAAACATTGCCTGAATGTCCGCCGCTGTGCGGTCAATGTCGTCAGTCCGGTTATAGACATAATAGACCTGGCCGCCCCGCTGCAGTTCTCTGGAAATGGCCTCACGGACCATTTCCCGGCTGTACTCCATGACATAGGTCTGGATGGGAACACGGTCCACCGGCGCCTGCTCCAGCAGGCTGATATCCCGGATCCCGATCAGGCTCATATGCATGGTCCTGGGGATGGGCGTGGCCGTCAGCGTGAGGACGTCCACGGTATTTTTCAGTTTCTTTATCTTTTCCTTGTGATCAACTCCGAAACGCTGTTCCTCATCCACAACCAAAAGGCCCAGATTCCGAAACTTTACATCTTTGGAAAGCAGGCGGTGCGTGCCGATCACAATGTCTACGCTTCCTGATTCCAGACCGGAAATGGTTTTTTTCTGCTCTGCCGCTGTTACAAAACGGGAGAGCTGGGCTATTTTCACAGGATAAGCCGCCATCCGCTGGAGAAAAGTGTTGTAATGCTGCTGGGCAAGGATCGTCGTCGGCACCAGAACGGCCACCTGCCGTCCCTCCTGCACCATCTTGAAGGCGGCCCGGATGGCCACCTCCGTTTTGCCGAAGCCGACATCTCCGCATATCAGCCGGTCCATGATCTTTGTGCTCTCCATATCCTTCTTTACGGCAGCGATGGCATCCAGCTGGTCAGCGGTTTCCTCAAAAGGAAACATCTCCTCAAATTCCGTCTGCCAGACCGTATCCGGTCCGCAGGCAAAGCCTTTGGAGTTCTCCCGCACGGCATAGAGCCGGACCAGGTCTCTGGCAAGGCCGGCCACGGACTTTTTCACCTTGCTTTTTGTCTTGTCCCAGCGGGTCCCGCCCATGGAACTGACCTTTACATGCTCCGCTTCTTTGCCGGCATACTTCTGGATCAGGTCCAGATGGGTGGGCTGGATGTAAAGACTGCCGCCGTCTGCGTATTCTATTTTGACATAATCCTGCAGAACGCCGTCCAGCTCCAGCTTCTCTATTCCCCTGTAAATGCCGATCCCGTATTTTTCGTGGACAACATAGTCGCCGACTGTAAGGGAACTGAAATCCAGGGCTGCCCTGGCCCCGTCGCTGGTCCGCCGGCTTTTGCGCCTCTTTTTCTCCTGACCGAAGATGTCAGATTCGGCGATTACGGCAAAGCGGATCTGTTCATACTCAAAACCGCGGGTCAGACTGCCGTGGATGATCATGACCTGTCCCGCCTGCAGTTCATGCTCATCGTCCTCTGTATAAAAGACATTCAGCCCTTCCCTCTCCAGGTCGTCGCAGAGCTGCCGGCCCCGCAGGGAAGATCTGGCGATCAGCAGGATCCGGTACTTCTTTCTGATCCAGGCTGTAAGATCCTTCACCAGCAGAGCAAAATCCCTGCGGTATGTCCGCATGCTGACAGCAGGAATGCTGACCCGGCTTTTTACCGGGAAAATATCCGAAGAGCTCCACATCAGCGTGCTCAGATAAATGGTCTGCATGGCCGCTGTCCTCGCGAGGATCCGGCTGCCGTCCATGAATGTCTGCATCTGCAGGGGCAGGATATATCCCTGCTCCAGCCGCACCTGCATGGTGGATGTGAACTCCTCCCAGGCCTGCCTGGCCCGGTCTGCGGTCCTGGCGGGTTCGTCAACAAAAACCAGGCAGTTATCCTCCTTAAAATAGTCCAGAAAGGAGACCGTGTCCTCAAAGAAAAAAGGAATGTAGCTGTCAACGCCCACATCCGTGCTTCCGGATTCCATTTCCTCCTTAAAGACCGCAATCACCTGCCTCAGATGGGCGGCCTCATTGGCCTTCCTCTGACTGGAAAGGGCCTCTACCTGGTCTTTCAGGGCCAGATCTATCTTATGCAGGCCTGCCGCTGTCACCTTCTTCGTAAACAGATATTCCCCGGCGGGATAGATAACCGCCCTGTCCGCCGGTTCAATAGACCGCTGGCTTTCAGGGTCAAACGTGCGGATGGAATCTATCTCATCGTCCCAGAGCTCTATCCGGTAAGGGGCGGGATCCGCATAATTAAAAAAATCCAGGATGCCGCCCCGGATGCTGAACTGCCCGGGAGCGGAGACCTGTCCGCAGCGTTCAAATCCCATTTCTGTAAGCAGGGAGGAAAAATCGCTGAGCATGATCCGGTTTCCCGGTGCCAGTTCCACCCGGAAGCGGTCCAGCACTTCCAGAGGGAGCACACGGTCCATGAGGGCGTCCGGTGTGGTGACTATGACCGTCGGCGCCTCATCGAGGATCGGACGCATTGCCTGCAGCCGTTCCTTTACGATCAGATCGCTGTGTACATCTGCGCTGTAGAAGATAATGTCCTTTGCCGGATAGAAATAAACATTTTTATCATAAAAACGATATTCCTCACAGATCTGTCTGGCTCTTTTTTCGTCATATGTGATCACCAGTTTCAGGGAATCGTCCTCCCCGAAGGCCCGGATCAGCTGACATTTCTGCGCGTCCACACATCCGTCAACGCAGACCGGAGTCTGCCCGTCCCTGATCAGATGTGCGGCTTCTTCAAAGCCTGCCAGTTCTCCCAAAGGGCGCATGATCGTTTTCATTGTCTATCCTTCCTTTTCCGGTTTCTTCTATATTAAATATACAAATGTCTTATTGATCCTTTTTTGCATGGGGAGTGTTGTAGCTGTTCATCGCCTTGTCCACCTCTCCCTGGACGATCAGGGCCGCCGCCTGGGCTGCTGCCGCCTGCGCTTCGTCCATGATCTTTCTGTCCTCGGGACTGTATTTCGAAAGAACATAAGCCGCCAGATCCCAGCCCTCGGGCTTGCCGCCCACGCCGATGCGGATTCTTGGAAATTCCTGCGTTCCCAGATGCTGGATGATATTTTTCATGCCATTATGGCCTCCGGCGCTGCCTCTTTTGCGGATCCGCAGATTCCCCAGAGGCAGATCTATATCATCGTGGATGACCAGGATATTCTCCGCCGGGATCTTATAAAAATCCGCCAGCGGCCGTACGCTTTCCCCGCTCAGGTTCATAAAGGTCTGCGGTTTTGCCAGAATTACTTTTTCACCCTCTATAGATCCTGATCCGCACAGGGCCTTTGCCTTCCTGTCACCAACGCGGATGCCCCAGCGGTCCGCAATAATGTCTATTGTCTCAAATCCTACATTATGCCGGGTTCCCTCATATTTTGCCGTGGGATTGCCCAGTCCGACGATCAGATGCATTTTCTGCCTCCTGTTATTTCTGCCTTATAAAATATTGTCCGCTGCAGCGTCCGTCCCGCCCGGCGGTCAGGGCTTCTGCAGGACAAACTTCTGAAGAGATCCTCCGTCACAGAGCTGCTGCCAGAGATTTACACTGCTCTTCAGGCTGCCGGCCGCTGTCATGACCCGGCTGCTGCCCACATTCTGCAGCACATAGCTTCCGTCACTGTTTTCCCAGATGCGCCACTGCTGATAAGCGCTTCCGCTGTAGCTGCTTTGATCTATGTTGGCCTTCTCGGCGCTGCTGCCGCCTGCAGACTCCACAGCTTTCCCGGAACCGGTGTTGACGATCTTATATTTGCCGCCGCCCAGCGCAGTAAAGGTAAATGTCTGATGGCTGGTCCCGTTTTTCCTCCAAAGCTGGATATTGGCGCCGTTATTCAGGCTGCCGCCGGCCAGATCCATGGTCAGGTTCCTGTTTGCGCTGGAGACCAGCAGATAAGTCCCGCCGGCCGGGGCCGCGGCTTTGCGGACGGAAAAATAATAATTAACCAGCAGAACGCACTGGGCCCCGCTGACTGCCCTTACCTGATAATGGTAATCCCCGACAGGCAGACTGCCGAATTTCAGAGAGCTGTCCAGGTTCTGCAGATTATAGCTTTTAGCTGCCGGGATCACGGTCTTCCCGATGACCCTCTTGCCGCTGCCGTTAAAAACGGCGGCGTCCAGCAGCATGATCGTCTTATTTGCCGTGACATTTCCGCGAACGGAAAAAGGACTTCCCAGGCTGTGGATCCGGTCCGGCAGGCTTCCTGAAGAAAGACTGGCGCTGAAGAGCGTGGAAGAGATCCCCCTGGCGGCAGAAGTCAGAACAAACTTCTGCTGATCTCTGCCGTCACAGAGCCTCTGCAGCAGATTGGCGCCGCTGCGGACCGTCCCGTCGGCCGTCAGCACCCGGCCGCTGCCTGCATTCTGCAGCAGATAACTGCCGTCGCTGTTCTGCCAGATCTTCCACTGCTGAAAAAGAGTCCCCTTATAATCTCCCTGGCAGACATTGGCTTTGTCGGCACTGCTCCCGCCGGCACTCTCCAGGACTTTGCCGCTGTGTGCGGCTGTTATCTTGTATTTCCCGCCGCCCACAGATGTAAATGTAAAATTCTGAGCCCGGGAAGGACTGCGCAGAGCCAGCTGCAGATTGGCGCCAGCCGCTTTGCCGGCGCCTGCTATGTCCGCCAGCAGATTGCTGTAAGTCTTGCTGACGATCAGATAGCTGCCGCCTGATACCGAAACAGCCTTGCGGACAGAAAAATAGTACTTTACCAGCAGAACGCTTTTATCCCCGCTGACAGCCTTTATCTCATAGCGATAATCGCCGGTCGGAAGACTGCCGAACTTCAGAGAGCTGTCCAGGTTTTTAAGATCATAGCTGGCAGAAGACAGGCTTACGGTCTTACTGATCCTGGCTTTGCCCGTCCCATCATAGACCGCAGCCGAGACAGCTGACATAGACCGGCTGGCCTTAATAGTTCCCCTTACTGAAAAGGAGCTGCCCAGGCTGTGGATCCGGCCCGGAAAGCTGCAGGAGGAGATAGAGGCGGAAAACTTTTCCGTATCGGCTCCGCCGGCTGCCGCCAGTGTAAACTTCTGATGTGAGCCGCCTGTGCAAAGTTCCTGCTGCAGGCCTGTCCCGGCTGCGATCTTCCCGCCGGCGGCCTCCATAACGGTGCCGTCGGCTGCATTCTGCAGGAGATAACTGCCGTCACTGTTCTGCCAGAGCCTCCACTGCTGAGACGTGCTGCTGCCTGCGGCAGTCTGTACTACGGCAGAAACATTGGCATTGTCGGCCTGGGCTGCTTCGAGAACCTTGCCGGAATAAAGGCTGGTGATCTTATACTTTCCGCTGCCAAGACCTGTAAATGTAAATTTCTGGGCACTGCTCCCGGCCTTTGCGGCCAGGACAAGGCCGGAGCCGGTCTGCGTACCCGCGGACTGGACTGCCATGCCCTGGTTGGAGCTGCATAAAATATAATATGTTCCGTTGGTCACGGAAGCCGGTTTTCTCACGGAAAATTCATGCTCCACCAGTGTTACGGTCTCGGAACCGCTGGATGCGGTTACTTTATAGAGATAGTCACCGGACGAGAGCGTTCCAAACTTCAGTGCACTGTTGACAGCAGAAGCACCTATGCTGTAGCTGCTGCTGCCGGGAGTAACAGTCTTCTCCATCTTTTTGCTGCCGGATCTGTCATAGACACCGACGGTTATATAGGTAATGCTGCGGGTAGAGCTTACGGTTCCCAGTATGTCAAAAGACGAGCCCAGGCTGAGGATCCGGTCCGGAAGAGAAGCCCCCTGAATCTTGATATCCACCTGGGCCGGAAGTTCCCCGCCCTCTCCGTAGGCAGAATTCGTCCAGTAATTGTCTATGGCGCGCTGGCCCCGGTCAGCGGAGACCCCGCTGTTATAGCCTTGCGGGACCTCATAATAATAGCACCAGGTATATCCAGCCTGATAGGCGCCCTGCGCGGTATTGGGCTGGGCGCGCAGTACGTCCAGCACTTTTGTTTTATACCATGAACTGGTCTGCAGCTCGTAGTACATAAATTCCAGCTGCCCCTGGATGGAGCTGAAATTTTTCTCTTCCGCTGTCGTATAGCCATGGTCGATCATATACTGCTCCATATTTGTCCGGCGCGTGAAAGTCCACTGGCAAAGTCCGTAGCCCTTGTCCGTCCGCTCCGTATACTCTTCCAGGCCGGGATAAAAATTCGACTCTGCCTCAATATTCGCCATAACACCGCAGGCTGCTGCCTTATTCAGTCCCATGGTCTGCGTCAGATACTGATATACTGTCTGTTTGTTCGTATCCTGCGCGGATACCGCCCTGGCCCGCCGGATACCGGAAGCAGCTGAAGTCATCTTAAACTCTACCCAGATATAGGGCGCGTCCTCTGCATCCTGGCAGCTGTAGCTGCCTGTATCCCAGACAGGATGGAAAGAATAGTAGAAATAGGCTGTCGCATCATAATCCACAGTGCTTTCCCAGCTGACCGGGATCTCCTGCGCTGTCTCTGAGCCATTCAGGTACACCTGTATAGTGTCCGGAAGGGCGTCAGAGATCTCCTCCTGCGTGGGTCTGTCATAATAGCTGAAGCTGAAGCTTTTCTCATCATCCGCAAGGGGCACAAATCCGGTTATCTCTTCCGGCGTTTCCTGCCCGGCGCTGCTTTCCTGCGTCTGCCCGCTTTCGGTCTCTGCAGTCTGCTCACCTTCCGCCGCCTGCGTGCTGCCGCTTTCCTGTGTCTGCGCGCTGCCGGTCTCTGCCTCCTGTGCGCTGCCGCTCTCTTCAGCCTGCGCGCTGCCGCTCTTTGCTGTTTCGCTTTCCACGGTATCCGGCTGTGCGGATACCTGGGCAAATGTCCGGGCGGACGGTCCCAGGCAGAGCCCGGTGCAAAGCAATGCCGCAAAAAATCCAGATAAGATGCGACGCTTCATAACTCATTCCTCCTGCTATCCAAAAATACCGGCACAAGACAGTCCGGCCGGCAATACAATCCCCCTGAAAAAGTCTACTCATTCACTTTACAGTAAATCACGAAATAGGCAGGAAGTAAAGCGAAACTTAATATTTTCTTAAAATTTCTGTAATAAATTGCTTCTATATCATCAGGGCAGCAGAAAGCCGAAAATCCGGCGGCCTCTGATCTGGACAGAAAAAAGGGAAGTACTCATCAGTTTCACTTCCGTTCCCTGATGAATATCTTCCCTTCTTCTCACAGGAATGTATCAGAATAAACTGCGGTGCCCGAAGTCGTTATTCACTGTCCGCAGCAAGTGCTTTCTCATATTCCTCCAGGATCAAAGACTGGAGTCGTTCCCGTGTCTGCGAGTTGATCGGATGTGCTATGTCTCGATACTCTCCGTCAAGCGTTTTTCTGCTTGGCATTGCAATAAACAATCCTTTTTCTCCGTCGATTACCTTGATGTCATGCACTGCAAATTCATTGTCTATCGTGATCGATACGACTGCTTTCATCCTTCCCTCTTTGTTGACTGTGCGAACTCTGATATCAGTAATCTGCATCTTATGTTCCTCCCTTTCAACAGGTTTGGGGTAGAGCCGGATGAGTAAGGCTCCGGATCGCTGCTGAACCGGAACCTGACTATTGACCGCAAAGCTAACGGCAGATTGTCTCATCGTTATATTAATTATAGCATTCTTTACAGAAAATTGGAATTGATTTTATGTATTTATTTGTACCTGCCCGCCCTGTTTTCGCGTAAAATATGCTAAATATCACAAATCCCGCTTCCGTCCGAAATTGCAACACTTTGTTTCAGTGTCCCTTTGCCCTTCCTTTTTTATTTGCAAAATTTATAAATCTCGGTATAATAGCATTGTACTTGCCGGAACAGTCCGGCTCCGTCATTGATCAAGCTTTAAGGAAGTGTGCTATTTATATGTATAAAATTGATTTCAGCAGCCCCCTGCACATTCATTTCATCGGCATCGGCGGCATCAGCATGAGCGGGCTTGCCCGGATCCTGCAGGAGAAGGGCTTTACCGTCAGCGGATCTGATTCAAAAGAAAGCTCTATTACCCAGGCGCTTGAAGCCGCGGGTATTCATGTCATCTACGGTCAAAAGGCCGGGAATATTACACCGGATCTGAACCTGATCGTCTACACGGCAGCCATCCATGAAGATAATCCGGAACTTATGGCCGCACGTGCAAGCGGGAAGCCGGTCATGGACCGCGCCTCTCTTCTGGGACAGCTGATGGCACAGTATAAGAATTCCATCGCGGTTGCCGGCACACATGGCAAAACTACCACCACATCCATGCTCTCCCACATTTTTCTGGCAGCCAAGGATGACCCTACCATCAGTGTGGGCGGCATGCTCAATGCCATCGGAGGCAATATCCGCGTCGGCCACTCCGAGAATTTTATAGCCGAAGCCTGCGAATATACCAACAGCTTCCTTAAATTCAATCCCCATATTGAAGTGATCCTCAACATAGATGCGGACCACCTGGATTTCTTTAAGGATATTAACGACATCCGCAGTTCCTTCCGCAAATTCGCTGAAAAACTGGGCAAGGGTGACCTGCTGATCATCAACAGCGGGATCGCCGACCTGCAGGAGATCACTGACGGACTCGCCTGCCGGGTCACCACCTGCGGCCTGGAAGCCGGCAGTGATTACACAGCTGAAAACATCAGCTTCGACGAATTTGCCAACGGCAGCTTCGACCTTGTACGCCGCGGCCAGCGCGCGGGCCGCTATCAGCTGCATGTTCCCGGTGTCCACAACATTTCCAATGCCCTGGCGGCGATTGCCGTTGCGGAAGAGACCGGTCTTCCCGAGGACGCGATCCGGGAAGGACTTATGGCATTCTCCGGAACTGACCGCCGTTTCCAGTACAAGGGTACCGTGAATGGAGTCAAGATCCTCGATGATTACGCTCATCATCCTGCAGAGGTGGAGGCCACCCTGCGGGCTGCACACCAGTATCCTCACAATGGAAATATCTGGTGCGTTTTCCAGCCTCACACCTACACCAGGACGAAGGCGCTGCTGCCCCGCTTTGCCGAGGCCCTGTCCCTTGCGGACCGTGTCGTCCTGGCCGATATTTTCGCTGCCCGGGAGAAGGATCCCGGAGATGTCAGCAGCCGGGACATCCAGAAACTCCTGGAGGATAAGGGAACGCCGGTATGGTATTTCCCCAGCTTTCAGGAAATAGAAAACTTTTTATCAAAAAATTGTATCAACGGGGACCTGTTGATAACTATGGGAGCGGGAGACATTGTTTCTGTAGGCGAAGACCTGCTTAAGCACTAGTTATCCACTTTATCCACCGTCGGAAAGGCTGCGGAGCCCTCCTCCGGACGGTGGATATTTTTTTGTCCGCGCATCCGCTTATTTTCTGAACTCTTTGATTTTATCCACTATGTGCACTGCAGCGTTTTCCTTCTTTCCCCAAAAGACGGTCCTATTCTCAAAAACCCGGAATTATGTTATACTTTGGGCGATTACAAAAAGTGCAGCCCGGCTTTTCAGAGGGGGACTGCCTTTTCAGCCTGCATTTTTCATAAGCAAACCGAGGTATAACATGTCCGATTCCATACTACTGACTACAGCCGCTCCGGGCGGCAGTACGCTGATTCCCAACGCTTTTCTTGATACCTATCTGCCCGCTGCCAGCGGTGAATTTATCAAGATCTATATCTATCTGCTGCGGATGCTCCAGGAAGGCGGACACAGTCTTTCTATCGGAAGCATCGCGGATACCTTCCACATCACGGAAGGCGATGTTCTGCGTGCGCTGAACTACTGGCAGGGTCTGGGCGTACTGGAGATGAGCGCTGACGCAGGCGGCGTCATCACTTCCATCTGTCTCAAACCGGACACCTGCTCGCGTATCTCGGATGAAGGAACGGCGGCAGACAGACCGCTCCCGCGGGAGAAGTCCGCCCTGACCAGTCCGGCAGAGGAAGAAGACGAACAGAAAGCCGGACAGATCTGCCTCGTCATTGAACAGTATCTGGGACATACGCTCAGTCCCATGGATGTGGAAAAGATAGCATACTTCCATGATGATCTGGCTCTGCCCTACGACGTGATAGACTATCTCTTCGAGTATTGTGTATCCATGGACAAGAAAAGTATGCGCTATATAGAACGGGTCGCGCTGGAATGGAACAGCCGGCATGTAACTACTGTCGAGCAGGCCAGGTTCGAAGCCACGCTTCACGGCTCCTACTGCCGGACGATCATGAAAGAACTGGGGCTCACCCGCCGCAGTCCCGCTCCGGTGGAAATGCAGTTCATCCGTAAATGGATGCAGGACTACCAGTTCAGCATCGAGCTTGTACAGGAAGCCTGCAGAAGGACCATCCGCGCCATCCATGATCCCAGCTTCGCCTACATTGACCGCATCCTCACAAGCTGGCACAAGGCCGGCATCCATACCCTGGATCAGGTTAAGGCCGCGGATGAAGTACATACAGCCAAGAGCCCTGCAAAGACACAGGAGGCTGCCGCCCGCAGGCAGCCCCGCAGCGGTGCTGCCTCCAACCGTTTTCATAACTTCTCCCAGCGGCGGCAGGATTATTCCGCCATTCAGGAAAAGCTGCTGCGCAAGCAGTCGCAGGCAGCCGCCGATCCCGCACCTGCAGGAGGTGAACCCAGAACATGAAACTTTCCAATTCCCAATATGCAGCGGTCATGCGGCGCTATGACCGGCGGCAGGAGATGAACCGCCGCGCCCTGGATCAGCGCCGGGAAGAGATCGCCCGCAGGCTCCCGCAATACGATCAGCTGGAGCAGGAACTGAACCATGTTTATGCGGAGCAGACCAGGGCGGCTATCCTCGGCAGAAAGCCCGACCGCAGCCGAATAGAGGCCCGGACCCGGCTGATCCGCAGCCGGCAGGCGCAGCTTCTGGAAGAGGCAGGCTATCCGGCAGACTATCTGGAAGAGAAATATGACTGCCCTCTCTGCCATGATACCGGCTACCAGGGGAGTCAGCAATGCTCCTGTTTTAAAAAAGAAGTTATTCACCTCTTTTATGAGCAGTCGAATATACAGGAGATCCTGCAGAAAGAGAATCTTGACACATTCCGGATGGACTACTACTCCGACCAGGAAGGCGGCCCGCTGGGCATCAGTCCCCGCCGCAACATGGAACATGTACTGGCCGCTGTGAAGTCATTTATCCGTGATTTCGATAAAAAGGGCGGCAATCTTCTGCTCTACGGCGATACCGGCGTCGGCAAGACATTTCTTGTCAACTGCATTGCGCGGGAACTGATCGAGAGCACCCACATGGTACTCTACCTTACAAGCCTGCGGCTGGTAGATCTGATGGAGCGCCGTGCCTTCCGGCCCGACGAGGAACCGGATCCGGATCTCCCTTCCGACGCGGCGGACCGGATCCTGGACTGTGATCTGCTGATCATAGATGACCTGGGGACAGAGCTCAACAACGCCTTCGTCAATTCAAGGCTTTTTTACTGTATCAACGAACGGCTGTCCGCCGGCAGATCCACAGTTATCTCAACAAATCTCACACCCGAGCAGATCCAGGAGCGCTACAGTGAACGCATCTCTTCCCGCCTGATCAGCAGCAGCTATACACCCCTGTTGATCTACGGCCAGGATATACGGATCCTGAAGGCAATTTCCGAATAAAAGCCATTCCGGGCAGAGGAAATCTTGACACATGTTGACCTTTATTATATAAATAGACTTGTTATTACATTACAAACCATGGAGGTAAACAATGGCACAGAATATTGAAGAATTCAAGGGCGCCCTTTCTGTCGGGGACATCGGAATCATTCCCATGCAGAGCTGCACGGCTCTGGGAGACAAGGTCAATCAGTATATTGTTGACTGGCGTAAGGAGAGAGATGCAGTACTGCATCCGGCAGGCCCTCAGACAAAAGACAGCTATCTCATAAAGGCAGAATGCTCCCGTTTTGGTTCCGGTGAAGCCAAGGGAACGATCCTTGAATCCATTCGTGGTATGGATCTTTATATTCTTGTGGATGTCACCAATTATTCCATTACCTATAACCTGTATGGCCAGGAGAATCATATGTCGCCGGATGATCACTATGGCGACCTCAAGCGTATCATCACTGCCGCGGCAGGTAAGGCAAAGCGTGTCAACGTTATCATGCCTTTCCTCTATGAGAGCCGGCAGCACAAGCGCAGCGGCAGAGAGTCCCTGGACTGTGCCAATATGCTTCAGGAACTTCACAATCTGGGTGTTGAGAATATCGTCACCCTGGATGCACATGATCCCCGGGTACAGAACGCCATCCCCAACAGCGGCTTCGATAATCTGATGCCCACTTACCAGTTTATCCGCGCGCTCTTCCATGAAATCCCCGACCTGCAGGTAGACTCCAACCATATGATGATCATCAGCCCGGACGAGGGCGCCATGAACAGAGCCGTTTATTATTCCAATGTTCTCGGCCTTGATATGGGCATGTTCTATAAGAGAAGAGATTACTCCAGAGTTGTAGACGGACGCAACCCCATCGTCGCCCATGAGTTCCTTGGCTCCTCTGTTGAAGGCAAGGATGTCATGATCGTGGACGACATGATCGCCTCCGGCGAGAGCATGCTGGATGTAGCGACCCAGCTTAAGAAGCGCAAGGCAAGGCGTGTCTTCTGTGCCGCTTCCTTCGGCCTCTTCACAAAGGGTATGAGCCTGTTTGATGAATACAAAGAGAAAGGCATCATTGATAAGGTCCTGACTACCAATTCCATCTACCAGAATCCAGAACTTCTCAAGAGAGACTACTATGTCAGCGTAGATGTCAGCAAGTATCTGGCACTGGTTATAGACAAGCTCAACTACAATCTCTCCATCAGCGCGCTGCTTGACTCCAGCGCCAAGATCCATGAGGCCCTGAACTTCTATAACATTTACCACAAATAAATCATCTGTCTGATGGACAGAGTAAAGGCGGATCCCTTGAAAAACAAAGGATCCGCCTTTTTTATGTATACTGCAAGTTCAGGCTGCTTTCTATTGCAGTTCATGGAGGGTAAATGGAATCCCCTCCTGCGTCAGGATCCGCGCTTCCCTGTGATGGCAGGTAAAGAGAATGATCTGGCTCGGTTCCTGCCGCGCTGACAGCCACAGCAGGGTCCTTCGAAGACGGTCGTCATCGAAGAGGGCGAAACTGTCATCAAGGATCAGCGGCATCTTTTCGTGGAATATCATGCGGCTGACAGATATACGGACCGCGAAGTATATGAGGTCGCATGTTCCCGCAGAAAGCTGCTGGGGGCTGACCGGCCGCCGCCCGTCATCGACAAGGATATTGAAATTCTTATCCATGGTCATTCTGCCGTGGCTGCCGTCTGTTATCTCCTGCAGCATATCCGATATTTCCTCATTGAGGCCTGCGCCGAATGTTCCGTGGATCTTCGTTGTCAGTTCACGGATGGTATTGGCTGCCAGGTCCGCCGCCATAAGATCATCATAGCCTTCCTTCTGCTTTTTCTCCATCTGCCGGATCCTGTCCTCCAGAAGAGCGAGCTCTCTGCGATGCCGGTCCAGCTGCTCCAGCTTCCACTGCAGCTGCCCGATGCCGGCTGCCAGATCTTCCGATATCTTCTTCTGCTTCTTCAGCGCGGCCTGTCCGGCGGGATCGACATCGTCATCCAGCGTGATGCTGTCTCCGTACTTCTCAAGGTAGGGCCGCAGAGGCCCCTGCAGGGCATCATATTCTCTGCGGATGCTCTCAAGCTCCTCCTTTAACTGTTCTGCGGCGCCTGTGTCCGTATAACCGGCCCTGGCAGCCCCGCGCCGCAGCTCGGAAATAGAGTGCACACCGTAGTGATCGAATATCTTCCGCATGTCCGCCTCTATATCCTGGATCTGTCCTTCTATCTTCTGCACCTTCCTGCGTCTTCTGGAGCCGGAACTGAGATTAACCACAAGCATGAGGACCGCGGCTGCCGCCAGGATCAGGGCAGTTACCATTCCGGAACGGCCGGAAAGGCCGATGCTGCTGCCAGAAAGCCACACCAGCACTGCCGCCGCCAGAAAGGGCAGGGCAAGAGCCAAACCCTTCAGCAGGTCTCCACCGGTCTCTTCCAGGCCTTCTTTCCGGGCAAGCAGCTGATCGCGCTGGCTGCTGTCATCCTCACATCTGGAAATATCCCTGTTCACGGCTGCAGCCGAACCGGAATTCTGCATCTGTCTGAGCTTCTGGAGCTGGGCCTTCTTTTCTTTGTAGCGCTTTGCAATATCATTATTCTGCTGGATCAGCGCTATGGCTCTGGCCTTCTCCTCCCGGCCGCTTCTGGCGCCCCGCTCGGCTTTATCCATCAGACTGCGGATCTTTTCATCCGCAAGAGCCTTCCTGTCCTGCAGATCCTGCAGCTGCTCTTCGACCTGCCCCCCCCGGGCCAGAAGGTCACGAAGCTGCTCTGCCTTGTCCTTCGCCGCCTCCAGCTCCTGCCCGGGCAGAGCGGCGCTGATCCTTTTCTTTTCTTTTTTCAGGCTGTCCAGAGCCCGGTCCACATTCACCGACTCACTCCCGGTCATGGAAATATTAGCCATATAGCTCTGGAGTTCCCCTGCAAACCGGGCCTCCGGCATCAGGCTCAGCTGTCCGATGCTGATCGTATTGCGGTAATTCCCCTCTGTCAGCTCCGGGCAGATATCCGTCACATCCTTGCCGGCTGCCGCCAGATCCTTATTGTTCGAAAGGTCTATCAGGCTCAGGTCCGCGCTGTCCCTGGAAAAATCCCGGATAATGCGCCAGCGCCTGTCCTGTCTGCTGATGGTCATACGGCCTTCATAACGGCTGCTTCCATTCCAGGGCAGATAGCGGGTGTAGGCATCCCTGCCGGCTCCTCTCCCCCGCAGCCGCTCTGCTCCGAAAAGCATAGCCTGGATAAAGCCGTGGATCGTAGATTTACCGGACTCATTGGGGCCGTAAATAACATGGATCCCTTCCCCGAACTTCAGCTGCTCATCCCGGAATTTTCCGAAATGGTCCAGCCAGACCTGTTCAATCCTCATGAGCTTTCCTCCCCGCTTCCGGTCAGATAAAGAGCCGACACTCCAAGGTCCAGCGTCTTCTGTTTCATAGCTTCACTGATGTCCATAGCCTGGACCTGCCTGATATACTGGCCGATGATATTATCCTCGTTTTCCGCAGCCAATCTGTCATAGTCAAAGTCCGGCACCGTATGATCTGTCACGGACAGAACCCGGCCGCACCGCTTTATATAGCGGGGCTCTATCCGCAGATCTGCCGCTCTGCGTCCGGTCAGGGCAATTTTATAAATATTGTCCCGGCCGCCGGCATCTACCAGGGCGGCCGCCCGGTCCGCGATCTCCTGCATGGTCATCTGCGGTTCCACCTCAAGGACCTCGCTCTTATAAGAACGGCTGGCAAAGGGTACAAATTCCACCCTGGTCTGCCCTCCCAGGATCTCTCCCCGGATATAGCCATGCTTCCCTTCATCCGCAGAAGTCACCGGCTCTAATGATCCGCTGTAGGCGATACGCCCGCTCTCACCGATCCAGGGATGATGGATATGGCCCATCGCCACATAATCAAAACCGGCATGATCCAGTCTCTTCTTATTGATCGGAATATGCCTGGCGTCGCCGCCGTGAGCCAGCAGAATATGCATACAGCCCATGGGAACAGCCCTTCCGTCCGCAAATCGCTTTAATGGGCGGATGCCGTCATATACAGGCTCCGTGATCTCACTGCGGTCATAACTCATACCATATACCAGCGTATTGATCTCACGCAGGTAGATATAAGAAAGATGGTTCTTCCGGAAAAAGCTCACATTGTCCGACCATTTGAAATTTTTATAAAAAGAATGGGGGCCAATATAATCGTGATTCCCGGCAATTATAACTATCTGAACATGCGGGATCTGTGAGAACCAGTAATCCAGCTCTTTGAGATCCCTCTGCCGGGGCTGACGGTGAAAAAGATCTCCTGCGATCAGCAGTAAATCTGTCTCTTCCCGTCCCGCTCTCTCCAGCAGGCGCTGAAAAGTATCCTCTATCTCCCCGCTGCGCTCCGAGGACCAGGGCATAAGGCTGTCCGGCTCCGCTCCCAGGTGAATATCCGCCGTATGTATAAATTTCAATTTATTATCCTCCATAGCTTTCTTAAGTTATAGCAGAAGAAATAAATAATGTAAATAATCCACCCTTTTTAACAGCGGCAGACACATTTGTGATATTAATAACAAGAACATATTCTTTTATCGTCTGTATTTTCACAATCCCCTGTAGATTTTTTTCTGCTCTTTCAAATACTGCCCAGTATATGTCTTGTTTATCATGCGTTATCTTGTTCAATCTTTTAGTCTTTGTCATTTGTTTGTCAAATTGCGTAATTTAATGATTGATTTTCTTGTATTTTTGTTAACAATTATAGACAGGTCTGTGCTATTATAATGACATCAGGAAAGAGAAATAAAAAACAAAGTCCTGACAATAAAAAGACATTATCTTAACCCCTTTTTAAATATATACCTTCCCCTCGCAGGCAGCTCACTAGTGAGCTGCCTGCACCCTTTTCCGTGGTTCATCCCGCGGGCCCGCCGGTAAAGAGCCGCCCGGGCACTATGAAAAAAGCAGTACCGCTTGTCCGGATACTGCTTTTTTTATAAATATCTTCTCTTCTTCTATCTTCTCTACTTCAATACCTGGGCGGTTACATCCCAGATGTCGGTCCCGCTTTCGAATCCGATCTTCCAGGCAGCCACCCCGGCAAGATCATAGTCCCGGATCAGAGAAACCTCATCCTGGACAGAATCTTTATCCTGCAGCCATATCTCATAGGTCGCTCCGTCCTTGTCCGAAACATACTTCCCGTAATTCAATCCGGTGCTCTCCTGCCTCTGCGCGGTCACATTGTGATCTGTCAGATAAGACTGTGCTTCTGTCATACCGCAGGCAAAGGAGGAAATGCTGCCGTCCGCTGCCGTACTCCATACCCTGGAATAGAAGGGAATACCATTGATGACCTTGCTCTTGTCAACTACTTTCAGCGTATCCTCTATCCCTTCCTTGACAAAGCTGTAGGAAGCGACAGGACCCGGAGCCTGACTGCCGGCAGTATTCTCATCATAACCCATGATCACCACATAATCGGCCACGACACCCTGCTCACGGCGGTTGTAATACCAGGTATATTTCGGAACATAATTGTCTACTGAAAGAATGATCTTCTCAGCCCGGCAGGCTATGGACAGTTCCCGGACAAATTCCACATAATCATCCGCGCCTGCCTCGTCTATACTCTCAAAGTCCAGATTAATCCCGTCAGCACCGCAGCTTTTTACCGCCGCTATGACCTGCCGGATCAGAGTCTGTCTTTTTGATGTATATCCCAGCACCTCGTCCGTCTTTGCAGAATCAAAGGACCGCGTGTCCCCGTTCGGGAATTCATTGGACAGCAGGGCCCAGACCTTGATCCCTGCCTTGTGGCAGGTCTGTACATAGGAAGAACTGGCGATAGATCCCAGCTTTCCCTGGGTATCTGCCAGATAAAACCAGGTAGGCGAGATCGTATTGATGCCCGGTGCTGTCCCCAGCACCTGCGCGATGCTGCTGTTGGCAGAAGTGTTGGTAACCTGATGCCAGGCCATATCGATCTTATGATCTTCCTTTATACTGGTGTATTGGGGCGCCTCAAATGCAGGCGCCTCAGTCTGCGCTTCCTGCGGATCCCCCGCGTCCTTCTTCGCGATCCATCCTATAAATCCGTCATCGGACGCGACATTGTACCATTTATCATATTCGGCCAGAAGATGGAACTGCTCCCCTTCCTGCGCCATGCGCAGGATGCTGCTCTTTACACCGCCCTTATAACGGATCGCGGTCTCCTTCCCGGCTGTGACAGTCTGGCAGCTCCCCCACTGTGTGCGGATCATGATCCGGTTGGGCTCAGTGGAGGCTTTATAGTCCATCTGTGTATTCTCCTGCACAAGATCAGCGTCTATATAAAGCTTTCCGTTCTTTGTCACCGCGGCCGGCCGGCCGGAATCCTTCTGCTCCTCTCCCGCCCAGCTCTTAACAGTATAGGCTGTCTGATCCGGTGTATACAGATTCATGGCTGTCGGGAAAGAGTATATGAGAATATTCTCATTCTGGTCATAGTAAAAACGGCTGTTCACAGATTCCATGACCGTATCCGCGTCCAGATAAACATGACCGTCCACGCTGATGCCGAGGCGGCTGCTGTCCAGCAGTTCGTCATTGAGGGTGATGCTGTACTCATCTGCTCCCAGGCCAAGCTCAGACGCGTAATCCAGGAACTCCTTCGAGGGAGCATACTTTCTGTCGTAGATGTCTTTGACGACAATGCCGCCGATCACAGCGATCAGCACCAGCACGATCACAACCGGAAAAACTTTCTTCATCTGTCAATCCTTTCCTGCGGATACCGGAACTGTTCCGGCTGCGCCATCATCAACTATCCTTCTCTTGCGGAACTTCCGATGTCCTTCTGCTCTCCGCATAGAATATCAGTCCTGATACAGCCAGTCCGGCTATAATGATGATCAGCATCAGCTGATAGATCTGCACCCGTTCCTGATCATTATGAAATACATCGATCTGCAAGCCTGACAGGCCATACTTGTCCCGATAAGCCTGAATACTTATTCCCTCAAGATCCGCCAGGGTCTTTACGATCTCATCATTTGCCGAGACTTTCCCCTCGGCAGAATACGCCTTCAAAAAAGATTCCCGCGCATCCTTCTTCCGGATCAGCTCGCCGCCGTCCTCAGCCGGGACATCCACAAGAATATCCTTTCCACCGACATTCCCCTTGTACCAGTAGATACAAACCTGCTGGCCGGCATCGACCTCGTAATATCCGGTAAAAGCCAGGTCAATATTCTTAATGCTTACATACGGAGCATGGCCCCGGGCATAGCCTTCCAGCGTACCGATATCCGTCGTGTCTGCGTCAACCGTGTGGGTTACCCATGGATCCCGCCAGAAAAGAAGGCAGACGACCTGTGCCGCTGCCAGTACACCTGCCAGAGTCCACAGAATAAACGCAAACCGGCGCAAAGCCGCCCCTTTCGGTCTGACTGGCTTCCTGTTCATATAATCCTCCGATTGCCATGCGGTATCCGCGGCCTGGAAATGCCGCAGATACGCATGCTTTCTGCAGTTCTTGTCCACATATTATACTACATAAGTATAGATACGGCAACATATATGGGCAATATTCTGCCTTTTTAAGGGATTAAATGTCACTTTTTGCCAGTTTTTTTGATGAATTTCCCACCTCACTCCCTTTTTTTACAATTTCCGGCCGGTTTTTGCGCTCTTTTTTTAATCCTGAAGGCTTTTTTTACGCGATATGTCTCAAAAAACCTCTGAAATCCAGTCTTTCATGGCTTGTTCCATCATAGCTGTCCTGTCCCCGGGAACTGATTTTATACTAGCAAAGATTCAGCGGCTTCTCAATCATCATTGTTCGACACGTTTCGACACTTTCCGGCGGCAGGGTCCGGTTCTGCCGTAAAATGAGGATCCCGAAAGTTCAATTCAGGCTTTACAGCCTATTATTTTACAGATATAATGTTACCGAAACGGAGGATGATGAATTGAAACTGGAACAGATCAGCGACAATCAGATTCGCTGCATGCTTACGAAGAATGATCTTGCCCAGCGCCAGCTTAAGATCAGTGAACTTGCCTATGGCTCTGCCCGCGCCAGGAAGCTTTTTCAGGAGATGATGCACCGGGCTTCTGACGAGCTGGGATTCGAGACGGATAATGAACCTCTCCTGATCGAGGCGGTTCCTTTTTCAGATGAATGCATCATTCTTCTGATCACCAGAGTAGAGGACCCGGAGGAGATAGATACCCGCTTCGCCCGCTTTACACCTGCCCCGGAAGACGCGCAGGCCGCAGACGAAAGCCCGGACAATATGTACGCGGATGTTCTGCGCCAGCTCTCCAGCAATATTGTTACCGGCAAGCCCTTTGTTCCTGACAGCATGAAGAATTCTGTCCGCCAGCAGGCAGAACCGAAGAGTGAAAGGCCGGAAAGCAGACCGGACACGGAGCAGACCGGACGGGAAGGCTCGACCCTGCTGCGCATTTATTCTTTCTACAGCATGGAAGAGATCAGCAGACTCGCTCAGCTTGTACCCGAAGACTCCGGCTTTGAGAGCGTCATTTACCGCAATGACGCGGCGGGGATCTATTATCTGATCCTTTCTTCAGGCCAGCCCGGCAGTCCTGCTTTCTACGCGGCCAGCGCCGCGGCTTCAGAATTCGGCAGACCGGTCAGGGCGAGCCGGAACACTCTCTATTACTATGACGAACATTACACGATGATGATCCGCAGCCGCGCCCTGCAGATCCTCCGCAGTCTGTAACAATTCCAAACCGCCGGAATACGGCGGTTTTTTTATTTTTTTACTGTCCATCATTCCGCTGGCGGATCAGTCCGCGCACGTTCCTCTTGTCCGCTCCCCATAAAAGAAAAAGCCATATCCGCATGCGGATATGGCTCCTCGCTTCAACAATAATAACCGATACGCTCTTCGATCAGCCCTGCTCGATAGCGCCTGTAGGACAGACACCGGCACAGGTTCCGCAATCGATGCAGCTGTTAGCATCAATGTTGAACTGAGTATCTCCCTGAGAGATAGCTCCTACCGGGCATTCCGGCTCACAGGTACCACAAGAAATGCAGCTGCTTCCAATAACATATGCCATGATAAACGACCTCCTAATGATATAGAATAATAATTTTCGTCTTTCTTATTCTATACCATCTCAGGGGTTATTACAAGAAGATTGCAGAATAAAAATCAATAAAAAAAACCGATTATAGACCTTGCAAATCAACATTAGCTATACTATAATAGTTAAAAATCCGCGTATACGGAACGAAAGGAGAAAGATTATGGAAGCAACTGCAATCACAAAAGATACACTGATTGGTGACCTTATTAAAATAGATCCGAACGTTGTCCCCCTGCTTATGCAGATCGGCATGCACTGCATCGGCTGCCCCGCTTCTCTGAACGAGAGCATTGAGCAGGCATCCTATGTACATGGAATCGATCCCACTGTACTTGTTCAGGAGATCAACAAGATCGTTGCTGCAGACCAGGCTCCGGAAGCTTAATTCCCCGCCCCTGAGCTGCAATATTCCGGAATATAAAGAAAAGGTAAGAGGCCCCGCGGCTTCTTACCTTTCTTTATTTGCAAATTTTGTATAATTCGGCAGCCATACCAGCTCCGTCGTCCCGATCGGACCGTTACGCTGCTTGGCGATGATGACCTCTGATATATTCTTCTTTGGAGAATTGTGGTCGTAGTAATCATCCCGGTAAAGGAACATAACAACATCGGCATCCTGTTCTATGGCTCCGGATTCACGCAGATCCGAAAGGATCGGCCGGTGGTCAGGGCGCAGCTCGCAGGCCCGGCTCAGCTGGGACAGGGCGATGACCGGCGCGCCGATCTCTCTGGCTACCGCCTTCAGGGACCGGGAAATCTCCGAGATTTCATTCTGCCGGGATTCATGGCGGCCTCCGCCGCTCATCAGCTGCAGGTAATCTATCACGACCAGACCGATATTCTTCTCCAGCTTCAGCTTGCGGCAGCGGGACCTCAGTTCGGCGATGGTAATGCCTGGTGTATCGTCTATCACCAGCGGCGCGGAAGCAATATCGCCGGCACTCTCCATGATCTTCTCCCAGTCGGAGGGCTTGAGATTGCCGGTCCTCAGCATCTGGGCATCTACCCGGGATTCCATTGACAGCAGACGGTTGACCAGCTGGTCCCGCGACATCTCCAGGCTGAAGATCACGGAAGGCACCTTATTGCGGATAGTAATATACTGCACAAGATTGAGGGCAAATGCCGTCTTGCCCATGGAAGGCCTGGCCGCGATCAGGATCAGATCCGAGGGCTGCAGACCCGATGTCTTATAGTCCAGGTCATAAAAGCCCGTCGCGAGACCGGTGACATTGCCCTTATGCCGGGCAGCCCGCTCCACCTTATCTATCACTTTCAGGACAATATTCTCGATCGGCTCAATATCGTCCGACTGCTTTTTCTGAAGGACGTCAAAGATCTTCTTTTCCGTCTCCCCCATAATGTCGTCCACGCTCTGCCTGTGCTCATAGCAGGCGGCGGCAATCTCCTCATTCACCCGGATGATCCGGCGCAGCTGGGCGTCCTCCGCCACGGCTTTCGCATACTGCCGGATGTTGGCAGAGGTCGGCACACTGTTCATCAGGTCTGCGAAAAACGCGACGCTGCAGAATTCTGCGGGCACATCCTTACGGCCCAGCCTCTCTGAGAGCGTTACCACATCTATGGAGCTTCCCTCGTCATACAGTTCCAGCATGGTTTCAAAAATCACACCGTACTGCTTCTGATAAAAGTCTTCCGGTGTGATCTCTTCTGCAGCGGCTGCCACCGCTTCCACATCCATAAGCATGGAACCGATGACAGCCTTCTCCGCGTCAATGTTATGCGGCAGTATTCTTTTTATAACGGCTTCTTCCGCCGGCATGTGCATTCCTCCCCGCTCACTGCGCGGCTACAACTCTTACTTTCAGCTCTGCGGTTACCTTGGGATGAACCCGGTAAGGCACATTATAGACACCCAGGGCCTTGATCGCCTCTTCCTGGACAAGCTTCTTCTTGTCGATCTCGATTCCCAGCTGCTCCTTCCACGCGGACGCGATCTCCTTGGAAGAGACGGAACCGAATACTCTTCCGCCCTCTCCTGCACGGATCGGGATCGTTACGGACTTATCCTTCACATCCTCCTTGAAGGCAAGAGCTGCCTCATACAGCTCCTGGGCCTTCTTCGCCTCGCTGGCCTTCTTCAGCTTCAGATCGTTGATGCTCTTATTGGTAGCCTCAACGCCAAGCTTCTTGGGGATGATATAATTTCTCGCGTATCCATCGTTTACCTTGACCAGATCTCCCTTTTTCCCAAGAGAACGGACATCTTCCAGTAAAATAACTTTCATCTAAATATCTCCTTCCGTTTTCATCTCGCGGACAACAGCCTTGACCTTCGCGATGGCTTCCTGTGCCGTCACGTCATGCAGCTGTGCCCCGGCGATGGTCGAATGGCCGCCGCCGCCCAGCCGTTCCATAACCAGCTGGACATTCATGCTGTCCAGGGAACGGGCACTGATAAATACAACATCTTCCACCTGGGTAAATACAAAAGAGGCCTCGATGCCGTCTATATTGAGCAGTTCATTGGCAATCTGCGCTCCGACCACATTCGGCGCGCGCAGGCCTCTGGCGTCACAGACAGCATAGGCGTAGGCGCCGTCTATCATCGCGTCGCCTACAGCCCTGGACCGGGCCTTGAACGTATTCATGTCATCCCTTAGCTTGAGCCGGACTCTGCCTGCATCGGCGCCGCTCCTCCTCAGAAAGGCCGCCGCTTCGAATGTGCGCACGCCGGTCTCATTGAGGAAATTATTGGTATCGATCACAATACCTGAATAAAGCGCGTCTGCTTCTTCCGGACGAAGCTTTACATTATCCGCAATATACTGCAGGATCTCTGTCACCATCTCACAGGCCGACGAAGCATAAGGTTCTATATAAGAAAGAACAGGATTTTCAATGTAATTCCCGCTCTGCCGGTGATGGTCGATCACCACGACCGTATGGGCCTTCTGCAGGAGGGCGGGCTCTTCCACTCTCCCCGCTGTATTCACATCTACAACCACCACCGCGGTGCCGGGGCCCACAAGCGTCCCTGCCGCCTCACCGGTGATAAACATATCGTCCAGATAATCCGGATTGTTCAGGAAAGGCTGCATCAGGGGCCGCACAGAAGTGGTCACTTCATTGATAACAATATTCGCTTTCTTGTGCAGGATATGTGCCGCCCTGTAGATACCGACCGCAGCTCCGAAACAGTCAGCGTCTCCGATCTGATGACCCATGATCAGCACATTGTCCCGGCCTTCGATGACCTGGCGGAGCGCGTGCGCCTTAACTCTGGCGCGGACCCGGGTAGACTTCTCCACCTGCTTTGTCTTGCCGCCGTAGGAAGTCATCTTGTCTCCGTCCTTGACGACGGCCTGGTCGCCGCCGCGGCCCAGGGCCAGGTCAAGCGCGTGCTTGGCCCACTCAAGCGACTGGGTATAGCTGCCGCCGTTGGCGCCGAGCCCGATACTCAGAGTCATATTCATCTCGTTGCCGATATTGATAGCCCGCACATCATCGAGAATGGAAAACTTTGAACTCTGCAGGCTGGGCAGGAACTTCTGCCGCATCACGAACATATAGCGGTCCTTCTCCAGTTTATCAACGATCGCGTCATAATTCTGCAGATATTTTGTGATCTTTCTCTCTACCAGTGCGGAAAGGAGCGCACGCCTGACCTCCTCGGTGCTGTTGAGGGCTTCCTCGTAATTGTCCACCAGGATAATGCCGCACACCAGCTTCTCGCTGTAGATCGCCTTGCGTATCTGAACGACCTCTGTCTCATCAGTCAGATACATGCCGAAAACAGGATAGGCTCCCTGCGGGATCTCCAGGATCCTGCTTCCGGAAACCTTCCCTTCATAATCAAGCCGGGCGATCTGTCCTATATAATGGCGGTCCTCATAGCGAAAATGCACCGTCTCGGAATCCCTCTCCTGCATATCCTTTATGCGGATGGAAGGAATCCAGTCCGAGATGGGTTTCATGAGGCTGAAATCCTCCAGCAGATCCTGCAGGCGTTCATTTGCCCAGAGAAGCCGGCCCTCGCCGTCCATAAGCGCATAGGGAACGTCCGCCTTCTTTATAAACAGGCGGTGTACATCTGACAGCTCGGTGGAAAACTTTACGATCTCCGCCACTATATCGCTGCGGACATAGAACATCAGCACCGATGCCGCCGCAATATAAAGAAACAGGCAGGCCAGCATGATCAGCCCGGCGCGGAAGCTCACCATGAAAGCCAGCACCGCGGCCACAGCGAACACGCAGCCGAGAACGACCGGCCATGCCATAAACAGACGCAGGCGTCCCTTTAACTTTACTTTTCTCATAAATGAATAAACCTCTTATTCTGCCATGTCACAAAAACATGCAGTATAAGTAGTATACCATTGTCTGACAGAAGGGTAAAGCGAATGTTTACCGTCCTGTGCTCCAGAACACTTTAGTTCTGGCTGTCCTTTGTCTTCATCTCAGGATGAGCCTTCTCATACTCATCCATCTTGCGGGTCATCTTGAACACATTCTTACACTGGGGATTGCGGGCCAGGAACATATTCGCAAACGCATACAGAGCATTCACCTCATACTGATCTCCGCCGCTGCGCAGAAGATCTTCCTTCCTTTTGATCAGGTCCAGCATGAAGCTGTCATGCGTCAGTAAGGAGTAACGCTTCATAAAATCGATCGTCACCGGAAGCCGGCGCAGCCTGGTCACATAACCCGGGTAATCCGCTTTGGCCTTCTCATATTCCTTTGCCTGCACGGAGTCCTTCTCTTCCAGGATCTTCTCCTCACATGCCTCATTGATATAGATGACCTGAAGCGGGTCATTGATCAGCATCTTCGGCTCCATCACATCCAGTGTCTCTATCGGAACCTGTTCCTTCTTGATATCTTCGTTCAGAAAATCTCCCATAGCCTTACCCTCCTTATCCGTTTAGTATACCATAAGTGCCCGCATACATCAAAAGGCTGCCGGAAAACAAAAAAAGCCCCCGGTTTATAACCGGGAGCCCGCTGTTTCCTTTGAAAGCCGAAATCAGTCCGCGATATACGGCATCATTGCAAGATGTCTTGCTCTCTTGATGGCTGTAGTAACCTTTCTCTGGTGCTTTGCGCAGTTTCCTGTGATTCTTCTGGGAAGGATCTTACCTCTCTCGGAGATATATCTTCTCAGTTTCGCAACATCTTTATAATCAATTACCGCGTTCTTGTCAACGCAGTAAATGCAGACTTTTCTCCTTCTGCGCATAGGTCTTCTTCTCATGCCTCTACCGCTGTCTTCTCTATTATACGGCATCTCATTACCTCCTTTGTCTACGGCCCTGTCCCTTAGTTAAAAGGAAGTCCGTCGTCGATTGAATCGGGAATATTCATAAATCCATCTGCGGGAGCACCTGACGGTTCAGGCGCGGAAGCTGCCTGATCCCTGTAGCCGGCCGCGAACTCGCTTCTGCTGCGGTCGCTGACTGCCTTGCTCTCAGCAAACTCCTGGTCCTCTACAATAACATCTGTAGTATAGACTGTTGCTCCCTCCCGATTGGTGTAACGCCCTGTCTGGATCCTTCCGGATATGGCGATCTTGACACCTTTTCTCAGATACTTTTCAGCAAACTGCGCTCTGGCGCCGAAAGCCACACAGCTGATAAAATCCGCGGTAGGCTCTCCCTCGCGCTTGAAGGTACGGTCCACGGCAAGTGTATATCTTGCGATGGCTGTCTGCTTCTCACTCTGTGAGTATCTGATATCGGGATCTCTGGTAAGTCTTCCCATTAATACAACTTTATTCACTTTAGGCCTGCTCCTTTTCTAAATAAATAGATTAAGCGTCCTGTTTAATGCATAAATATCTGATGACATTATCCATAATACGCATACGCTGTTCGATTTCACCCGGACAGGTAGGTTCAGCCTCGAAAGTAATGAAATAGTAGAAGCCTTCTTTCATCTTCTGGATCTCATAAGCAAGTCTCTTCTTGCCCCACTCATCAACGTTGGTAACTGTACCGCCAAAACGCGCGATGAGATCTTTGATCTTCTCGATGGCAGCTGCTCTCTGATCATCTTCAATCTTTGTAGTAAGAACTACTGCTAATTCGTATTTGCTCATGCTTTGTGCACCTCCCTTTGGACTTGCGGCTCTCTGCCGTGCAGAGAGCAAGGATTTTGTTGACATATCACAGATATTCATTTTAACCTAAATATCTGGGTAATGCAAGCATTTTCTTCATTCATTTCCCCGGGCCGGCGGGCACATTCCCCGACGGAGGAAAAATCTGCATGCCATTCCTGGTGACCGTCTTGATGTTCTTCTCCACCTGCCTGCGGGGCATCATGACCTGCCGGCCGCAGCAGCAGCATTCCAGGCGGAAATCCGCGCCGAAACGCAGCACCTTCCATTCAAAGCCCCCGCACGGATGCTTTTTCTTCATTTTAATAATATCGTCTGCAGCAATATCCATGAACATCCCTCC
>ONFL01000030.1 GCA_900317095.1 uncultured Eubacteriales bacterium | reverse complement strand
TAAGTTTGATAGCAGCTCCGGCAGACCGCCGCCAAGGGACTGGGCGATCAGCAGCGCCGCCCATATCACAGGGATATAGAGGAACAGCGCAAGTACCAGATCCGTTGTTTGGGATGTCTTTTTCAGCCGCATCACCTCCTGCATAAAAAAATACGAGGCCGGCAGAGCATTCCACTCTGCCGGCCTTGCTGACGAAACGGCTTTCTTACTTTGTCCTGTCCGGTCGTGCTTTTTGACGGATCTTATCTCTGGCCGGGGCAGACTTCTGCCGGGTATCCAACTGCGCCTGATAGCCTTTCAGCCGTTCCAGAACCGAAGGCCGCTCATTCGTCATCGTCCCGGCAGCCGTTTCCCTGCCGCTGGATGAGGTCGATCTGCCTTTGGTATCTGGCAAGTCTGTTCCCGACCGAGATTCTTTTTTTGGCGCCACCTCCTGCCGCTTGCCCACAGGCGGTGTCACAGGCGTTTCCCCCTGCCGGGGGCGTTGCTGTTCGCGCTGCGGCGCCTCCTGTCCCACACGGGCTTCCTGCTCCTTAGAGGGGGCATCCTGCCGCGCCTGTTCCGGCTGCCCGGTATATCGGATGCGCTCAAAGATCATATTGGCGCGGTCGATCTCCGTTACCGGCATGATCACATCCACGACTTTTCCCTTGTTATCCGAATCACGGATGGCAGAGAACAGGATCTTCTGTTTTCCTGCCCGCTGCCTGAATTGCTGATACTGCTCCGGAGACATGGCGAACCGCCGCACATCGCGGGTCTCCTTCAGCATCTTTGCCAGATTGACTTTGCCGGAAATGGTCTTGTGTTTTTTCGCCAGCGCCATGGTGAGCGCCAGTACATTTTTAATGGCGGAGCCGCTCAGCCGGACAGCGACCTCGCTGCCGGAGAGCATCATGCGTACCAGCTGGTCCGCCGCTTCACCGCCTCCGATGTTCATGCTCTCGCACCTCCTTCTGGTGTTCTTCTGTTTTCTGAATGTCCTGCTCCATTGCAGGCGTCTGCTGGCAGATCTCCCGGCAGAGCTTCCGCTTTTCCCGCTCCGCCCGGATCTTCCGATTCACCTCTGAGAGCTGCTCATACACCTCTGCCTTTTCTTTCTTCAGCACCTCCCGTGGAATGCCGCTGTCCTCCAGCAGCTTCACGGCTTTCATATACTGCTCAAACTCCTGCTCCATGCCGGTGAGCCCTTCCTCGTATAACGCCCTGCTGGGTTCCAGCGCCTCCGCGTCTGCCAGCGCCGCGTAGAGCGGCTGGCGTTTCTTCTTCCGCACATTGAGGAGGGTCCGCTGCTTTGTCAATCTGCCCAGCGTTTCCTCTGTGCGTTGTTTGAATGCCGCCATGTCAGCAGGCGTTGTGATGTCATTTTCCCGCAGGAACGCGAACTGTGCCTGATACCGTTCAAAGCGCATGACCGCCTGCCGCAGATGCGGCGTCATGCGGGGCGGATACTGCCGCTTTTCGATCTTGCCCAGCAGATAGAGATAATGGACATAGAGGGCGAGAAAACCGCTGTATCTGGGATGCTTCCGATATGGCTGATACGCCAGACGCGCAGGCAAGACAGGACGCAGTCCCGCTTCGATCTGTTCCAGGTTGCCCTGGATGGCAACACGGATTCCGTCCTCTGTGAACAGCGGATCTCGCCTGCCGGGATACTGGAATCGCTCCTGCCCCCGCAGGCGAAAACCCAGCCGATCACCGTGGTGGACCTCATAGCCCATGTGCTCCATGAGCAGGAAAAAGTGGCCGAGATCATTGGCATCCTGAATAGCCGTCCGCAGATCCGCCTCCAGCATGGAACGAAATGTGGGCTGCCCTTTGGACTGCCGCAGCCATTCCACATAGCTGATGGCTTTGGCAGACTCTCCCGCCATGATAACGGACAGGCCATGCTCCCGGCAGAGCCGGTCTGAAAGGCCGCGGATCTGCTGATAGTAACTTTGTTGGGTACTGTGGTATTTCTCACCAGTGTCCGCATTGACGGAATTGAATACGATATGCGAATGGATATGGTGTCGATCCACGTGCGTACCGATGACCGCCTCAAACCCGTCCAGGTGTTCCCGCACAAATTCTTTGGCTATCTCCAACGCCAGTTCCGGTGTGATCTCACCGGGGCGGAATGATTGAATAATGTGGTAACATTGACGCCCGTCTGTCCGGTGTGTTTCCCGCTTGGTCTGCATCATCTGGCGGTATTCACGCCCTGGATCACAGTTGAAGTGAGCCGTTAAGATACAGTCATCCGTTTTATCCCCATTGAGGACGTAATCAATGGCCTGCTGCAGGCCACCGCTACGGGGAAGTATTTTGGTAACGGCCACTACTTATTCGCCACCTGAAACATCAGTTCATAGACCTGATCCAGCAGATAGAGTCCCCGTCTGGCATCCTCTGGTTTGGCAATGCCGGCATTAACACTGCGGGCGATCTGATTGATGTTATTTCCGATGTGATGGATCTCCGTTCGCAGGTCTTTGATCTCCTGGCTGGGGCGGGATTTGACCGGCTGCCCTTCAATGAGACTGGCAAGGTAGGCCCGCTTCGTCAAGCGGCACTGCTTTGCCTGACTGCACAGCAGTCTGTACTGCCGAGGTGTCAGGACGATATGAAGATGGTGCCTTTTTTCGATTTCAGCCATTTCGTGCTCCTTCCTGC
>ONFL01000137.1 GCA_900317095.1 uncultured Eubacteriales bacterium | reverse complement strand
TTAAAGGAAATCGATAGATATGCAGATTATTCGCCCCAGTGCAGTCTGGGATTTCTTGCCGCTCCGACTTCATCCGGCCGGCCTATGGGCGTGGTGACCGGAGCCGCGTGCAGGCTCTCGGGGTCAGTTTCCGCCTTTTTCAGCAGACCGATGACTGCCTCCGCCGCCGCGTCCAGGGTTTCTTTCCCTTCCGTCTCTGTAGGCTCAAACATCAGCGCTTCATGCACGATGAGCGGGAAGTACATGGTAGGCGCATGCATGCCGCAGTCCAGCATGCCCTTGGCTATATCCATGGCAGACACGCCTGTCTTCTCCTTTATCTCGCCCAGGTCAAGGACGAACTCATGCATGCACATACCGTCCGTGGCCACCTTGCAGTAAGGGGCCAGCAGCGTCCGCAGATAATTGGCGTTGAGGACCGCGTTGGCGGATACTTCGCGCAGGCCGCCGCCGCCCAGATCCAGCAGATAGGTCAGAGCCCGGACCTGTACAAGGAAATTCCCATAAAAACCGCGCACACTGCCTATGCTCTGCGGTCTTTCTTCCATGGTCCAGTGACCGCCCTCTTCATCCCGGCAGAAGCAGATCCGCTTTCCGGGCAGAAAGGCCTTCAGCTCGCCGCGGGTGCCCACCGCTCCGGCTCCCGGTCCGCCGCCGCCGTGCGGGGTGGAAAATGTCTTGTGCATGTTCAGGTGGACGACATCAAAACCCATATCGCCGGGACGGGCATTGCCCACGATGGCATTGAGGTTGGCGCCGTCATAGTAGCACAGGCCTCCGGCTTCGTGGATGACTTTTGTGATCTCCAGGATATTGCGGTCAAATATGCCCAGGGTATTGGGGTTTGTCAGCATGAGACCGGCTGTGTCCTGGCCGGCAGTCTCCCGCAGGGCATCCATGTCCACGCCGCCGTCCGGGGCGGATGGAACATTTACCACTTCAAAACCGGCCATGACAGCCGAAGCCGGGTTTGTGCCGTGGGCGGAATCAGGAATGATGATCTTCGTCCGCCCGCTATTGCCGTGCATCTCATGATATTTCTTTATAAGAAGGAGTCCGGTCAGCTCACCGTGAGCGCCGGCAGCCGGCTGGAATGTCATCTCCTCCATGCCGGTCAGTTCACAGAGGATCTGCTCAGACCGGCCGAGAACCTCCAGGCAGCCCTGGACGCTCTCCTGGGGCTGCAGGGGATGGACCTTCGTGAAGCCGGGCAGGGCCGCCGCCTCTTCGTTGACCGCAGGATTGTACTTCATAGTGCAGGAACCCAGGGGGTAAAAGCCGTCATTGACGCCGAAGGCCTGTTTGGCCAGCTCGGAATAATGCCGGGAAATGTCGCTTTCGGACAGCTGGGGCAGATCCAGAGGCTCCTCGCGGGCAAATTCTGCCGGCAGCGGGCTCTGGGGCACGTCGCTTTCAGGCAGGATATGGGTCCTGCGTCCCTCCACGCTTCTTTCAATCAGCAGCTTCATGCTCTCACCTCCCTCAGTGTCTTTACGACCTCATCCATCTGAGCCTTTGTATTCTTCTCGGTGCAGCACCAGAGGATGCCGCCGGGAACCGGCAGACCGCCAAGAATACCCTTCTCATCGAGGGCCTTAAGGGCGTTTTCTGCCGGCAGCGGCGTCTTTGTCACAAATTCATGGAAGAAGGGCGCGTCATAAAGCAGGGGGTAACCTGCCGCCGCCAGTTCTCCCGCCAGGTAGTGGGCTTTGTCATAGCACTGCTTCGCCACATCCCGCATGCCCTGCGGCCCCATGGCTGCCAGGTAGACCGCCGCGCTCATGGCGCACAGGGCTTCGTTGGAGCAGACATTGGAGGAAGCCTTCTCCCGCCGGATATGCTGCTCTCTGGCCTGCAGCGTAAGGACAAAGCAGCGCTGCCCCTTATTGTCGACCGTCTCGCCGACCATTCTGCCGGGCAGATGGCGCATCATTTTCTTTGTCGCGGTCATAAAGCCCAGATAGGGACCGCCGAAGCCCAGGGGCAGACCCAGAGGCTGGCCTTCTCCGACCGCAATATCGGCGTCCAGCTCACCGGGCGTCCTAAGGATCCCCAGGGAAATGGGATTTACATTCATGATGACTTTGGCTTTGGCCTTGTGGGCCAGGTCAATAATGGCCTGCGCATCCTCAAGGATGCCGAAATAATTGGGCTGCTGGAAGCAGACGCCGGCGACGCCACCGCCGCCCAGCGCCTCCTCCAGCGCGTCGAGATCCGTTCTGCCGTCCTTTGTGGGGACGATGATGCAGGGAGTACCAGCCCCATGACAGTAGGTCTTCACGGTCTCGACGACCTGCGGATTAACCCCGGCGCTGATCAGGGTCACGCTTCTCTTGCGGTCCCTGCACATGGCGGCGGCTTCAGCGGCAGCGCTGGCGCCGTCATAGACCGAGGCATTGGAATAATCCATACCCGTAAGGGCACAGATCTGGCTCTGATATTCAAAAATAGACTGCAGCACGCCCTGGCTGACCTCTGCCTGATAAGGGGTGTAGGACGTCAGGAACTGCTCCTTGGATGTAACTCTCTTTACAATGGCGGGAATATAGTGGTCATAAGCTCCCGCTCCCCGGAAAATGCCGCGGTAGACCCTGTTTTCTCCGGCCATCCGCTCCATCTCCTGCATGGCGCCCAGCTCGCCCAGACCATCGGGAAGTTTGAGATCTTCGCGGGCCAGCAGCAGCTCCTGGGGCACATCGGCGTAGAGATCCTTAAAGTCCTTTGCTCCGACCTTTTCCAGCATCTGCCGCTGCTGCTCATCGGTGGAAATAAGATAGCCGCTCATATCAGCCCTCCTGATCCTCTGCCTCGCAGAATGCCTCATAGGCGGCAGCGTCCATGAGCTCCTCGCCGAATGTCAGGTTCTCTGCCTCCACAAACCAGGCCTCATAGGGGCTGTTGTTCATGAGCTCGGGTTCATCCTGCAGGTCTTCGTTGACAGCGATGATATCGCCGTCTGCCGGTGAAACGACATCGGATACAGCCTTGACGGATTCTACGTCTGCAAAGGCTTCGCCGCTCTCCAGCTCATCGCCTTCCTCAGGCAGATTGACATAGACAAGATTGCCCAGCTTATCCTGCGCGTAATCTGTGATGCCGATCCTGTATCTTCCGTCTCCGAGATCCTCTACCCACTCATGTGTCTTTGTATATTTTAAATTTTCAGGAAAATTCATGGTACTTCCTCCCTGCCATCAGGCATTTGCTCTGTTATAAAAAGGTAATTTTGTGACTTCGCATTCTACTCTGCGCCTGCGGACCTGGACTTCGACCTTTGTCCCGGGCTTTGCGTATCCTTTGTCAATATAGGCCATGGCGCAGCTGATATTCAGCCAGGGACAGAATGTGCCGGATGTCGTCTGTCCGATCTTCTCATCCCCGATGAATACCTCCTGGTCTTCGCGGATGACACCCTTTCCGGTGACTTTCAGGCCCACCCTCTTTACAGACGGCGCGGGTTTTGCAGCCAGGGCATCTCTTCCTATAAAGTCCTTATCCATCTTCACGACAAAATTTAGGCCTGCCGTCAGCGGGTCTATCTTCTCGTTGATCTCGTGCCCGTACAGGGGCATGCCTGCCTCCAGCCGCAGAGTATCCCTCGCTCCCAGTCCGCAGGGCTGTGCACTCTGCTCCACCAGAGCGTCCCAGACAGTCCCGGCTTCCTCCGCCCTCATGTAGAGCTCGTAGCCGAATTCACCGGTGTAGCCGGTCCTGGAAACCATGCAGCTTACCCCGGCCACGGTCAGGTCCTGCTCGAAGGTGTAATACTTCTTCGGCAGTTTCTCCACATCGGTCAGCGGCGCCAGGAACTCCCTGGCGTCCGGTCCCTGAACCGCGATCTGGGCCGTCCGGGCGGATATATCCGTCAGCGTCACGTCCCCGCTGATGTGACCGCGCAGCCACTCCACGTCCTTGACCGTATTGGAGGCGTTGAGCACGAGAAAATATTTCTCTTCGCCCAGGCGGTAGACGATCAGGTCGTCCACGCATCCGCCGTCCTCGTAGAGCATGATGGTGTACCGGCAGGAGCCGGTCTTCAGAGAATCAAAACGATTTGTGAGAATGTGATTGAGATTTGCCAGCGCGTCCCTGCCTTCAAGGACCGCCTCTCCCATGTGGGACACGTCGAAAATACCCACATGGCTGCGCACTGCCTTGTGCTCTGCCAGAATGCCGGCCTTGTACTGCACCGGCATCAGAAATCCGCCGAAGGGCACCATTCTGCCGCCCAGCGCCTTGTGCCGCTCATAAAGCGGTGTCGTCTGATCCATAGGTTCTTCCCCCTTTCAATATCAGCTGTTGTCCATCGCGGCAGAAACTTCTGGTAAAATAAGCCTGCCTGCTCTGTCTGCCGGAAGGATATTCCTGCAAAAAAAGAGCACGGCAAAAACATCTGTAGTTTCTGCTGTGCTCCGTTACTGACCTGAAAGATTCTTTTTGTCCCAAGGGATCCTCCCATGCT
>ONFL01000096.1 GCA_900317095.1 uncultured Eubacteriales bacterium | reverse complement strand
GCGGTTACCAGAATGTTTACAGAAGTAGCAGCACTGTATCCGCAGATCTTCACACCTAAGAAGCGTCACGCCGTTCTGAAGGCAAGAACCTTCATGGACAAGGCTGAGAATACTGTACTTCTTAAAGAGCTCATCGAAGAAGTACTGAAGACTCCTGTTGTACCTTTCAAGGGCAAGAAGGTTGTTCTTACCGGTATCATGGCTGAACCGGATGAATTCCTGGATATCCTGGAAGAGTACAATGTAGCGGTTGTAGCGGATGATCTGGCTCAGGAGAGCAGACAGTTCCGTACAGACGTTCCTGCAGGCAAGGATCCTTTCCGCCGTCTGGCAGTTCAGTGGAGAAATGTTACAGCATGCTCTCTGGCAACAGACAGAAGAAAGCCCAGAGGTCAGTTTGTTGCAGAGCTTTCCAAGAAGTATGCTGCTGACGCAGTTATCTTCTGCCAGATGAAGTTCTGTGATCCTGAAGAGTTCGATTATCCTATGATGATGGATGAGTTCAAGAGACAGTCCATTCCTTGCATGAAGGTTGAGATCGACCTGCAGGCAGTAGCAGCTGAGCAGCTTCGTACAAGAGTACAGAGCTTTGTAGAAATGTTATAATAAAATTCCTCTTAAAGCCAATTAAAAACTTCCTTTCAAAGCAATACTGTACTCCATTTAAAGAGAAGTGCCGGGTAAAACCGGCACTTCTTTTTTGATGAGCGGCAGCTTTACCGGCGGCAGGCCTGTTCAGGCATCTTTAGAGGAACGTGCCGGTACAATTATACATGTATTCAGAATCATGCTGATGACTAAGGAAAATTCTCTTGAAAATTTGTGAAATGTTTTCTAAAATAATAGCAAGAGGAAAAAATCTGAGAGGAAGTTTTTAATTGGCGAAATGGGGAATTGTGAATGGATCTGCAGTATGTAATTGACCTCGTGGATGAGATTGTGGTGACATTTGATGCAGAAGGCATTATTACAATGGCGAATCTCAAGGCAGATGAATTGCTGCCCATAAGACGCAAGGATTTTGTTCACCATAACGTAGATGTCCTTCTGAAAGAACACTATGTCGAATCTGACAAACTGATCATCAAGGAGGTATTGGAGCAGCGGAAAACCTGTTATCTGAATGTTCCTTATTCTAATGGAGTGATGATCTTTTATACAGGTGCGCCTTCTTTTGACGCGAACGGCAAGTTTAACGGCGGTGTGCTGACAGGGCGGGATATTACCCGTCTGATCCGTCAGCAGACTATGGTCAGGGCGGAAGATCAGCAGGAAGATGATTCTGACCCTATGATCGGCAAGAGCGCGCAGATACTGAAGACAAAGACTCTTATCAATATGATCGCGTCGACGGATGCCCCGGTTTTTATCTGCGGAGAGTCCGGCACAGGCAAGGAAGTTGTGGCTCAGTCTATATACCAGAAGAGTCTGCGCAGAGGAAAGCCTTTTGTGCCGATCAACTGTGCGGCTATTCCCAGAGAACTGCTGGAATCAGAACTGTTCGGCTATGAAGACGGGGCTTTTACCGGCGCCAGAAGGAAAGGAAAGATTGGTCTTCTGGAGAAGGCTAACGGCGGAACTGTATTTCTGGATGAGATCGGCGAGATGCCTAAAGAGCTCCAGAGCAAGCTCCTGCGTGTGATCCAGGAGCATAAGCTTATGCGGGTCGGCGGTGTTGAAGAGATTCCCATAGATGTCCGTTATATTTCAGCGACAAATCTTTCTATGGGTAAACTTCGGGATGAAAAGTATTTCCGGCAGGATCTTTATTTCCGGCTTGCGGTCATTCCGATCGTTATTCCGCCCCTGCGCGAGAGGCGGGAGGATATCCGTCTGCTCAGCCAGTATTTCCTGAAACAGTTTAATGAAAGCTATAATAAGCATGTAGAGCTTTCAGGAGCAGTCATAGAGATGCTGAAAGCCCGCAAGTGGGAAGGGAATGTACGTGAGCTGCGCAATATGATAGAGAGGCTGGTCATAGTCTGTTCCGGAGAGACTATCGGCCTTGGCGATTATGATATCGTCAGCCATCTGGATGAGAAGCCTCAGGAGAGCAGACTGCGGATAGACGGCATGATGACGCTGGATAATGCCTACCGTTCCTGTGATGAGATCCTCATACCCCGGGCTTTAAAGCTGGCAGGATCCCGGCTGAAGGCGGCAAAGCTTCTGGGGATAGACCGCTCCAGCCTTTACAGGAAGATGAAGGATCACTCAGGGCTGCAGAATCAGCAGGAGGCAGAAGGATAGGTCTGTCCGCATCATAAAGAAAGAAGATCCCGGCTTCAGGCCGGGATCATAGAATATTTTTTACCATCAGTCCTATGGACAGGCTGGTACGTACGGTGAGATTGGAGAGATCTTTATTGAGGATTTCTCCAATTCTTTTTATTTTGTAGTTTATGGTATTGCGGTGCACGAAGAGCTCTTCAGATGTCTCCTTAACGCTGCAGTTGTTTCTGAGATAGACCTGCAGGGTCTGCAGCAGATCGGAGTTGTGCGCTTTGTCGTATTCCGTCAGGGGCAGAATGGTCTTCTCGTAGTATTCCTCCAGCACTTCCTTGTCATCTACTGCCATCAGCAGTTTATAGATGTTCATATCATCATAATAGATCTGGTCTTCGGGAAGATTGCCCTTGGCGTGGAGCCGGCGGATCTTGTCCGCCTGCCAGTAGCTCTTATAGATGCAGCGGGCGGATTTTGTGATCTTACCGGTGCCCGCGCAGATCCGCTCACCCGGAAGCAGCAATGATCTCATGTACTGAAGCAGGTTGGTTGTGTAGCTGTGCATCTTATCGGAATCACAGTTGCCGATGGCGCAGACGATCTTTTTCTCATAGTAGAAGACGCTGCAGTAGGCAAAATGATGCTGAGCGTAGGAATCCAGAATGTCCGAGAGATTCTTCATGCGGGCTGCACAGTCCCTGGCGCCTTCCAGGCTGATGGATATGGCGCAGTAGTTCCAGGAATCACTGTAGCCGTACTGGGAGAGAGGAACGATATAGAGCTCAGGTTCCTTTGGAAAGAAAATGGCATTCTTGAAGGCTGCCGCTGTTTCCTGTTCCCTCTGGGCGTCCTTGGTGATCATGAGCGTGATCATGCGGATGATCTCCGAGAGATGGACTTTCCAGGGAACAATATAGAGAGGGAAATCGTGGCTGTTGCAGTAGTCCAGTACAGACTGGGGAACGTCGGAGAGGAAAGGCCCGATGTTCACGATTACAGCGGCTACATGGTGCTCGTCCATGGTCCTGACCAGGTCAAAGAGATTGCTGCCGGGGCTCAGACCGATGCCGGTTGTGACGGCGATCTCGTTTCCCTCCAGGAAGTCAGTCGAGACAACAGATTCCACCATATGGATCCAGGTCACATAGCGGCCGATTCCTCCGGCACCCGCGGCGAGGGAAATGTCTTTATTGGAAATTTTCGATACGATACTTTTTATGGTAAGAGCCATGCGGGATGCCTCCTTTCCTTGTACGCTAAACCAAAGAGAAATTATCCCGCTTATTTTAGCGAATTAAAGGGATGATGTCAATAGTCAGAAAATAATGACTATTATTTTACCTTAAAGAAATCTCCTGCGGGACGAATGAGGCCGCCAGGCAGGAGATTACGGGTGTACTTAGAATTAGATAGCTGCGTCATCTGTCTCGCCTGTTCTCACGCGGATGGCGTGCGCGATAGGCGAGGTGAAGATCTTGCCGTCTCCCATACTGCCGGTGCCCAGAACCTTCTGCGCGGTGTCAATCACATCCTGAACAGGTACGGAGCACACAACGATCTCAACCTTGATCTTGGGCAGCAGACCCGTATGGCGGGAGATGCCCTCGACAAATTTTGTGACGCCATGCTGACGTCCGCAGCCTTCTACATTTGTAACGGTCATACCGGAAACGCCGATGGCTACCAGCTCTTTCCGGAGTTCTTTCATTTTCTCTTTTCTGGTAATGATGGTGATCTTTGTCATCGGTTTTGCCGCTGCAGACATTACAAATTCCTCGCTTTCTTCATTAAATTCCTCATCTTCGCCGGCTTTTTCACCGGAGCTGATCCTGTAGATCTCGCCTTCGATATTTTCCAGAAAAATCTTTCCGTCGCCGACGATGCCGGTCTGGAGCAGAGGAAGGATCGTTTTCAGGATAAGGGAGACCTTCGAGGCGGTTGTGACGAGCTCTACATAGATCTTGGGGATCAGAAGGATCTCGACTCTTCCGTCGCTGCCCACGTACTGAATCTGACCGTTTTCGGTTCCGTTTCCGGTAACTTCGGTGGCGGTCATTCCTTCAATATTCAGATCCAGGAGTGCGTTGGTCAGAACCGGGAATTTATCCCGCCTGGTAATGATGGTCATTTTTGTATAATGAACAGCCATGTTTTCCTCCTAACTGTGAGCGCAGGCCTGTAGGGCGGAAACTGCCCCCTCTGTCTGCGGCAAACACCGCACAGGCGCTACTGCCATAATTTTCTGTAAATGTCAAGAATATCGTTCTCGGTGACCGGCCGGATGGTGTTGGCAGGGCTGCCGGATGCCAGAGCGTCCTTTGCCATCTTGGGCATCTTCTCAAAGAAAGCTTCTTTGTCGATGCCATATTCGGCAAGGGTGGGTACCTTTAAGACAGAGACAAGTTCATCCAGAGCCTCTAAAAAGGCATTGGCAGCCTTGTCATCCGCATCTGCGGCGGAAGCTTTGCCGATCAGTCTGGCCAGATCCGCGAAACGTTCAGGACAGCCATACATGGCGAAGCGCAGGCACGTGGCGATCAGCATGGCATTGGAAATACCATGAGGGACGTGGAAGAGGGCGCCGATGGGGCGGCTCATTCCGTGTACCAGAGTGACGGAAGCATTGTTAATGCAGATCCCGGCCTGGCAGGCTGCCAGGGCCATTTCCTCGCGGGCTTCTTTGTCATTTCCATCTGCGTAAGCTCTGGGAAGGTAGGTGAAGATCCTCTTAATAGCGTCCTTTGCGAAAAGATCTGTCAAAGGATTGCCCTTGCGGGAGGTATAGGATTCAACCGCGTGGGTGAGAGCATCCATACCGGTAGCAACGGTCACGGATCCGGGAGCCGAATAAGTGAAAGCGGGATTTACAATGGCCAGATCCGGGATCAGGCTGTCGCCTCCAAGAAGAAGCTTTGTATCGCTTGCGGTGTCAGTGACAACGAAGAATTTTGTAACCTCGGATCCGGTGCCGGCAGTCGTAGGAATAGCCACTACAGGGGGATAAACGCCATTGACCTGCTTACCGGCGAATTCCATAAAATCCTTATGCTCAACTGTGTACATGGCGATGGCCTTGGCACTGTCCAGCGGAGTGCCTCCGCCCAGACCGATCAGAAAATCGCAGCCTTCCTTCTCATATACAACGGCGCCGGCCTTGCACATCAGGTCATCGGGCTCGCCAGGAAGGTCATTGAAAATGGCATAATCTATACCCCATTCTTTCAGTTTTTCGGTTAATATATCTACCATGCCGGTCTTGGTGACGATCTTCCCGGTGACGATCAGAGCCTTTTTGCCGAATTTCCGGATGGAGGACTCTGCAAGGTCCAGGGCGTCTTCTCCAAAGTAGATCTCGCCGGCTGTTTTAAATCTGTAACCCATTTCTATTCTGCCTTTCTGAAAACCGGGGGAGGGCCCCCGGTCTTATTGTTAAATCCAGCTGTCTACGATCGTAAGGACTTCGTCCATCTTCTGCATCTCCTCGCGGATCTGATCTTCTGTGATGATCAGAGGAGGGCATACCAGAACCATGTTCTCATGAGAGTAGGTCATGAATTTCCGGTCTTTGAGCAGACCAACGATCTTGCCCATGGTGCCTGCCGGATCCATGCCGTAGGCTACCAGCGGCTCTTTTGTCTGCTTGCTGCATACCAGCTCTAAAGCGGAAAAGAGACCGATGTGACGGACATCGCCGACGCAGGGATGCTTTTCTTTAAGATCATCCTCGATCTGTGCCAGAACGGCGCCGGTCTTTGCAACATTTTCAGCGATATGCAGACGGTCATATTCGCTGACGCAGGCAACGCCGGCTGCGCAGGCAAGAGGATGACCGCTGTAGGTCAGGCCGCAGGAGAGGAAATTATCATCGAAATATTCGGCGATCTTACTGGAAACAGCGACGCCGCCCAGCTGGATGTATCCGCAGGTAACACCCTTGGCGAATGTCACGATATCCGGAACAACATCGAAATTCTGGAATGCGAAGTTCTTGCCGGTACGGAACCAGCCTGCCATAACCTCATCACAGATCATAACGATGCCGAATTCATCACAGATCTTGCGGACGCCGGGGAGATAACCCTTGGGCGGAATGATAACACCGTTGGAGCCGGTGATGGTCTCCATAACGATGGCGGCTACCTGATCGCGGCCTTCATAGATGATCTGCTCTCTGAGCTTGGCAAGATAATACTTTGTAGCTGCCTCTTCGGACTCGAATTCTATAGGTTCACGATAGATGTAGGGATCAAAGAAATGTACAAATCCGGGAATGCCGGGTTCCAGAGGGTATCTTCTGGGCTCGCCTGTCAGGTTGCCTGCGCCGAAGCTGGAACCGTGATAGCTGCGGTAGCGGCTGAAGACCTTCTTGCGGCCGGTATACATACGTGCGATCTTGATAGCATTTTCATTGGCATCTGCGCCGGCATTTGTAAAGAAAACCTTGCCGAAGCTGTCCGGCAGACGGTCAATGATCATCTTGGCCAGTGTACTCCGGGATTCTACTGCGTAGGAGGGACCGATGTAGCTGAGCTTATCCATCTGCGCCTTCATCGCATCCTCTATAGCCTTATTGCCATAGCCCAGATTCAGGTTAACCTGCTGGGAGGACATATCCGAGTAGCGGTTTCCCTCATAATCGTAAAAGTAAATTCCTTCGGCCTTCTCAATGGCAAGCGGGTTAATGTTTCCCTGTTTGCTCCAGGACTGCAGATTGTATTTCTTGTGATATTCTTTGATAGTTTCAGCATCCATGATAGTTTGTTTTCCTCCTGTGTTGTTTGCAAATGATTTCCTGATGCCGCACGCGGCAGGGCAGTATGATTTCGCCGGCTCTGCCGGATAGTCTATATCCCGGCCCCGCCCAGCAAGACGGGGAAGGGCCGGATGGGCTTTTCAACAAACAGTTTATGATCAAAGTCCCTTTTCGTCAACCTTAAGTACTGCGTTCAGCATGACTGAAGCGCCCTCTGTGCAGTGTTCCGGTGAAGAGTACTCAGGCTCGCAATGGGACAGGCCGTCCTTGGACTGAACAAAGATCATAGTTGCAGGAAGAACATAGGATGCGAACTGTGCATCATGGCCTGCACCGGAGTGGATATACTGGTGGGAAACGCCGAGCTCCTCGCAGGATTCCTTAACGTATCCGACCAGGGTCTTGTTCCAGTAAACGGTATCACGGTTCCATGCCTTGACAACTTCGCACTTGCAGCCTGCCCATTCCTTATCAGCGCAGCTCTTTACGATGGCAAGAACCTTGTCCAGAACCTGGGGATCCTCATGACGGCAGTCGAAGGAGAATTCATAGTAGTCAGGAACGCAGGTATGTACGTTAGGATGGCACTCCAGCTCGCCGGTTGTGTAAACGAGTTCCGGATAGCCCAGCTTATCGATCTCGTCATGGAGATAGATCAGAGCCTGGGATGCAGCATAGAAGGCGTCACGTCTCTTAGGCATCGGGAATGTGCCGGCATGGGTTGTCTGGCCGTAGAATTTGAGTGTGTAATTGAACATGCCCAGTACGCAGTCAACAACGCCGATATCGTTGCCGTTGTCCTCCAGGATGGGTCCCTGCTCGATATGGGTCTCGAAATAGCAGTAGTAGTTGTCAGGAGACAGACGATACTTCTTGTCGCCTTTGAAGCCGGACTTATCCAGAGCTTCGCCGAAGGTGGTTGTATGGTCGATGATGCTCTTGGAGGCCATCATGTCGTCATATACGAAACCTGTCTTGATCTCATCGGGCAGATAATCATAGCAGACGATACCGGAACACATCATAGCCGGCGGATAAAGGGAGCCTTCCTCGTTTGTCCAGATCATGGCAGTCAGAGGATGCTTATGAGGAATTTTCTTCTCAACAACGGTCTCCAGAACTTCCATGGCGCTCATGACACCGAGGATACCATCGTAATTGCCGCCGTTTCTTACGGAGTCAACATGGGATGCCATAACGATTCTCTTGGCGTCCGGATCGGAGCCGGGGATGGTAGCATACATATTGGCTACATCATCGACCTCGATAGTTGCTCCGATGGCTTCCATTCTCTTTTTAAATTCATTTCTGGCCTGGATAGCTGCCGGGGAGAGTGAGTAACGGGTAATTCCGCCGTGACCTGCATCGCCGTACTGTGAAAATGTTTTGATTTTATCTGTCATTCTTTCAAGACTTGCTGTATACATAACCATAACTCCTTTCATTTCGTTATATGGTATTTTTATACTCTTTTTATACTTGTTTTGGGTACCCGCCTGCCAGGCTCAATAGCAGCAGCCGGACAGACAAGCATGCAGAGCTGGCATCCAACGCATTTTCTGGGATCCATGACAGGTTTGCCTTCCAGTCCTGTCATGCTGATAGCCTGATGTCCGCCGTCCGCGCAGGATACATAGCACCTGCCGCAGCCTATGCAGCGGCTGCGGACGAAGAGAGGATATTCTATAGAAGACCGGTCCAGATCATCCGCGGAACAGAGGGCAGGCAGCCCTTTGCCGACGATCTGGGAGACGGAGCCAGCTCCGGTCTCTTTCAGGTAATCTATCATGCCTTCCTTCATATCTTCAATGATACGGTAGCCGTATTGCATGACCGCCGTGGTAACCTGGATGCTGCCGCAGCCCAGTGCCATAAACTCTGCCGCGTCTATCCAGTTTTCAATGCCTCCCATGCCGCTGATGGGAACATCCTTGAGAGCCGCGTCGGAAGCCATGTCGGAAATAAAGCGCAGGGCAATGGGCTTTACAGCCTTGCCGGAATAGCCGCTGACGCAGGAGGAACCGGCGATCCTGGGCTCGCTGACGAATGAATAAAGGTCGACGTTCATGACGCTCTTTACGGTGTTGATAGCCGCAAGTCCGTCAGAGCCGGCAAGCATTGCCGCCTCAGCGGGAACAGTCATATCTGTGATATTAGGTGTCATCTTAGCAAGGACTGGAAGGGAAGTGCCCCTCTTTGCGGCGGCTGTGTAAGCCTTTACCAGTTCGGGATTTGTGCCTACATCGGATCCCATTCCTTCCCCGACCATCTGCGGGCAGGAGAAGTTGAGCTCTATAATGTCCGCACCGTTTTCTTCCATCAGCTTTGCCAGCAGGGTCCATTCTTCTTCATCACGTCCCATGATGGAAGCAATGATGACCCTGTCTGGATAGTCTGCCTTCAGTCTGCGCAGGAAGGAAAGATTTTCATCCAGAGTGTGGTCGGAGATCTGCTCGGCATTCTTAAAGCCGATCATAGGGGAATCTTCTTTGGCGAGAGCGCCGAAGCGGGGAGATACTTCCTCCGGTACGAACGTTCCGATCGTCTTAAAACATACACCGCCCCAGCCCATTTCAAAGGCTCTGGCGACCATTTCGTAATTACTGCCTACGACGGAAGAGGAGAGGAGGAAGGGATTTTTGAATTTTACTCCCAGCTGCTGCGTTTCGAGAAGCTGCTCGTCTGCGGGCTCTGCCGGCACAAGAGGCTCCTTCGCCAGCTCCGTCAGAGTCTGACGAATGGAAACGGGCCGGTCAAGAGCACTGCGTCTGCAGGCGCTTTCGCAGGGAGCAGGGCAGTTCTGGCAGGCTGCAGGATTTGTCAGTCGTCTGCGGGCTCCCTTCACATTTTTGAAGTTGACTGCCCGGAGGATCCGTCCGCAGTCTATGCCGGCCGTGCAGGCCCTGCTGCAGGTTGGATCGTCACAGAGCAGGCACCGGGAAGCCTCCGCAAAGAGCATTCCTTTCCTGCTTTCTACTGTCTGAACTGCCATAAAAATTCTCCTTTTTATTATTTAATATGATAAGAATCCTAAGCGGACCGGTTTATTTGCGGGGTACACGGTGTACGAACTTGCCCATGCCGGGCTTTCCTACGAATTCACCGTTGTCATATACAAGATTGCCGCGGAGGAATGTCTTTACCGGGTAGCCGTGCAGCTTCTTGCCTTCCCAGATGGTGTGGTCATAATCGCTGTGCATGTTATTTACACTGATGGTGAAATCCTTATCCTTATCGTAGATAACGATGTCGGCGTCTTTTCCGACCTCGATGGCGCCCTTGTCGGCGCATCCGAATATCTTTGCGGGATTGGTAGAGCACAGCTCAACAGCTCTTTCGAAGCTGATCTTGCCGGAATTTGCGGCATCCAGCATGTAAGGGTAGAGGTTTTCAACACCGGCGCAGCCATTGGGGATCTTGGAGAAATCATTCAGGCCCCAGTCCTTTTCTGCCTGCTGGAACGGGCAGTGGTCAGTCGCTACAGTATCAATGATGCCGTCTTTAATAGCGGTCCAGAGAGCCTGACGGCTTTCTTCGCCCTTCATCGGAGGAGAGCATACAAAGTTTCTCCCATCCGGTCTCTTATAAACATCACAGGTGAATTCAAGGTACTGCGGACAGGTCTCTACATAAATTTCGTGACCTTCTGTCTTTGCCTTTATGACGGCATCCAGACCTTCCTTATCTGACATATGTACGATGTAGACCGGCGCGTCCATATGGGTGGACCAGTGAACGACACGCTTGTCGGCTTCGGCAGCGACGAATTCCGGGCGGCTCATGTAGTGATACCAGGCGCTGGTCTTGCCCTCGCTCAGGTACTGTGCTGTTCTCAGGTCTATCAGATCCGGGTTCTCGGCATGAACGTTTATCATGGCTCCAAGATCCTTAGCCCGCAGGAACAGGGTGCAGAGTGTACCGTCATCGACCATCATGCCTTCCTTCTTATATACGAGGAAGCACTTGAAGCTTGTGATGCCTTCCTTAACGGCTTCTTCCATCTCATCGAGGATCTGTCCGTCGTTGAGGTCGGTGATGCAGCAGTGAAATGCGTAGTCGCTGCAGGCATCTGTCTCGCAGATCTCCTTCTTGGAATTGATCAGTCCAAGGATCGTTTCTCCCTTATGCTGTACAGGATAATCGAAAATGGTGGTTACACCGCCGCATACAGCGGCCCGGGAACCTGCCAGATAGCTGTCCGCAGAGACTGTTCCGCCGAAGGGCATCTGCATATGTGTGTGGGCATCGATGGCACCGGGGAGAACCAGCTTTCCCGTGGCATCTTCTACACGGTCCGCAGGAATATCCAGATCTTTGCCGATAGCGACGATTTTCTCTTTGTCGACCGCTACATCTGCCTGAAAACTTCCGGATGCGGTAACAACGGTACCTCCTTTAATTAACAGATCCATATAAGCATCTCCTTTTCATGTTCATGTTTTTCTGTTATCTGCTGCATTTTGCAGGACTCTTATTCTTCTTCCTTCCGGGAGGAGAGGGGAGCCCCCTTCATCAGACCCCGACATGGTTTCGGAGCCTTATGAAGGGATCTCCCGGACAGCTTTTGCAAAGCCGTCCGGTCATCCCATGGATGCCGGAGAACCAGGCATCCATTATAAGTTTTCTTCAGCTTAAATTACTGGAAATTTTCGGGCTTATAGACAAGCTCAAGACCGGATCTCTGGAAGATCTGTGCGATCTCAACCAGATCCATGCCGCCTGCATCGGCTGCTGCCAGGTTGGATACCCAGGTAACACCGAAATCAACGGTTCCGTTATTTACAGCTGTTGTCTCGGCAACATCGCCGCCGCCGGAGATGATGTTGACATTGAGGCCGACTTCTTTATAATAGCCCTTGGCCTGTGCAACGTAGTAGCCCATGAACTGGGACTGAGGGAGCCACTTGAGCTGGATGGAGACATCTGTCTTTTCCGGCTTAAAGGACTTTCCGTCGGCCTTCATGGCTGCATCAAAGAAGGATGTATCACGGATGTCATCCAGGGTCAGGCTCTGCAGCTTCTTCTGAGCTGTAGCGTCATCCAGAGCGATGTATTTCTTGGCCAGATCCAGTGTCTGCTGCATAGCGGTTTCATCCATGGTGCCGACCTGATCAACGGTATCGCCGTTCATGTCGGTTGCTGTCAGCTTAGCGACCTCGGAAGCCATGTATTTCTGATGATCCTGAGATACGGAAGAACCTGCTTCATAGACGATCTGAGCTGCTCCCTCGGGATCTGCTACAGCGTCTGCCCAGCCCTTAAGGGAAGCGTAGAGGAAGGCCTGCACGGTCTGGGGATTCTCTTCGGCAAATTTCTTGGAGGTAATGATGTTATCCTCCAGCATGCCGACGCCCTCATCGTTCATATCGATGGTCTTTACGGAATCACCGTAGCCATAGCCGCCGTCGTAGTCATTCTTTACCAGGCCCATCTCATTGTAGGTCATGGCGGAAGCCAGGGTGATGGAGTCGTCATCAAAGGCGTCCATGGTGAAGTCCTCTGTTACATAGTCGGTAGGAAGGCCGTATTTTGTGAGCAGTGCCAGCAGCTCATACTGGTTGCCGTTGCCCCAGTTGCCGACCTGTCCGGCAGCAGCAGCAGCCTTGAGGACTCTCTCGGCTTCTTCGGTGGGAACGCCCCATTCACTGTCGGAAGAAGATGCATCAGATCCTGCGGAAGTTTCTGCTGTGCTTTCAGCAGCAGCGGCTTCTGTAGCTGCCGTTGTTTCTTCTGTCTTGCTGGAACTGGATGAACTGCCGCAAGCGGCAAGTCCGCCGGCAGCCATGCAGACTGCCATCATCATGGAAACTGCTTTGAGATTTCGTTTTTTCATACAAATCCTCCTTTACATAGTCATGTAATTTGCAGCAGCTGCTGCAGGAAACATTCTATAATCAGGCCGGCCAGGCCGGCAGACTATCTATTTACATATGGAACTTGCGGGCGATGATGGAGCGGACGATCATCAGGATGACATAGGTCCCGACGCCGATGCCGCAGGCTGCCATGATGTAGACCCAGGCTGTCGAATACTGGGCAAGCAGGATATTTTCACGGATCTGCCGCCCGACTCCGCCATTGAATTCGGCGAAATATTCGCTTACGATCGCCGTCATGATAGAGGCGGGAACGGAAACCTTCAGTGCCGTAAATATGTAAGGTACGGAGTTGGGAAGACGGAGCTTGAGAAAAACTGTTTTCGAAGAGGCCGCATAAGTTTTCATGAGATCAACTGCATAGGGCGGAAGCTCTGTCAGTCCCCGGTATGCGTTCAGTCCCATGTCCGCTGCCGCGATCAGCATAACGACCAGGATCTTGGCGACAAAGCTTCGGGTTTCTGCAACTCTGGATACATCACGGGTCAGGTTGTTCATTACAGGAGCAAGAGCAACCAGGGGAACAGAAGCGAAAGCTCCGACAACCGCAAGGGCGCCCGCGCCGATACCGGGTTTTAAGGCTCCGAGAACGGCGGCTGCGTATCCGAGGAGGCTTCCGAAAAGAAGTCCCAGCATGGCAACTGAAGTGGTTATCTTAATATTTGCCCACACAGCGGACGAGTTATCCTGAAATATGGAGAAGATCCTGGTAGGCTCGGGAAGAACATAGTCATCTGTGCCGAACAGCTTCTGCAGGACACCTCCCTGCCAGAGGGCTACGATCAGGACGCCCAGGGCAACCGGGAGAATGATGGTCAGCGCAGCGTTGGCCGCGTTTTTCGCACTCTTAGACTTTCTGGATCTGACTGCTGTCATTGTTCATTCCTCCGTTCTTCTCTATCAGTGCTTTTTTGTTTTTTTTTGGACGGCCGGGTCTGGAAGTTCTTCTTTCAACCCGCAGCGACGGGGTTACCGCCAGTTCGATCCACCCGATCACATAGGTGCTCAGGATACCGATGATGGCGCAGAAGAAAACGATCAGCCAGAAAACGTAGATGTTCATGGCGTGTTTGAGGGACTGAGAAAGCATACAGCCCAGGCCGCCGTCTCCCTGAAGGGTATCGACAAGGATAGAAGCGGTGATCGCCATCGGGGCACCGGTCTTGAGTCCGGTAAAGAGATAGGGCTTAGAACTGGGGATCAGCACCTTGGAGAATATCATCCATTTAGGTGCCGCGTAAGTATACATGAGATCGTAATTATCCTTGGGAACAGCTTTCATGCCTTCCAGTACGTTTGTCGCTACCGGGAAGAAGGAGAGGATAGCTGAGATGATAACTCGGCTTATATTAATATCGCCGGTGATGGAGAGGATGATAGGTGCAAGTCCGATAACCGGGATCAGCTGGATCAGCATCAGGTAAGGGAAGATCAGCTTTTCAACGATACCGGAAAGCTTCATAAGCAGCGCCAGAACATATCCGACGACGGCTCCCAGTACAAATCCGACCAGCGCCCGGAAAAGAGTGGCGCCTGCACTGGTAAAGACGACCTCGCTGGCGGTCAGTTTGCCGGCAACCTGCTTTGTGGAAAATGCCGCTGCTATTATATTGGTCAGATGAGGAAGGATATTTGCCGGTGTTCTCTTGGTGGCGGCTACGATGAATGCCCCGATTTCCCAGGCAATGATCAGAAGCACGATCCAGAAAAGAACGGATACCCATTTCTTTTCAAAAATGCTTTTCTTCATATTAAAGGCTTCCTCCTTCGAAACTTCCCCGGACCTGCGCAACCAGGTTTGTGAATTCCATGGTGTTCTTCATGTTCAGCTCTCTGGGCTGCGGGAGAGTAATGTCTACGACATTGGCCAGCCGGCCGGGATGCGGTGTGAAAACACAGACTCTTGTGGAGAGGAAAACAGCTTCCTCTATATTATGGGTAACAAAGAGGATCGTTTTATTTGTTGCTTTCCAGAGGCGGAGCAGATCCATATGGAGCTTTTCCTTTGTGAACTCGTCCAGAGCGGAGAAGGGTTCATCCATGAGCAGGATGTCCGGCTTCAAGGAGAAGGCTCTGGCGATATTTACTCTCTGCTGCATACCGCCGGAAAGCTGTTTGGGGTAGCTGTCCGCGAAATTGGAAAGACCCACCATCTCAAGCATCTCTTCAGCCCGCTTGGCTCTTTCTTCTTTGCTCTCCGACATAACTTCCAGCGGCAGCTCCACGTTCTTGCGGACGGTCCGCCAGTCGAAGAGGACCGGCTGCTGAAAGACAAAGCCGAATTTTCTTGCCAGGCGGGTCTGGCGGGGAGTATTTCCCTCAATGGAAATCTTTCCCTCTGTCGGCTGCTGGAGATCTGCTACGGATCGGAGAAGTGTTGTCTTGCCGCATCCGGAAGGCCCCAGCAGGGCTATGAATTCGCCTTTGTAGATATCCAGGTTCACGCCTGTGAGGGCCTGCACCGGGTTTCCTGCATTATCTGTAAAGGAGACGCCCAGATCCTTTATCTCGATCTCAACTTCTCTTTTTGCTTCTGTATCTGCCATGTGTGTAACCTCCATCTGCACAAACCTGCGTGCTTGATATAAAAAAAGAACACAGCCGCGGTCTGCTTTTACTCTTGCAGCACCGGTGCTGTGTTCTTTTCTTTACTGTGCTCAAGTATACATACCTCATGTGCACAAATCTATAAGCCGCCGCACAAACATTATTGTGCATCTGCCTTAACGGCCCGTATTTTCAGGCTTTTTTAAGGGGAGAAAGAGGCATTTGAATAAAAATCTTGCCTTTATCAAATGGAATGGTGCATAATATATAAATAATGAAATCGATAGAGACGGTGCATAAAAATATATGACCGGGCTGTGGATGAGAGGGAAGGAATAGAAGATGAGTGTGCTTGAACTATTAAAAAAGGACAGAAGCTATCGTGGATATGATGAGAGCTATCATTTTACAAGGGAGCAGCTCCTGCGCTATGTGGATGCTGCCCGTTACTGTGCGTCCAGTGTGAACCGGCAGCCTCTGAAATACTATATTGCTTATGAGAAAGAAGAGGTAAAGAAGATCCAGGATCAGACCCGCTGGGCACGGGCCCTGCCTCAGCTGACCCTGCCGCATCCCGGTAAGTGCCCGACGGCCTTTATTGTCATCTGCCAGGACACAGATCTGGATGACAATCTTGCGCGTTATCAGAGAGACCTGGGCATCACGGCCGAGGCCATTCTGCTCATGGCTGTGGAAGAAGGCCTGGGCGGCTGCATGATCGGCAATTTCACTCCCGGATCTCTGGCACAGGTGCTGGAGCTGCCGAAGCATCTGCGGCCCATGCTGGTCGTCGCGCTGGGGAAACCGGACGAGAAGATTGTGCTGACGGAGGCTGACAGGGACGGCGACACCAATTATTACCGGGATGAGAATGACGTTCACTATGTTCCCAAAAGAAAGCTGGAGGATATCGTCATCAACTAAAGGGATGCCCCTGGCGGAGAATAATGATCATGAGCAGCCATAAAGAACAAAAAGAAGATATATTTGACCGCATGATGCATCTGCCGCTGCTGCGGCCGCTGGAGCCATTTTACAGGAAACACAAGCAGCTCCTCATGTATCTGCTTTTTGGAGGACTTTCCTTTTTCCTGAATTTCTTCCTGTTTTTTGCCATAGATAAGCTGACAGACATCAATGCCTTAGTAAACAATATCATCTGCTGGATCGCCTGTGTTCTTTTTCAGTTTTTTACAAACAGGACATGGGTCTTCGACGGCAGAACGACAGGTCCGCGCGCCTTTTTCAGGCAGATGGCCCTGTTTTTTGGCGGCCGCCTTTTCACCCTGGGTGTGGAAGAGCTGATCCTCTTCCTTTTTATAACCTGGCGGGGTCTTAACGCGGCGGGCGTCAAGCTTGCGGCCCAGTTTATTGTTATCATACTCAACTATGTGATCAGCAAGGGCATGGTGTTCCGCAAGACCGCTGACAGAAAAGAATAAAAAAACAATCATTCGGAGAAATATATTTGGAAAATTTATATCCGGCCCGTCCCCGGGAGGAGAGCAGGGGGAGGTATTACCTGACATTCACCCTGCTCTTTCTCCTGACGGCAGGCCTTTGTTTTGTGCACTTTGTAATCTATAACAAGTCCCTGATCTGGCAGGATGACGGATACAGTCAGCATCTGGCCGGTCTTGTCTATTACGCCCGGTGGCTGCGGCAGATCGCCCGGGAGCTTTTTGAGAACCACACTTTGCGGATCCCGGCCTGGTCCTTCAGTATGGGATACGGTTCTGACATTCCTACCGTGCTGCAGTTTTATGTAACGGGAGACCCCTTTGCCTTTCCGGCTGCTTTCGTGGCGGACCGCTTTATCCCGGTTTATTATGAAATCACAGTCTTTGTTCGCATGTGGTGCGCAGGGGCAGCTTTTTCGGCTTATTGTCTTTCAAAGAAAGACCTGCGCCGGGACGGCATTCTGGCAGGTGCTCTGGTCTACACTTTCTGCGGTTACAGCCTTTTCTGCGCTGCCCGGCATCCGGATTTTCTGAACCCCATGATCTGGCTGCCCCTGCTGCTGCTCGGCATTGACAGGGTCCTTGAGAAGAAGAAGCCCTGGCTCTTCCTGCTGAGCGTATTCATCAGCGCTGTATCGAATTTTTATTTCTTCTATATGCTGATGCTGCTGGCCGCATTGTATGCCCTGTTTCAGATCTTTGTGCCTCTTCCGGCGGGAAGATGGAGGCAGGCCGGAAAGGATCTGGTCCGGCTGCTTTTCCTGGTAATAGCAGGGACCCTGCTTAGCTGCATGATACTCTGGCCGGAGATCCGTCTGCTGACCGGCGATCAGCGGGCGGCGACGAAGATTGCCTATGACGTGATCTATCCGCCCCAGTACTACGAGAGTTTTCTGGGGGCTTTCGTATCCTATGATGAAGCTGCCGGCACAAACTGGGTAAGGCTGGGCTACGCGTCACCCGCCCTGCTGTGCATATTCCTTCTTTATTATGGGAAAAACGGCAAAACGGACGGATCTGCGCAGAATCTGCGCCGGCTGCGTCTGCGGGTTGCTTTTGCCCTGCTGACCTTCTTTCTGATGCTGCCGGTCATGCAGCATATTTTCAATGGGTTTTCCTATCCGTCCGGCCGCTGGCATTTCGGCTACAGCCTGCTGATCGGCTTTATCACAGCCTTCTGCTGGCCGCAGCTTCTGCAGGCGGACAGAAAGAGAAACCGTTTTCTGCTGACCGCGGCAGGCGCTGCCCTGGCTGCCTGCCTGATCCTGACCTGGTCGCGGACCGGAAATGCCATTTTTTCCATGAGTCTGGCCTTATTACTGGCCCTGATCCTCTATATCCGGGAAAGAAGGGGGCGGGAGGACAATGGGAAGAGCGCGGGGCCTGCAGCCGCCGGGCAGAGCGGACAGCTTCCGGCTTCAGAGGCCGGACCCGGCAGGTCTTTTACGGAAAAGAGCCTGCCCGTGCTTATGACAGCTGCGGTGATCCTGGCCGCTGCGGGAATGGCCCTGAGCGGTTTTTCACCGCTGGATCTGAACTACGTGGCCCAGTTCCCGGACCGGCAGACCCTGCAGGCGGGGCTGCATCCGGCTGAGCTTGAGGCGCTTGCCCCCTATATGGATGACAGTGAATTTTCCCGCTATTCTTTCATGGATAACAACCGGCTGCGCTTTGAAAATGACGCGGTCTTCGAGGATAAATTCAGCACTGGTTATTACTGGAGTCTGCAAAATTCCGGCATTTCCACATTCCAGGACCAGATGCTGACAGAGGCTAAGATGTCTCTGTCCTATTCCGACCCGGACAGGCGGACCATTCTCATGAATCTGGCCGGTGTGCGCTGGGCGGTCCGTATTAAGGGGCTGGCTCCTGCTGCCGTTCCCTATGGATTTGAAAAGATAGCGGAGGAAGAGGTGGAAAGGCCGGACGGTCTGCGGACATACTGCATCTATGAAAATAAGAACGCCCTGCCGCTGGGATTTACCAGCGCCGGACTTATATCCGAAGAGGACTGGCAGGCCATGACGCCCTTCCAGAGGCAGGAGGCACTGCTGCAGGGCGTCTATCTGAAGGATTATGAGAATGCTGATCCCGGAGCGGATCTTGTGCAGGTAAAACCGTGCTTTACAGGGGAAAGCCTGCCGGTGCAGATGACATGCGGCAGCGGCGTCATCCGGCAGGGGAAATCTTTCCTGGTCACACAGCCTGGGGCAGTCGTTACGCTGCGCACGCAGGGCCTTGAAGAAGTCGAAACTTATCTCAGCCTGACAGGTCTGACATTTGAGGGACAGGGCAGCAGCCGCTATTACATGGAGCCCAGGGTACAGTCTCTGAAGCTGCAGACAAGGGACAAAGCGGGCATAAGCCACAGCCGCTTTTTCAGTCTGGAGACCCCGGAATATTCCTGGTACAATGGCCGCAGGGATTTTCTGGTCAATCTTTATTACAGCCAGGCGGCAATGGAAGAGATCACCATCACATTCCCCTGCCGGGGGACTTACAGCTATGAAGACCTGCAGGTGCTCTGCCAGCCGATGGGAGAGACTGCGGACCGGCTGCAGGCCATGAAAGAAGAGATCCTGCAGCATGTAGATCTTCATCTGGCGGGTTCCGCGACAGACTGCCTGACAGGGGACATTGATCTGCAGACAGACAAGGTGCTGATCCTGTCCGTTCCTTGGTCAGAGGGCTGGACTGCAAAGGTAGATGGGAAAGAGGCGCGGCTTTACCAGGCGGATACTATGTATATGGGGCTGCCGCTTGCGGCAGGCAGCCATCAGATAGAACTGACATATCAGACACCCGGCCAGAGAGAGGGATGGCTTATGACCCTTGCAGGCCTTTTTCTCTGCCTGCTGACAGCTTTGTATCGGAGAAGAAAAGGACGGATATAATATAGTCAGATCCTGATATGGATGTATCCAGGAGTATGCAAAAAGGCAAAGACGGAGCACTGCCCCCTATTTACAGGAGGCGGCGCTCCGCCTTTTTATGTGATTTCTGTCTTTAAGATCAGGGCAGGACAGCGATCTTATCCGGTCCGATATCTGCCAGTGTCCGGCATCCGCACATATTCATGGCATCAGCCAGCTCCGTTCTGACCTTCTCTGTATAGATGCGGACGCCCTCTGCTCCGCCGCCGTAGGCTGCCACAATATAAGGCCTGCCGATAAGAACGGCATCTGCACCCAGGGCCAGCATTTTGAAGACATCTGTGCCGGTGCGCACGCCGCCGTCCGCGAAAATCTTCAGTCTGCCTCCGACTGCCCGGCGGATGGCAGGGAGAACTTCCGCACTGGAGAGTCCTTCATCCATGACCCGGCCGCCGTGGTTGGAGACCACGATGCCGTAGACGCCGGTATCGATCAGCCGCTCTGCCGCCTGTGGAGTCATGATTCCTTTGACGATCAGCGGGATATCTGTCATCTGAGCAATCTGCCTGAGATCCTCTGGTGATTTCTTACTGAAAGGCGTCTTGCTCTTGCCTGCGTGGGGCAGTCCTGCCGTATCGACGTCGATGGCAAAAGCCGGAACACCTGCGTCCTGTGCGTATGTAAGCCTCTCTTCAATGATCGGAAGGGTCCAGGGCTTGAAGGTGGGGATTCCGTTTCCCTGTCTCTCTTTTATGGCCCGCATGGGGTCAAAGAAGCATTCATC
>ONFL01000013.1 GCA_900317095.1 uncultured Eubacteriales bacterium | reverse complement strand
GATCTCCCGAAATATCCAGGGATTGCCCCTGGCGCCCCGGCCGGCCATGACGCCGTCGCAGCCGGTCTCCTCCATCATCCGCAGGGCATCTTCTCCGCTGCGGATATCGCCGTTTCCGATGACCGGAATCTTCACAGCTTCCTTTACGCGGCGGATCATGTCCCAGTCGGCGCGGCCGCTGTAGTACTGCTGCCGGGTGCGGCCGTGGACCACTACCGCGCTGACGCCGCAGTCTTCTGCGATGCGGGCGATCTCCGGGGCGTTCTTATGCTCTTCATCAAAGCCGGCGCGTATCTTTACGGTGACCGGTCTGGAAGAATTCCGGACCAGGGCTTCCAGGGCCGCCCGGGCCTTCTTCGGATCAAGCATCAGGGCTGAGCCCTCTCCGTTTCCCACGACCTTGGGCACCGGACAGCCCATGTTGAAATCCAGGATATCAAAATCCTCCCCATCTATCATCCGCGCAGCCTGGTCCAGCGCCTGGGGATCGCTCCCGAAAAGCTGCAGGGAAAAAGGCCGCTCTGCCGGGTCAGACTGCAGCAGGGTCCGGGTCTTGCGGCTGCCGAACGTGATTGCCTTGGCGCTCACCATTTCACTGCAGACCAGGGCCGCCCCCTGCTCTCTGCAGAGGATCCGAAAGGGCAGATCCGTGACGCCGGCCATGGGAGCCAGGATCAGGGGCAGATCCAGCTTCACGCTGCCTATAGAAAGACTTCCCGGCCCCATCATTTCCGCCTTCTGTTCTTGTCGAAAATGATCCGCAGACCCTGCAGGGTCAGCCAGGGGTCGTAATGGTCGACACAATCCGTTTCCATACTGATCATCTTGGCAAACTCGCCGGTGGAAATGACCCTGGCATCCGCCAGGCCGGACTCCTTTTTGAGCCGGCGGACTATATATTCTGTCTGCCCTACCGTCCCGTAGAATATACCGGCCTGTATGCATTCGGTCGTGGAATTGTTGAGGATAGTCCGGGGCTTTTTTATCTCCACATCAGGGATCCTGGCCGCCTGGCTGACGAGGGCATTCAGGCTGACCTGCACGCCGGGCACGATGACGACGGAATCCAGCGTCCCGTCCTCCTGCACAACCTGATAGATGGTGGCGGTGCCGAAATCTATGACGATGGCCGGGCCGGGATAGAGCTCATGGACCGCCGCCGCGTTTACGATCAGATCAGATCCGACTTCCTTCTGATCGGCTGCTTTAACCTTGATGCCGGTGCGGACGCCCAGGCCGATGATGATCGGCTTGAGTCCGAAATAGCGGATGCAGGCACTGTTGATGGCGTGCATGCGGCCGGGCACCACGGAAGAAATGATAATTCCCTCTATATCGTGATAGCTGGCGTCGGACAGGTCGACCAGATTGCGCAGAAGTACGCCGTATTCATCAGAACTGCGGGTCTCCTTTGTCGTGATCCGGAATATCCGGTGCAATTTATCTCCTTCAAATGTCGCAAGTGTCGTCAGCGTGTTGCTGACGTCAATCGCCAGAAGCATCTACATCCTCCTCTCCGCAGATGACCACACGGTAGTAGCGTTCCAGGGCTTCGAAGAGTTCGCCCTTGTCCCGCTGCAGCTGATGGATCTTCAGAGCGCTGCCAATGTTGTCATAAAGAATGTCATCTTCCTCAGCTGCCGGGATCAGCAGCAGGCTTCCGTCCTCGTCAAATTCCAGGGTCAGCGTACCTCCGACATCTTCGGTATAGAGTACACACATGATCTGCAGTTCATCCTTCACCTGCTGGGGAAGTTTTTCATAGACCGGATTCAGATAATATTTTCTCTCGTAGGCGCTGCTTGCGCATAAAACAGTGCTGTCCTGCATCAGATATATCCTCCCTCGCCACGCACGCTGACTTCACCGGAGAGCACGGCGCGCACGCTTCCATCTTCTCCTGATACCAGCAGACGGCCGTCACCATCTATGCCCTCTGCTCTGCCTTCAAAGCTTTCATCGGGCAGGGCAACCCGTACGGCGCGGCCTATATTGACCAGGCTGTCGTTGTAGGTTGCTGCCAGAGGCTCAAAGCTGCCCGCCCGCTGAAATTTCTCGTAATATTTTTCAAAATAATAAAGTATGTCCGCTGCGATCGCGCTGCGGCTGAACTCTTTCCCGGTCAGCTGGTAGAGGGAAACCGCGATGCCCCTGAGATCTTCGGGGAAAGCTCTGGTATTGACATTGACCCCGATCCCCACAACTACAGCCAGCCCTCTCTCTTCCGCCTGCATCTGGGTCAGGATCCCGCAGGCCTTCCTGCCGCCGTAAATGATATCATTGGGCCACTTTATGCCGCAGCCCGGCACCTGGACTGAAAGGGCATCCCGCACTGCCAGAGCCGCCGTCAGAGTGATCTGGGGAATTTTTTCCGGGGAAATCTGCGGCCAGAGCAGCAGACTCATCCAGATGCCGCTTCCTCCGGGTGAATTCCAGTCCCGGCCCCGGCGTCCCCTGCCGGATGTCTGTACATCCGCGGCGACCAGGGTTCCCTCGGGGGCTCCCTGCGCGGCCAGCTCCAGGGCGCGGGTATTTGTGGACCCTGTCTCTTCCCAAAACTCAAGGTTCCTTCCCATGCGGCTTGTCCGCAGCTGGGTAAGGATGCCTTCTTTATCATATCTGTCCATATAAATTCTCCCAAAAATCTGGTATAAACAAGGCCGCCCTGCATCCGCGGAGCGGCCTAATGATAACCGTTGTAATGCCGGCCCGCAGCCGGCTGACTATATCTAATTATGCACCGTGCTCTGCCTGCTTGGTCTGCGCGTCTTCCCCGGACTTAAAGAACACCGGCTTGTAAGAGAGCGGGTAGAGGACAACCGCCAGGACCAGCGCCCAGAAGACATCTATGATAGAGTGCTGCTTGAGGCAGACCGTGGAAATGCAGATCAGGACGCAAAGTATCCAGGAGCAGGTCTTTACCGTCCGCTTATGGCGGAAGGCATTGGATCTCTGAATAACGGTATTAAGCGCCACGCTGTTGTAGACATGCAGGGACGGGCAGACGTTCGTCGGCGTATCTGTCTGGTACAGATGGACGATCAGCCGGGAAAAAATGTCTGTATCCGTGATCTGCGGCCGCAGATTCAGGCCGGTCGGCACGATCGTGTAGATGATCAGCGCAATGATCATTGCCGGGAAAAGATAGCGGCAGGCATTCCAGAAATCCTCCCTGCTGCTGAAATAGAAATACATGATAGTTCCCGCTATATAAAAGAACCACAGTTCATAGGGGATGATCATATATTTTATAAAGGGGATCATATCGTCCAGCCTGCTGTGCACCAGCAGGAAAGGACCTGTCCTCTTCTCCAGCAGCATAAACCAGCTGAAATAAACAAGCACAAAAAGTCCGCCGTAGAGAAGCGGATATTTTATGGCCCACTTCGCAAATTTTCTCATGATCTAAGGACCTCCGGCCCTGCCTGATAAGGCTCTACGCTGTATTTTCTGTCTATATCGTTCCAAGTATACACCCGCAGGCTTTAAAATGTCCATAGCAGGGCTGTAATTTCCGTTTTTTACTGCTTTCTCTCCTGCAGTTTCTGTCATCCTCCTGCAGTTTCTTTTTTTCAGCGTTTCCCCTGAGCCCTGCGCTGGCGGGCTGCCTCGTATAGCAGAATGGAGGCCGCGGCGGCGGCATTGAGAGATTCCAGCTGTCCTGCCATGGGAATGCGGATCCGCTCATCGGCCAGGGCTGCCGTCTCCTGCTTGAGGCCGTTCCCCTCATTGCCGATCAGAAAAGCTGTGGGGCCGGTATAGTCAGGCAGATCATACTCCCGGCTGCCGCCCAGATAAGCCGCATAGACCCGGATGCCTGCTGCCTGCATAGAGCGGATGTCTTCCGCCAGGGAAGCGCTGCGGGCGTGCTTTACCCGATAGAGGGAACCCATGGTAGAGCGCACGGTCTTGGGATTGTACAGGTCCACCGTGTCCCGGCTCATGAGAACACCGGACACGCCTGCTCCCTCGCCGGTCCGCAGCATGGTTCCCAGATTGCCCGGATCCTGGATATTCTCCAGGGCCAGGATCAGGGGAGCGGGGCCGGCTGTCAGCTCGGCCAGGGTATTTTCCCTGCCCTGCACGACTGCCAGTATGCCCTGAGGAGCCTTTTCCGGGGAAACGGACTGCAGGATGCGGTCCTGCACGGTCACGGCTTTTTCCAGCAGGGCCGGCGGCAGCATTGCCTGCTCCCGGCATTTTTTCTCAAAACTTTCCGACAGATACAGGGCGGCGATCCGCTCCGGCGGCGTCTCGGAAACCATGCGGATGCCCTCGGCCACGAAACAGCCGGTTTTTGCCCGCTCCCGCGGCCGGGTCAGAAGGCTTTTCAGTTCCTTTATCTGCTGATTGGCTGCGCTTGTTATCATGGATCTGACCCTTATCTTGCCATGATCCGGGATACGCTCAGGGCAAAGCTGTCCAGCTCTTTATGCATGCTCAGAGCTTCGTCTATGTCATAGTCAACCAGAGCACCGTTCTTGTAGGCGACGATGCGGCTGCTCTTGCCGCTCATGAGGATATCGACCGCATAGGCGCCCATCAGGGAAGCCATCACACGGTCGCGGGCTGTGGGGCTGCCGCCTCTCTGCAGATGTCCAAGGATAGTCGCGCGGGTCTCCAGTCCGGTCGCCGCTTCTATCCGGCGGGCCATGCTGGTGGAGTGGCCGACGCCCTCAGCATTTATGATGATATGATGCTTCTTACCTCTCTTACGGTTTTCCATGATATGGTCTACCAGAACTTCCTCATCATAATTATAGATCTCGGGAAGCAGGATGTCCTCGGCGCCATTGGCGATGCCGCAGGAAAGGGCTATGTAGCCGGCATTGCGGCCCATGACCTCTATGATGCTGCAGCGTTCATGGGATGTAGAGGTATCCCTTACCTTATCTATGGCTTCCATAGCTGTATTGACCGCTGTATCAAAGCCGATGGTGTATTCTGTGCAGGCGATATCCAGGTCTATGGTGCCGGGCACGCCGATGACATTTATGCCCAGGCCGGCCAGCTTCTGCGCGCCGCGGAAGGATCCGTCGCCGCCGATGACGACCAGGCCGTCTATGCTGTTTTTGCGGCACATCTCAGCTCCCTGCTGCTGGCCTTCCGGCGTCATGAATTCTTCACAGCGGGCAGTATAAAGAAAAGTACCGCCCCGGTTGATGATATCTGAAACACTGCCTGCGCCCAGGTCGATCATTTCTCCCTCCAGCAGGCCCATATAGCCCTTCTGGATCCCCTTGACCCGGCAGCCGTAGGCTACCGCTGTACGGACGACCGCGCGGATAGCGGCGTTCATTCCCGGGGCATCTCCCCCGCTTGTCAGCACTCCGATGGTACTCATACTCTTATTCATTTCCGAAAACCTCCCTGCATTATACTCCGTTTATTCCGGAAACAGTCCTGCCTTCCCAGACAAGGCCGGTTTTTCTGGCTCATCGCCTGGAGCCCAGCTTCTGCCGGGTGACCTTTACGTTATCAGTTCCATAAATCTTTGCCAGCTTACCCAGCTGCGCCCCGTCCGCGCGGATATCGCAGCCGCGGGGAAGGCGCTTTATGACCCTCTCCGACCGGCAGAAAACGGTGACCCTGTCCCTGCCCTGCATCTCCGGATCCGAAAGCAGGCTGTAAAGCCGGCTCTGGTCATCCAGAAATGCCTTCTTGTCCGGATACTGGATCCAGACTTCTTTTGGTATATCTTCGAAAAAGGTGACCTTTTCGGCGATCAGTTTTGCCTGGGCATCCTCTGTGACGGATACCCTGCCCTGGATAAAGAGCTTGGCGTCTTCCCGGATCCGGTTCTGGATCCTTTCATAGTCATTGGGGAAAAGAAGCACCTCCACCGTCCCGAACAGGTCCTCGACCTCCACAAAGGCCATCTGCCTTTTCGTCTTTGTCGTCTTGACCGTGACGTGACTGATCAGGCCGCCTATGGTAACTCTCTGCTGATCCTGGACCCCGGGCTGGCCGCTCTCCTCATCGGGGATGAAGTCTATAGACCGGGCAGTAATATTTCTCTCCCAGTCCGCCCGGTCGTCATCCAGCGGATGCCCGCTCAGGTAAACGCCCAGGACTTCCTTCTCAAAAGCCAGCAGCGTGCTCTTGTCGTATTCTCCCACATCCGGGTACTGCACCTCATAGGCCTTGCGCTCGTCTTCACTCATGAAGTCAAAGAGAGTCATCTGGCCGCTGATGTTCTTTTTCCGGTTCTGGGCGACCTGGTCCATGATCTGCCCGTAGACGAAGAGCATCTGCTTGCGGGTGGCGCCCAGGCCGTCAAAAGCGCCCGCTTTTATAAAGTTCTCTACGGCCCGTTTGTTTATATCACTGCCGTACATACGGTCTGCGAAATTGCTGAGACTGCTGAAGCGGCCGCCCTTTTCCCGCTCGGCAACGACCGCGTTCACAATGGGGGTCCCTATGCCCTTGACAGCGGACAGACCGTAGACGATACAGTCTCCGGAGACTGAGAATCCGCCGATGCCGGCGTTGATGTCCGGCGGCAGGATCTGTATGCCCATGGCGCGGCTGCTGATGAGATAGCCCGCCACTTTGGATGAACTGTCTATATAGGAAGTCATCAGGGCAGCCATGAATTCTACCGGATAATAATGCTTGAGCCAGGCGGTCTGGTAACATACCACCGCATAGGTGGCTGCATGCGATTTGTTGAAGGCGTACTGGGCGAAATCCGTCATTTCATCGAATATCTTGTTGGCCACGTCCTCGGAAATGCCGTTGGCCACGCAGCCGGGCACATTCAGCTCCTTATTTCCATAGACAAAGTACTGCCGCTCCTTGGCCATAACATCGGCCTTTTTCTTGGCCATGGCCCTGCGCACAAGATCGCTCCGGCCCAGGTCGTAGCCGGCCAGCTTCATGACGATCTGCATGACCTGTTCCTGGTAGACAATGCAGCCGTTGGTCGGCCGCAGGATCTCCTCCAGCTCGGGCGTGTCATAGCTGATCAGGCTGGGGTCCTCCTTGCAGCGGATAAAGCGGGGAATAAAGGACATGGGTCCGGGCCGGTAAAGGGAAATGCCCGCGATCAGATCTTCCAGCTTATCGGGCTTCAGCCTTTTCATGAAATCCTGCATGCCGCTTGAGTCCAGCTGGAAGATACCGTCTGTCTTTCCGCTGCTGATCAGGCCGTAGACCGCCTGGTCTGTATAATCTATGCCTGACAGGGAGACCTGGTCCCCCTGGTTCCGGTTCTGATTTATAAGGGCGAAGGCGTTCTGGATGACGGTCTGCGTCCGCAGGCCCAGAAAATCCATCTTTAAAAGGCCCAGCTCTTCCAGTGTCGTCATGGTGAACTGGGTAGTGATGACGCCGTCGGCGCCCCGGGAAAGGGGCACATAGTCCTCCACCGGCCGGGGACTGATGACCACGCCGGAGGCATGTACAGAAGTATGTCTGGGCAGGCCCTCCAGCTGACGGGCTATATCTATGAGATTCTTTACAACCTCGTCGCCGTCATAAAGCTTTTTCAGCTCGGGGTTCACGGTCAGGGCCTTATCTATGGTCATCTTCAGATCATTATTGGGGATCATCTTGGCAATGCTGTCGCAGAGGGCATAGGGCAGGTCCAGCGCCCGGCCTACATCCCGCACGACGCCGCGCGCCTTAAGGGTGCCGAATGTAACGATCTGCACGACCCTGTCCTTCCCGTACTTGTCTATGACGTAATCTATGACCTCCTGCCGGCGCTCGTCGGCGAAATCCACGTCAATATCGGGCATGGTGACACGGTTGGGATTGAGGAAACGTTCGAAGAGCAGGCCGTAATGCATGGGGTCCAGCGTTGTGATATCCAGGCAGTAAGCCACGATGCTGCCGGCTGCAGACCCCCGCCCCGGGCCGACCATAATGCCGTGGGTCTTTGCATAGTGTACAAAATCCCAGACGATCAGGAAATAATCGACAAAACCCATGGTCTTTATGGTATCCAGCTCGAAATGGATCCTCTGCTGAAGCTGGGGCGTCATCTGCTGATAGCGTTCTGCGGCTCCGTCCCAGACCAGCTTGTTCAGATAAGTCCAGGAATCATATCCCTGGGGCACATCAAAGTGAGGGAGCTTATATTCGCCGAATGAGATGTCAACATTGCAGCGCATGGCGATCTTGTGGGTATTCTCTATGGCCTGCGGCGCGTAGGGGAATAGTGCCGCCATCTCCTGGGGAGACTTTACATAATACTGTCCGCCCTCATAGCGCATGCGGTCCTCATCGGAAACCTTCCTGGCTGTCTGGATGCAGAGCAGGACGTCGTGGGCCTGGGCATCCTCTGCCATGGTATAGTGGATGTCATTTGTAGCCACAAGCTCTATACCGGTCTCCTGGCTTAAGCGCAGCAGCCCCTGATTGACGGTCTTCTGCTCGGGAATGCCGTGATCCTGCAGCTCCAGATAGAAGTGATCCTTCCCGAAAATGTCTTCCATCTCCAAAGCGGCCTTCTTTGCCTGATCGTACTGGCCCATGGTCAGATAGCGGGGGATCTCCCCGGCCAGGCAGGCGCTGAGGGCGATGATGCCCTCATGAAACTGGCGCAGCAGCTCCTTATCGACCCGGGGCTTATAATAAAAGCCCTCGGTAAAACCGCGGGTCACGATGCGGATCAGGTTGTGGTAGCCCTGATTGTTCTCGGCCAGCAGGACCAGATGGTAATAGCGCTTCTCATTGACCCTGCCGGTATGGTCGAAGTGCGATTCGGGCGCTACATAGACCTCACAGCCGATGACCGGATGAATACCTGCCGCCCTGGCCTCCTTATAGAAGTCGATCACACCGTACATAACACCGTGATCTGTGATCGCGACGCTGTCCATGCCCAGCTCCTTCACTCTGGCGATCAGGCTGCTGATCTTATTGGAACCGTCCAGAAGGCTGTACTGCGTATGTACGTGCAGGTGCGTGAAATCCATCTGTATATCCCCTTCCGTCAAGTATGGCCTGCTTCTGGATCAGAAGCAGGCCGCGCTTTTCAGTTTTTCTGTGCTGTTGTCAGGTAATGTTCAATTCGCTCCATGGCCTGGGTCTCATCTTCGCCCTGGGTAATCACTTTAATGCTCTCGCCGGGATAGAATGTCAGACTGAGCATGCCCATCAGGCTCTTTGCGTTGACCTGCTTGTCCTCAACTTCAATCCGCACACTGCTGTTAAACTGATTGGCTACCTGCACAAGGATAGCCGCCGGCTGTAAGCTGGCGCTGGCTGGTACCTGTATTGTTATGTCTTTGGAAATCATTACATTACCTCACATTCTTTATTGCGTCTCGCGCTGGCTGCGTAGCTCCTGCGCAAATTCACTGATCTTCTTAAGCCTGTGATTCACACCTGATTTGCCGATGGGCTTATCCAGCATGCTCCCAAGCTGCTCCAGTGTCGCTTCCGGATACTGCCTCCGCAGACTGGCCGTCTCCTGAAGATTCTCCGGCATGTTCTGGAATGCGCCGCACTGTCTGATGTATTCTATGTCAGTAATCTGCTTGACGGCGGCTGCCGCTGTTTTATTGATGTTGGCTACCTCGCAGTTAAAACTGCGGTTGACCCGGTTGCGCAGATCCTTCATGATCCGCACGTTCTCCATGTCCATCAGAGCGCTGTGGGCACCCATGATATTCAGAAGATCCACCACCTGAGAACTGTCCTTGACATAAAGAACAAAGTGCCCCTTGCGAAGCACAGTCTTGGCGGCGATCCCGAAGTGTTCCATGATCCTGCCCAGAAATTCTGCCTTCTGCGCGGACTGGCTCACGATCTCATAATGATAGGAACGGACCGGATTGCTCACGGAACCTGCTGCCAGAAATGCGCCGCGGATAAAAGCCCTCCGGCAGCAATCCTGCTGGATCGCAAGGTCATCAGCCGGCATGAGCGTCCCGTCCTGCCCGGTCTGCAGGCGGCAGGCGCTCAGAAGGTCTTCCAGTTCCTTCCCGTCCCGGATCTGCAGCAGGTAGGTCCTGCTCCGGTTCTGTCCCGGAGCCTGCCGTATCTCAACATCATCACTAATATTAAAGGTTTTTTTCAATAATGTAAAGTATTTTCTTGCAACAGCTGCGTTTTCCGTACGCAGTTCAAGGAATTTTCTGCCATCCCGGGCTTGCTGGATCCGGCCGCCGAATGCCGCCGCCGCGGAGATCTGGGCTATCCGGCAGTGCCTTGCCGGCACGTCTTCTCTGCAGATCTCTTCCTTGACTTTCGCAGAGAATGATACTGCCATGAAATCACCTCATCTGATGCCGTCTTATCTGTCACCCCGGCCAATGTCCCGGTGCTGGCAGAGAATGCTGTACTTTCCGTTCTGCATTCTCTCGCTGATGGCGTTGGTGATGGTCACGGACCGGTGATGTCCGCCCGTGCAGCCGACCGCCACCATAAGCTGGTTCTTGCCCTCCTGTATATAGCGGGGGATCAGAAAATCCAGCAGGTCATAAAGCTTGTCCAGGAAAATGCCCGCGTCCTCCGATGCCATGACATAGTCCCGCACGGCGGCATCATTTCCCGTCTGATGCTTTAGTTCTTCCACATAATAGGGATTGGGCAGGAAACGGACATCGAAGACCAGGTCCGCGTCCTTGGGGATCCCGTATTTGAAGCCGAAGGACATGAAGGTAACGTTGAAGTTGGAATAATCGCCGTTGTCCACGAATATCTGCTTTATCACCTGCTTGAGATCGCGGATCAGCAGATGGCTGGTATCAATGATATAATCTGCGTTGTCCCGCAGAAACTTCATCTGTGTCCGCTCATCGGCGATGGCCTGCTCTATCTGCCCGCCCCGTCCCAGGGGATGGCTGCGGCGGGTCTCCTTATAGCGGAGGATCAGCCTCTCTGTCTCGCAGTCCAGGAAAAGGATCTCGTAGGAGTAGCCCTCCCTGCGGATGGCTTCCAGCTGGGCCGGAACCATATTCAGCTGTCTCTTGCTGCGGATATCGATCCCTATGGCTACACGGGACATCATGTTCTCTTCGTGCCAGCTCATCTGAGCCAGTTTATCCAGCAGGGCAACGGGAAGATTGTCCACGCAGAAATAGTCAAAATCCTCCAGCATCTTCAGTACGGAGCTCTTGCCGGCTCCGGACATCCCCGTGACGATCACAAAACGCATTCTTCTTCTCCCCTCCCGGCGGGATCAAAACTCGCCGATCAGCTTCACTTCCGGCTCTAACATGACGCCGGTTTTATCCATGACAGTCTCCTGGACGTGTGCCATCACAGAGCGGACCTGATCTGCCGTGGCACTGCCCACATTGACCACAAAACCGCTGTGCTTGTCGGAAACCATGGCATCGCCGACCCGGTATCCCTTGAGCCCGCAGTCCTGGATCAGCTTTGCGGCAAAGAATCCGGCCGGGCGCTTGAACGTACTTCCGGCACTGGGATACTCCAGAGGCTGCTTCTGCCTGCGGCGGCCTGCCAGGTCTGCCATCCTGGCGCCTATCTCCTCCTGCCGGCCCCTGCGGAAGGAGAGCCTGGCAGAAAGGACAATGCCCTCCTCTTCCATCAGCAGGCTGTGGCGGTAGCCGAAATGCAGGTCCGCATTGTCCACTTCCCTTATGCGGCCCTGGGGATCCATGACCCTGGCAGAGCAGACTATGCCGCTAATCTCGCCGTCATAGGCGCCGGCGTTCATGACGACGGCGCCGCCCAGCGTACCCGGAATACCGGATGCAAATTCCATGCCTGTAAAAGAGCGGGCCGCAACTTCAGCTGCCAGGCGGCCCAGGAGAATGCCGGCTCCCGCCTCTGCGAGCAGCATATCACCCTCTTCCCGCATGGTCAGATCGCTCATGGTCCTGCAGGTGCAGAAAATGACGCCCCTAAAACCCCTGTCTCCCGCCAGGATATTGCTCCCGTTGCCAAGAACGAAGAAGGGGATCCCCTTCCGGCGGCAGAAGGCAGTTCCCTCCGCCAGCTGCTTCTCTGCAGCCGCGCTCACAAAAAAGTCTGCCGGTCCGCCGATGCGGAATGTTGTGTGGGCAGACAGCGGCTCGTCTTTTTTTACATTCTCTGCCCCGCAGAGGCGGCATAAATTCTCATATATATCTTTCAATATTTTGTCTCCTGCTTATCCTAGTCTTCATCCGGTTCTCTGTTTTCCATCTGTCTGGACACCCGGTCGTAGAGCTCCTGGGCCGCGTTGTACCCCATGCGTTTCTGACGGAAATTGGCCGCTGCGGTTTCCACGATGATGGCCAGATTCCGGCCCGGCCGGATGGGGATGGAGTGACAGACCACTTCCTTGCCCAGGATCTCCTCGAACTTCTCCTCCAGACCCAGGCGGTCATACTCCCTGTCCTTGTTCCACTCCTCCAGCTTTATCATGAAAGAAATGTTCTGGCTGTCGAGAACGCTCTGCACGCCGAACAGAGTCTTTACATTGATGATCCCGATGCCCCGCAGTTCTATGAAATAGCGGGTCACATCCGGCGCCCGGCCGACCAGCACGTCATCGTTGGTCCTGCGGATCTCCACCACATCGTCAGCCACCAGCCGGTGGCCGCGCTTTACCAGCTCCAGGGCCGCCTCACTCTTGCCGATGCCGCTCTCGCCTGTGATGAGAACGCCTTCGCCGAATACATCGACCAGGACCCCGTGAATGGTAACACGCGGTGCAAGCTCTGTCTTCAGAAAACGGTTCATCTCCGAGAGCAGGGAAGATGTGGAGTCAGGAGTGCTGTAGACCGGCACCCCGTATTCATTGCCCATCTCTATAAAGAGGTCGTTGGGAACCTGGCCGCGGGTGAAGATCATGCAGGGGATGCCCGCCTTAAATATGCGGGTTGTCATCTCCCGGATGTAGGCTTCATCGTGCGTTTTAAGATAATTGTACTCCACCTTGCCGACCAGCTGGATGCGGTTGTAGTCGAACTGCTCGAAATAACCCGCGAACTGCAGGGCCGGCCGGTTGATATCGGACTGGTGGATGTAGATGTGATCTATGTTCACGTCCCTTGTCAGACACCTGAGACGGAACTTATCCACGATCTTCTGAAGTTTTACCTTATAATGGCCATTACTGACGTATTTCACTTTTTCAGCTCCTTATTAAGCCTGATTCTAACATAACCGCCTGCAGGGGTCAATCTGCACTGTCAGCCGGCAGCCGGTGGAAATATTCATAGACGGCCCGGGCGCTGGCGGCGGTCATGGAATCCGCCATTTCCAGTTCCTCTATCTTCGCCGCGCGTATATTTTCTATGCTTCCGAAACAGCGCATGAGGGCACGCCTGCGGGCCGGTCCTATGCCGGGAATGTCATCCAGGACCGACTTTACCTGGCCGTGCCCGTGCAGGCTGCGGTGGTATTCTATGGCGAAGCGGTGCGCCTCATCCTGCATGCGGGTGATCAGCTTGAACAGCTCCGACCGGGAATCTATGGGCAGGACCGTATTGTGATAATAAAGGCCCCGTGTCCGGTGGTGACTGTCCTTTACCATCCCGCAGACCGGAATGTCCAGGCCAAAACGGTCCAGGACAGCCAGGGCTGCATTGACCTGGCCGCGGCCGCCGTCCATCATCAGCACATCAGGAAAACGGGCAAAGCCGCCCTCCTCGCCTTCGAGAACATTTCCCTCCTTCTGCCGGTCCAGCAGGCCGTGCTGCAAGCGGCGGGTCAGCACCTCCTCCATGCTGGCATAGTCATCCGGTCCCTGCACAGTGCGGATCCTGAACTTGCGGTAGGCATTACGTCTGGGCCTGCCGTCCTCGAATACGATCATAGAGCCTACAGAGTCTACGCCGGAAATATTGGAAATGTCATAGGCCTCCATCCTGTGGATGCCGCCCGCTATATCCAGCATCTCAGCCAGTGTCTTTACGGCGCCGGTCGTGCGGGCCTGTTCCAGACGGATCTTCTCCCGGTCTTTCTCCAGGACCATCCGGGCATTCTCGGCAGCCAGCTCCACCATTCTTTCCTTCTGGCCGCGGACCGGAACTACAATGCGGACCTGGCGCCCTTTGACGCCTGTCAGCCACTGCTCTATCAGTTCCCTGTCCGGCAGTTCATACTGGATCATCAGCGTACGCGGTATAAAAGGCGCGCCGGCGTAATATTGCTGGATAAAAGCCTGCAGGACCTCGCCGCCCTCGTCGCTGCCGACGCCTGTCAGATAAAAATGCTCGCGGCCGACGATCTTCCCCTTCCGGAAGAAGAAGACCTGGACCACGGCTTCATCCCTTTGCCGGGCAAAGGCGATCACATCCCGGTCCTCTTCCTCATTTTCCGTGATCTTCTGCCGCTGATCTATCTGCTTTACGGAAATGATCTGGTCCCGGTACCAGGCTGCCTTCTCGAAATCCATTCTCCCGGCCGCTTCCTGCATCTTCCCTGTCAGCTCGTCTATCAGGGGCCCGAAATTTCCGCTCAGCAGATGAACGGCCTCGCGGACATTTTCCTGATATTCCTCAGAGGAAATGCCGCCTTCCCTGCAGGGGGCCTGACACTGTCCCATATGATAGTAAAGACATGGCCTTTCTTTGCCGATCTGCTCGGGCAGCTTCCTGCGGCAGGTGCGGATCCGGCAGACCTTCTGGACCAGCTCTATGGTCTCGCGGACGGACTGGGCGCTAGAATAGGGTCCGAAATAGCGGGCCTTATCCCTGGCTTTATTTCTGGACAAAAAAATCCGGGGATAGAGCTCACCGGTCGTAATCTTAATGTAGGGATATGTTTTGTCATCTTTGAGCATCGTGTTGTATTTGGGACGATGCTCCTTTATCAGGTTGCACTCCAGGACCAGGGCTTCCAGTTCCGAATCTGTGACAATGTACTCGAAGCGGGCCACATGGCTTACCATGGAGCGGATCTTGGGGGTATGGCTGCGGTTATTCTGGAAATACTGGCGCACCCGGTTTTTGAGAACGACCGCCTTGCCCACATAGATAATATCGTCATGCGCGTCGTGCATGATATAAACTCCCGGCTTGGCCGGGAGTTTTTTCAGTTCTTCCTGTATATCAAACATGCTCGTCTGTCTCCGGCGCCTGCGGCTGCGCAGGCTCCTCTGCTCCGGCGGCGTCTGCCGGCTGCCCTGCTGCGGAGATATCCGCCGGCTGCTCTGCTGCGGCAGTGTCTGCCGGCTGCCCTGCTGCAGAGATATCCGCCGGCTCATCTGCCGCGGCAGCTTCTATCTGCCCGGCTTGCTGCGCCTGTGCGTGGACTTCTTCCAGGATCTGCATGAATTCCTTGCCGGTGATGGTCTCGCGCTCTATCAGGAAGGCAGCTATGCGGTCAAGGGCTTCCCTCTCTCCCGCCAGCAGTGCCTTTGCCTTTTCGTAAGACACCCTGAGCACCTTCATGACTTCCTCATCTATCTCGGAAGCTGTCCGCTCGCCGCAGTTGAGTGTCTGACGGCCGGACAGATACTTGTCCTCAGTCGTTGTCAGACCGATGAGGCCGAACCGCTCAGACATACCATACTGGGTGATCATGGCCCGGGCAAGATTGGTCGCCCGCTCTATATCATTGGAAGCACCGGTCGTTATGCTGTTGAAGACGATCTCCTCGGCAGCGCGGCCCGCCAGCAGAGTCACCAGTTCCGTCTCTATCTCTTTCTTGGACATCAGGTACTTTTCTTCCTCAGGCACCTGCAGGGTATAGCCCAGGGCGCCCATGGTACGGGGAACGATGGTGATCTTCTGTACCGGTTCGGAATGCTTCTGCAGGGCTGCCGCCAGCGCGTGTCCGACTTCATGATAAGAAACGATCCTGCGCTCCTCATCGGAAAGGATCCTGTCCTTCTTTGCCTTGCCGGCAATGACTACCTCCACAGCCTCGAAGAGATCCTTCTGAGAAACAGCACTGCGGTGATTGCGCACTGCCATGAGGGCTGCCTCATTGATGATATTGGCCAGGTCTGAGCCCACGGCTCCGCTGGTCGCCAGGGCGATCTCCTTGAAATCCACGGTCTCGTCCATGCAGACATTTTTGGCATGTACCTTAAGGACATCTATCCTGCCCTTGAGGTCCGGCCGCTCTACGATGATCCGGCGGTCGAAACGGCCGGGACGCAGAAGCGCCTTGTCCAGGATCTCCGGACGGTTTGTCGCAGCCAGGATGATGATGCCCTTGGAAGGGTCGAAACCGTCCATCTCGGCCAGCAGCTGGTTGAGGGTCTGCTCACGTTCATCATTTCCCCCGAAACGGGAATCACGGCTCTTGCCGATGGCATCCAGCTCATCTATGAATATAATACAGGGTGCGTTCTGCTGCGCGTTCTTGAAAAGGTCGCGGACACGGGAAGCGCCGACGCCGACGAACATTTCCACGAAGTCTGAACCGGAGAGGCTGAAGAAAGGCACGCCTGCCTCGCCCGCTACGGCCCTGGCAAGCAATGTCTTGCCGGTTCCCGGAGGGCCTACCAGAAGAGCGCCCTTGGGCAGCTTGGCGCCGATCTTCGTATAGCGCTCGGGCCGGTGCAGGAAATCCACGATCTCGAAAAGGGATTCCTTGGCCTCCTCCTGCCCGGCTACATCCGCAAATGTGACCCCCGTCTCGTTCTGCACATACATCTTGGCATTGCTGCGCCCGACGCCCATAACGCCGTTTCCGCCCCGGAAGGCGAAACGGTAGAAGAGAAAGAGCAGGGCCATCATGGCCGCCATGGGAAGGACGAAGGAAAGGATGCTGGAGACCACATAGGTCGTTGTGTCGACAACATCCTTGCTGTACTGGACATCATGTTCATCCATGATCTCATAGATGCGGTCATCCCCGACATTGCCGGTGTAATAGGTGATATTCTTATCCGAGCTGTCCTTCAGCTTAAATGTGATCTTGTCGGATTCCAGCTTGACTTCCTTTACCTTGTCAGACTTCACATCCTGCAGGAACTGTGTGTAGCTGACTTCCTTCTGCGAGGATGATTCCACGCGGCTGGCGAACATCTGGATGGCAAGAACCATGATCAGGGCAATGATAACCATCATGATCACGTTCTGCCGGTTCATGTCATTTTTCTTCTTATTATTGTTATCAGAAGAATCTCTTCTGTTATTTATGTTGAAATTATCCATCTTCCCTCCTGTTCACAGAGTTCGAAAGCGCGCCCGCCGGCTGATCCTCCTGCGCGCCCTCCGCCGGTCTCACAAGGAGCCGGAATGTATTTTTATCATAATCGATGATGCCGTCCCTGCACATGCTGGACAGCTCTCTGGCCAGCGCGCTCCGGTCTGTGCACAGATAGTCGGCCAGCTGCTGGCGCTTCATCGGAATTTCCACATATCGCGAGCCCTGCTTCTGTGCTTCCACAGAAAGGTAGGCCATCACTTTTTCCCGCAGGCTCCTGCAGGAGAGTATCTCCAGTTTTACTATAAGCTTCTGATTCTTGTCGGCGATCATGGTCACCATGTTCTCTATGACATGCTGATGATGGACGCAGGCACTGGAACAGGTATGAAGCACCCTGTCGAATGCCAGAAAAAGAATATCGGAGGGCTGCTCTGTCCTGAAAGACACCAGGGCCTGGGCGCTGCTGCCGCAGGCAAAGCTCTCCCCGATCAGATCACCAGGGGCGCTGCGGACCAGGATAGACTCATTGCCCCAGACATCCTGCCGCAGCATGTGGACCGCCCCTTCCAGGACAAGTCCCACATACCTGATCTGCTCCTCCTCAAAGGAGATGTATTCATTCTTACCGTAATGTCTCGTGAAGGCTCCCAGGCAGGCAAGCATTCCATAAAGCTCACCGGGCCCTGTGCCCTCAAAGATCGGCATGGCGCCGATCCTTTTATCTGTCATCTCCATGCTTTCCACCGCCGATCAGAGTAAGGATCATGCCGGCAAATATGGCAAAATCGCTGATGTTAAAAACCAGCTTCCCCAGCCGGCCGGGAAGAGAAGGAAAACGGATATAATCCGTAACGCGCCCCTCTTTCATTCTTTCCATAAGGTTGCCTGCCCCGCCGCCGATGACCATAGCCGACCCGGCTGCCGCAAGTTTCCTTCTGCCTGCGCGGGCCCGGATCAGGGAAATGCCCATAAGGCCAAGACTTGCCAGGGAAAAATTCCTGAGCAGCTGCGGCCGGTCCGCCAGCAGGCCCATGGCCGCGCCTTTGTTAAATGACTTCGTGAGCACGGCCTTCCCGCCAGGCAGGGGACGATTCTCCCCTTCGCTCAGCCGGGACCGCACCAGCCTGCGGATCAGCAGATCCCCTGCCGCTATTCCGGCAGAAACTGTCAGCCAGATCATATCCGCTCCTCTCCGTTCAATAAGAAATAACCTCGTGTCCGTCTTCGGTTACCAGCACCTGGATCTCCCACTGGGCAGACGGCTTGTGATCTACCGTGCGCACAGTCCAGCCGTTGGGATCGTTCTGCTCTATCTCCCAGCTTCCCATGTTGACCATGGGCTCTATGGTAAACATCATGCCGGGAACCAGCAGCATCTGCGTTCCCCTGCGGAAAATGTATCCGACCCAGGGATCTTCGTGAAACTGCAGGCCGACGCCGTGACCGCCTATATTGCGGACGACGCTGTAGCCGTTCTTCGCGGCATGGTCATAGACCGCCTGGCTCATATCACCCAGAAAGCCCCAGGGCTTAACCTGCTCCAGCCCCAGCTGCACGCACTCACGGGTGACATCGACCAGCTTTTTCCTCTCGGGAGAGACATCGCCGATGCAGAACATCCGGGAGGAATCGGAAAAATAGCCGTCCAGGATGGTGGAACAGTCTACATTTACAATATCGCCGTCCTTAAGGATGACATCACTGGAGGGAATGCCGTGGCATACCTCATCATTGACGGATGTGCATACGCTCTTGGGATAGCCTTCATAATTGAGGGTTGCCGGGATGCCGCCCATCTTTGTCGTGGTGTCATAGACGATCCTGTCTATCTCCTCCGTGCTCATGCCGGCGCATATCTTATCGCTGACCTCGTCGAGAACCGCGATGTTGATCTTCGCGCTCTCGCGGATCTTCTCGATCTGCGCCGGTGTCTTTATCAGGCAGTGATCAGGCACAACATGGCCCTGCAGCTTGCTGAGCATGATCTGTTCGTCAAAAGCCATATGACAGTTCTTATATTTTCTGCCGCTGCCGCACCAGCAGGGATCATTTCTGCCGATTTTTGATTTCATATTTTTATATCTCCTGTATCATCCGCGGCCCCGCCCGGCCAGGATCAGGCCGGCCTGTCCGCTGACATATGTTAACAGCTCTTTCTTCCATTCTTTATAGAATGCTTCTTCCTGGCCGGACAGGGGGAACCCCTCTTCCAGCCGGGCCATGACAAGGCCCGCCTGCTGCGCCCGGGAAAGGACCCTGTCCCTCAGCCTCCGGCTCTCCTCTTCAGGAAGGACCGGGTATGTACCGCAGTCTACCGTAAGCCGCCAGCGGCCTGCCGGCGCATGGCCGTCCATATCCCGGAAGCGGTCCGCGTCCTCTTCAGTAAGAGGCTGCGGCTGCATGTCTTCTATCACGCTGCCAAAGGGGAGCAGGACTTCCGCTTCCTCCGGCTTGGCATACAGGTCCTGCAGCAGTTCCGAAAAATCCAGGAAGGGTACTGCCGGCTGCCGCACAACCTGCAGCAGTACCGGTCTTTTCTTGGCCCGCGCGTACTGCGGGAGCAGACCGCTCCTGCAGGTGGAAAAGAAACCGGCGATCAGGCCCCCGTCCGCCGCAAAGCTCTCCAGGGAAGAGGCCCGGTCTATCCGCCAGGAAATAAGCTGTCCGCCGCCGGATGTATCCTGCACAGCATTCCGATATTTAACCATAGCAGAAAATACACAAACAATCAACTGCATATATTCTTCAAGCATGGCCTTATCTTCTATCCCGAAATGCCGGCCTTCCGCTGCCTTGTCCCGCTCGTTGGAGCTGCCCGGGTGAAGCAGGGCGTTTATGGTATTATAGGCGGCCGGACCGCCCCGCCAGATCCCGCTGCGCACGGCAGCCGGGTCGCCCATATAGAAGCGGACCGCCAACTCTTCTTCCTGTGTGATCCCGTACATCTTTCTCATGATCTGCCTCCTGACTGCCTGTTTAGTGACCTCTAACCATCATATCACTAATGATGCAAAAGTCACAGATTTTTTTCACACACATCAGCCAGACAGCAGCGGTCACAATGAGGAGCTGTCCGCGCCGTGCAGATCTGCCGCCCATGCAGGACCAGGCGGTGGCAGAGAATATTGCCCTCCTCGGGGGGGATGATCTTCCACAGGGCCATCTCCACCTTCTTAGGCTCCTTTATCCCTTCTACCAGGCCGATGCGGTTGGAAAGCCGGATGCAGTGGGTGTCGGTGACAATGGCCGGCTTCCCGAAGACGTCGCCCATGATCAGGTTGGCGCTTTTTCTGCCCACACCGGGCAGAGCCAGCAGCTCCTTAAAATCACCGGGTACATTTCCATCATACTTATCCCGCAGCACCTTCATGCAGGCACTGATGTCCCTGGCCTTGCTCCTGCCCAGTCCGCAGGGCCGGACGATGGCCTCTATCTCGGAAACATCGGCCCCTGCCAGGGCGTTTACATCGGGAAACTTCTTGTATAAATCCTGTACCACCACATTTACGCGGGCATCGGTGCACTGGGCGGCCAGCCGCACGCTGACCAGCAGTTTCCAGGCTTCATCGTAATCCAGTGTGCAGTCCGCGTCCGGATATTCCTTTGCCAGACGCTCTATTACCGCAAGCGCCAGTTCCTTTTTTGTCATACCTTGCCTCCCATTCTGCCCGTTTCCGGAACCCCTTCCGGCCGGTTGACGATATAAATTCCCAGACATACCAGGATCAGGGAAAGTACGGTGACCGGACCGGAAGCCTGGCTGCCCTCTCCCAGCAGGAGCGCTGACAGGATCACGCCGAAGACCGGATTCATGAAACCGAAGACCGTAACCCTGGATACCGGGTTGTATTTGAGCAGCATTCCCCAGATCGTATAGGCGGCTGCCGAGATAAAGGCCATATAAAGCAGGAGCAGGGCGCCTGCCGGGCCGGCCGGCCGCATATGTCCTCCCATCAGCCCTCCCGCCAGGGCCAGGGCCGCGCCGCCGGTTATGAACTGCCAGCCGCTTAAGATCACCGGATTGCGGGTCTGGGAGAATTTCTTCATAAAGACGGCGGAGAAGGCGGCAGCTATAGTGGAAATGACCATAAAGCCATCGCCCATCAGGGAAAATCCCAGATCCAGACCGCTCATATTCACCAGCACCACGCCGGCAAAGCCGGCCAGGCAGCCCAGCCATTTGCGTGCGGTCAGCTTCTCCATATGGAAAATGCCGCCTGAGACCAGAATAGAGAAAAATACGTTGACGGATTCCAGGATGGATCCCTTGACGCCGCTGGTATGCGCCATGCCTATATAGAAGAAGAGATACTGCACAAATGTCTGCGTCATGGCCAGGGCAAGAACCGGCCCCGCTGAGCCCTTCCCGGGCAGGACCGGCCGCCGCCGGGCCAGACCGTCAAAGAGCAGGACCAGGATGCCGGCCAGGGTAAAACGCAGGCCGGCAAAGAGGATCTGCGAGGCCGTATCACCCGCACTGATCCCGAAAAGCCGGTAGCCGATCTTTATGCAGGGAAAAGCGCTTCCCCAGAGGGCGCAGCAGATCAGGGCGCCGATCCAGACGGTGGACAGTTTCTGCATTTTCCCGGAATCTATATTCATGTCAATATTTTCCTTCCTGTCTCATAAAGCGGCCGATGACCTCGACCAGCTGCCGGTTCTCCCGGCGGTTCAGTTTCCAGGCCTGTATGGACTGGGCGGTGATCCCCTCATCCAGAGGATACTCACCGCAGATGTCCGCGCCCAGCAGCGTCCTTCTCCTCAGCAGGACCCGCAGGATCTGATTCATGCGGGCGGGTGTCATGGTCCCCTGGTCCCAATTCGTCATGGCATACTGCCTTCCCAGCACGTCCTTGTCTATGGAGATGTAGAGGGGAAGTTCCGGCCGCAGGCGGGCCAGAGCCGGCCGGCAGCTTCCTTTCAGCAGCGTCTGCCGGCTGACGGCTATGACCCTGCCGCCCTCCAGAACCCTATGGAGCTGACGCCGGTCGGGAAAGGCCTCCCGGACCGCCTTCTCCTCCGGGCCGATCATCAGGATCTGCCTGGCCAGCGGCTGGCTGCGGAGCACCTCCCGCACCCAGTCTCCGCAGCTGAGCAGGCCGGCCGCCATGGGCTCCTGCATATCTGTATGATGATCAAAATATACCAGGGCGAAGGGCTGGCGGATCTGCTCCGTAAAAAAGCCGGTCATGTAGTGATAATTGCCGGAATCTATCAGGTGGATCCCCCTGAAACCGAAAGGGTCCAGGCGCCTGCGGATGGCATCTGCCGCCTCGGGGCTGCAGTACATATCTGTCCCCTCTATATCGCGCAGATCCAGCCATACCCAACCAGGCAGCTTTTCTCTGGCCGGTTCATACACTCCTGTAAAATCTATCATCATATCTGTTCTTTTCATGGTCTGCCTTCATTCCGGCGGCTTCCCGCGCGTCTGCCCGAAAAGCTCCGCTACAGAGAAAGACCGGCGTCTGAAAGTGTGTCTCAGACGTCGGCCCGCTCCTTGTACATTCTTACATTATCCTCTGCCGCCGCGTCCTCCCGGCCGCAGTTTTCAATCTGCCCGCAGAGGATACTTCTCAAAGAAAAACTTTACCCGGTTCCAGATCACATCGACGCCGCCCTTCTCCCTGGCTTCTATATTCATGGGAAGCACCGGGTCATGCAGGGATTTACGCAGCAGCAGCCAGCCGCTGACCTGTGAATCCTTAAATGATATGCGGATGCCCTCATAATTGGGTTCCACGATATGGAAACGGCTGTCCGCCTGCGCAAAAGCACGGAAGTCTTCCAGTACCTGGCTGCCGCAGGCCGCAAAATCCTCCGCCTCTATGTGGAAACGGATCTCGCGGGCGTCCGCCGGTTCCCGGTAGGCGCTGATCAGCTCCTGCAGACGGCGGCCCTGGCTGCGCAGCCGGGCCATGCAGCAGATGATCTTGACGGCGATATAAGCACCGTCGTCAGAAAAATGGTTCTCCTTAAAAGCGCCGTGGCCGGAGGTCTCTATCGCCAGCTCACAGTCCTCGCCGGCCGCGTTGAGCTCTATCCCCTTATCTATGACATTCTTGTAGCCGCGCTTATAACGCAGGTGCTTCAGTTTCAGCTCTTCGGTCAGATATTCTGTCAGCTCATCGGATGTGATGGAATCGGTCACGATCGTGGAGCCGGGATGCTTCTCCGCCAGAATGCTGGCCAGCAGGGCAATCAGCGTGTTGCGGTTGGCCTCGCGTCCGTCATCGAAAACGACCGCCGCCCGGTCACCGTCACAGTCGAAGATGACGCCCAGATCCGCGCCGGAATCCTTGACAGCCCCCCGCAGGCAGCCGATGGCGTCCGCGTCCTCCGGATTGGGAACGTGGTTGGGAAACCATCCGTCCGGCTTCAGATAGACACTGCCGCTGATATCCGCTCCCAGGGGCTTTAATATCTCGTCCGCGAAGAAGCCGGAAGAGCCGTTGCCGGCATCTACGACAATGTGCAGGCCGAACAGAGGCTTCTCATAACTGAAGGAGTTGACCTCCTCCTTGATCGTTGTTCTGAGATGGTCACAATATATCCCTTTCAGGTCAAAAGGCTGCGGTCTCTGTCCGGGAAGGGAAAGGCCGCGCAGGTCAAAGAGCCTGCTTAAGTCAAGGGATGTTGCCTCATCCGCCCGCAGATCCGCCTGCGTATCGCACTGGTCCGCCAGAACGGCGGCCCCCCTCAGGACTTCTCTTACCTGATCCTTCTCCAGGCTCCCGTCGCTGGTGAAGAACTTAAGCCCGCTGCGGTTATAAGGCAGATGGCTGGCTGTGATCATCACTGCCCCGTCAAAATGACTTTCCGGCAGGATGGTGGACTGGAACATGGCCGGCGTCGTGATCATGCCGCAGTCAAAGACCTGGCTGCCGCAAAGACCCGCAAAACAGGCTTCCCGCATGAGTTTTGCCGTGATCCGGCTGTCATTGCCGACCCCGATCCGCAGCTGGCTGCGGTCCTTATTCTCACGCCCTGCCAGATAGTCTGCGAATGCCGCCGTTATGAGAAAAGCCATCCTTCCGCTCAGTGTCTTCTTCTCCTTCTCGGTCTCAATGACAGCCCCCCGCACATCACTGCCGTTCTGTACTGCTAAAAATCTATCTACGAGCATAGCTTTTCCTCCCTGGCTCTTTTTGTATCTGTTTTTATACAATTACAATCATACCCTGCAGACGGCGATTTGTGAAGAAAGATTATTTCCTTTCTTCCTCATGGATCAGGGATGCCTCGACAAAACCGCGGAAAAGGGGATGCGGGCGGTTGGGACGGGACTTGAATTCCGGGTGAGCCTGAGTCGCCAAAAACCAGGGATGATCCGGGATCTCTATCATCTCCACGATATGGCCGTCAGGGGAGAGACCCGCCAGTTTCATACCGTTCTTGCGCAGATCTTCTCTGTAATAATTGTTGACCTCATAACGGTGGCGGTGGCGCTAACTGATCTGCTTTGTCCCGTAAAGCTTATAGGCTTTGGAATCCTCATCAAGAACGCAGGGATAGGCTCCCAGGCGGAGGGTTCCGCCTATATCGGTCAGGCCGTCCTTGTCCGGCATGATATGGATCATGGGATGGGTGGTCTCCGGATTCTGCTCCGTGGAGTCCGCGTCCTTAAAGCCGATGACATTGCGGGCAAATTCCACGATGGCCAGCTGCATGCCCAGACACAGACCCAGGAAGGGAAGACCATTCTCCCGGGCGTAACGGATTGCTGTCATCATGCCTTCTATTCCACGGGTCCCGAAACCGCCGGGAACCAGCAGTCCGTCCACGTCAGACAGCAGCTGCGCGACATTATCCGCCGTGATGTCTTCAGAGGATATCCACTTAATATCCACTTCGGCGTCAAAAGCAGCTCCGGCGTGCTTTAACGATTCCACAACAGAGATGTAAGCATCGTGAAGAGAGACATATTTACCCACCAGGGCGATCTGCACTTTCTTTGAGGGATTCACGATGCGGTTGACGATCCCCTCCCAGGCGGTAAGATCCGGCTTTGGATTGTCCAGATGCAGCAGTTCACAGACATCATCTGCCAGATGCTCCTGCTCCAGGGCCAGCGGCGCTGCGTAAACGGTAGGAAGATCCAGGTTCTGGATCACGTTCTTCTCCGGAACATTGCAGAAAAGGGAGATCTTTCCGCGGATGGCGTCATTTAAAGGGTGCTCGGTCCGGGCAACGATGATGTCGGGCTGGATCCCCAGCCCCTGGAGCTCGCGGACGGAAGCCTGGGTAGGCTTCGTCTTCATCTCCTCGGAAGCCTTCAGATAGGGAATCAGGGTAACATGGATCAGGATGGCATTCTCTTTGCCGATGTCGTGCTGAAACTGACGGATGGACTCTATGAAGGGCTGGCTCTCTATATCGCCTACGGTACCGCCGATCTCTATAATGGCAATATGCATGTCGTCGGAGCTGTCATTGCGGTAGAAACGGCTCTTGATCTCGTTGGTGATGTGGGGAATGACCTGGACGGTCCCTCCTCCGAAATCACCCCGGCGCTCCTTCTGCAGAACGGACCAGTATACTTTACCGGTGGTCACGTTGGAGCGGACATCCAGGCTCTCATCTATGAAGCGCTCATAATGGCCCAGATCCAGGTCGGTCTCCGTGCCGTCATCTGTAACAAAGACCTCGCCGTGCTGCACCGGATTCATGGTACCGGGATCGATATTGATGTAGGGATCGAACTTCTGCATCGTGATCTTATAGCCTCTCTCCTTGAGCAGACGGCCCAGAGAGGCGGCTGTGATTCCCTTGCCGAGTCCGGAGACAACGCCTCCTGTTACGAATACATATTTAACTGCCATGTTTCCTCCTTTTCCCTCTCCCGGCTTTTCCGGGAATAAGCACAACAGGACCGTATCATAACCGGTCCCTCTATTATCACACGAAAAGACCGGTATGCGGCCGGCCTTTAGCTGTCTGTTCTGTTATCCACTTTTTCAGGGAAGCTTCCTACTCAGAATGGTACAAGATCATCCGCGCAATCTCGGTAATGGGAGTAGCGGTGTCCATGCTCCGCTTCTGCAGGAAACGGTGCGCCTCATCCTCACTCATGCCCCGGTCGTCTATCAGATAGGCCTTGGCCTGTGAGATGATCTCCTTCTCCTTATCGCTGCGGACAGGTACTCTTCTTTCTTTATCCCGACGCTGCTGGTCAAGCTGGGTCAGGATCCTTACGCTTCCTACCAGCTCGGGTCCCATCACAGGTAATGATACCCGAAAAACATCTGCACCGTCAATAGCATTTAAGGAAGCCGGATGGGCAATAACCAGAAAATAGGCGCTCTCGCCCATTCTGGATACCAGTGTATCGTATCGGCAGTCGCTCAGCTGAGGACTGCAGATCACGACTCCGCCTCCCATGATCCGGACTGCCCGGATGGCTTCAGCTCCGCTGCGCACGCTTGCACGCACCTGAAGTCCGCTCTTCGAAAGGATATCGACAACATTCTGTCGAAGGGAATCCCCTCGAATCGCAATTACAATCCTCTCTGAACTCAAATTGCTCTCTCCTTCACAGACGCCCCGCGAAAACCGCGGGGCGGAAAAAACTTATTAAAAGCACAGCCTTCCGGATCAGATCCAGATCAGCATGTTACCATGTAGTGATCTCTCTCCCACTGAGATACGGAGGTACGGTACTGATCCCATTCTGCCTCTTTTCCGGCAATGTACTGCTCATATACATGATCGCCGAGAACTTCCTTGATCAGAGGATCCTTCTCCATCTCTTCGATGGCGGATACCAGCGTTCCGGGCAGGGAATCTATTCCCTTGGCAGCTCTTGTTGCCGCGTCCATGGCGAAGATATCATCTACTACCTCATCCGGAGGAAGGATCTTATTCTCAATACCGTCAAGGCCTGCT
>ONFL01000029.1 GCA_900317095.1 uncultured Eubacteriales bacterium | reverse complement strand
TGCGGCCGGTATCCGGCAGGAAATTATTGCCGGGATCCTCTGTCGTAACACGGGTCTGGATGGAGAAACCATTGCAGGGTACAGACTCCTGGGACGGAATATTGATCTCCTTTGAGTCAAGGGGATAACCCTCCGCAACAAGAACCTGGGAGATAACGATATCAATTCCGGTGATCTCCTCTGTTACGGTATGCTCAACCTGGATACGGGGATTCATCTCAATGAAATAAGGATGACCCTCTTCATCTATCAGGAACTCCAGCGTTCCGGCGTTGCGGTAGCCTACGTTCTTGCACAGACGGATCGCGCAGTCATAGATCTCTTTCGATGTACTCTCTGGAATACTGAATGCCGGCGCGTACTCTACCACCTTCTGGTGCCGCCTCTGCACGGAGCAGTCACGGTCGTACAGATGAACGACATTGCCGTACTTATCTGCCAGCACCTGCACCTCTACATGCTTGGGGCCGCGGATATATTTCTCAACAAATATCTCCGCGTTGCCGAAAGCCTTCTTGGATTCGTTGCAGGCTTCACGGAATTCCTTGGGCATCTCCTCGGCGTTGTTGACGATGCGCATGCCTCGTCCGCCGCCGCCGTTGCTGGCTTTGAGCATAACAGGATAGCCGACCCTCTGGGCAATCTCCAGAACCTCCTCCAGTGTGTTGACCTGGTGGTCTACACCCGGGATGATGGGGACATCGGCCTCTATAGCCATCTGCTTTGCGGAAATCTTATCGCCCATCTTCCGCATGAGGCTGCTTGTCGGTCCGATAAACTCTATTCCATTGCGTTCGCAGGCGTCTACAAAATCCGGGTTCTCGGAAAGAAATCCATATCCGGGATGAATGGCGTCCGCCCCTGCCTGTTTTGCGATTTCAATGATCCCATCTATATCCAGATAGGCGTCTACAGGTCCCTTTGAAGGGTCCAGCATGTAGGATTCATCTGCTTTGGAACGGAAAAGTGAATACTTGTCTTCCTTGGAAAAAATACCAATGGTCGTGATACCCAGCTCATTCAGAGCACGGTATACACGGATCGCGATCTCCCCTCTGTTCGCAACCAGCACACGCTTGAACCGCTTGATCTGCGCTTCGCTCATTTTTGTTTCTCCTTCCCACTAACGTTGAAAATCTTCTCTTTAATATACAATGAAATAATCCGGTATTCAAGATACATTTGCAAAGACATTGTATTGCTGCCGGATCAATCCTCCGGGTGTGCGTCCTGCATGACATCATACCACTGCAGAGCCGCCCGGGTAAATTCCGGGTAAATTTCGGTGAGAGCGGCCTGTATTTGCTCTAATTCAGGTTCATCTGCGGCCTTCTCTCCTGTACAAAATTGAAGCAGACTGTAGTCACGCATCTCCTGCAGCCGGCTTTGCAGCTCCTCGATCCTGGAGCAAATAACGTCCAGCTTTTTCTGCGCCAGTCCCAGCCGCCACTCATAAAATGCCTCATCATCGGACAACTGCCGCGACTGCAGAGAACTGCCTTTGGGAACACTGCGCAGGCCTTCCACAAGAGCCATATTTTCAGCTTCTATCCGGGCAGCCGCTCCTTTTCCCTTCTGCCCGGCCAGCTCCCTCTGCCTTTTTATATAATGCCGGTAGCCGAAGGGGTAATACAGAGCCTTTCCATCTTCCAGGATCAGCAGGCAGTCCGCGACCTGTTCTATAAAATAGCGGTCATGAGAAACGAAGAGGATCGTTCCCGTATAGCTGCCAAAAGCCGACTCCAGAGTCTCCCTGGCCGGGATATCCATATGGTTGGTGGGCTCGTCCAGCAGCAGCATGCCCGGTCTTCGTCCCAGCAGCAGGGCCAGCGCCAGCCTTGCACTCTCACCGCCGGAAAGAGCGCTGACCTTCTCCATGGCAGATGCTCCCCGGAACAGGTAATGGGCCAGCTCTGTCCTGGCGTCTTTCTCCGAAAGATTCGGAAAGGCACTGCGGTAAAAGGAGAGCACAGTCTGCTCATCCCCGGCCCTCTGCGCAAGCAGGCGGGCGCTGTGCTGATCAAAATATCCGACCTCCAGCTTATCCGGGATCAGAAAGCTGCCGGACAGCGGACGCAGGAGCCCTGCCAGGGTCTTCAGAAGCGTGGATTTGCCGACTCCGTTGGCACCGAGAATGCCAATCTTCTGTCCCCGCCGCACCCGCAGGGAAATCTCCATCAGCGGCCTGTCATAACCGAAACAAAGCTTATCCAGGCTGAGGACCCATTTAGGGCCGGCTGTCAGCGGATCTATACTGCCTGTAAAAATATATTCCGGCCCTTGCTGCGGTCTGCCTATGCGGTCCATTCTCTCGAGGATCTTTTTCCGGCTGCGGGCAAATACTGCCTTGCGGGGCCGGCCGCTGAATTTGCGGATCAGCCCCTCAAGGCGCCGGGCCTCCTGCTCCTGCTCCTGATACTGTTTTATCCACTTGCGCATCAGGGCTGCCCGCTGCCTGCAATAGTCACTGTAGCCGCCGCTGTACCTGCGCAGCTTTTTCCCCTCGAAAGCGTAAACCGCCTGCACTGTCTCATCCAGGAAAAAGCGGTCATGACTAACAAGAACAACCGCGCCGGGATAGCTGCGGATCTGCTCCTCCAGCCATTCCAGAGCCTGAAAATCCAGATGATTTGTCGGCTCGTCCAATAGAAGGATATCCGCTTTTTGCAGCAGGATCTGGATGAGGGCGATCTTTGTCCGCTCGCCGCCGGAGAATTCACAAAGCCTTTTATCCTGATCCTGCCGCCTGAAACCCATGGCAGTAAAAGCCCTCAGGAAAGCCTGCTCACATTCAAACTGCTCCCGGCTCCATACCTCCTCGCCGGTCCGGTCCGGCGCTGCCGGCATGCTTTCACCCTTATCAGCCGGTCCGGTCTGTCCGTACGGATCTGCTGCGGACCTCTCCTCCTGCAGGACCGCCTGAGCGGCCGTCTGGTCCAGATCCGCAAATGGCTGCTGATGCAGCATTCTGATCAGGGGATTTCCCTCTATAATGATGCCCGGTCCCCGGCGCCGGTCATCCCTGTCCAGGCTAAGCTCCCCGTCTATCAGGCGCAGCAATGTTGTCTTGCCTGCCCCGTTGGGTCCGGTCAGGGCCAGCTTTTCACCGCTGCGGATCTGAAAATCAAAATGTTCCAGCACCAGGGTCGATCCTGCCCGGACTGTACCGTCAGAAATCTGATATCGCATAAGTATTTCTCGCTTTAAACTTGTAAACATTAAACTGGCATATCATTAAATTGTTAAACCGTATTGCGGCTCAAATTCTAATATGATATAACTAGAACCAAAGGCAAAAAACGCATAAAACAGCTTTTGCGGTCATGGGCTCTGCCGCAGGGCAGACCATCCTTATTTTTTCACAGAAAGAGGTACAACATGGATCATGAACAGATGCAGATGAAATTTATTAATAAGCTCCCGATTCCACAGGAAGTCAAGAAAGCTTTCCCTATTTCTGATGAGCTTGCATCATATAAAGCAGCCAGAGACGAACAGATCCGCAAGGTCTTTACCGGCGAGTCCGATAAATTCCTGCTGATCATCGGACCCTGCTCCGCAGACAGTCCGGAACCCGTTATGGAATATATCCGCCGCCTGGCCAGAGTCCAGGATAAGGTCGCGGATAAGATCCTCATCATACCCAGGATCTACACCAATAAACCCAGAACGACCGGCAAAGGCTACAAGGGCATGCTTCATCAGCCTGACCCGGAGAAAGCCCCCGATATCTATGAGGGCCTGCTCGCCATCCGTCATCTGCACACCCAGGCGCTTGCTGAAACCGGTCTCTCCGGAGCCGATGAGATGCTCTATCCGGAGAATCATCGCTATCTGTCCGATCTGCTCAGCTATGTAGCGGTCGGCGCGCGCTCCGTTGAAAACCAGCAGCACCGGCTTACCGCCAGCGGCATCGGCATCCCCTGCGGCATGAAGAACCCTACCAGCGGTGATATCTCCGTCATGCTCAACTCCATAGACGCGGCACAGAGCCCGCAGCGGTTCGTATACCGCGGCTGGGAAGTTCAGACGCCCGGCAATCCCTTCGTTCACGCGATCCTGCGCGGATCTGTCAACCGCCACGGAACCACGACGGCAAATTATCACTATGAGGACCTGATCCGTCTCTATAATGCCTACCAGGAAAAGGGCTTTGCCAACATGGCCTGCATCGTCGACACAAACCACTCCAACTCCGGCAAGCAGTACCTGCAGCAGATCCGCATCTCTCTGGAAGTCATGCACAACCGCAAGCACAACCCGGAGATTAAAGAACTGGTCAAGGGCCTGATGATAGAAAGCTATCTGGAAGACGGCGCCCAGAAGATCGGCGAAGGCGTCTTCGGCAAATCCATCACCGACCCCTGCCTCGGCTGGGAAAAAACCGAAAAACTCATCTACGACATCGCTGATCAGATTGTCTAGTATATAGTAAGGAGGAACCCCTCTCACTGTATTGCCCATCGCTTTGCGCGGGCTCCAGAACCTGATTATCATCAGGTTCTGCTGTGTACATAGTAAGGGATCCTCCCATGCTTCGCATGGGGCCCTCCTTACTATAAATTCTCTTCTACATCCACTACTTTAAGTATGCCCTCTTCTACCCGGAAGCGTATGTTATATCCGGCGAAGTGCAGTCCGTACAGACGCGATGCGTCTTTTTGATATCCCGGACGGGGGTCTTCTGCCAGTACCTGGCAGAGGGCCTCTCTTTTTTCGGCAGGGATCCGGCGCAGGAGCTCCTCCGGGAATTGCACCTGCAGCCGATAATCCTTATAGCTTTCTATAAACCCGCCCGCCGCGTCCGGATGGCAGTCCGCCTGGGGATGATAGGGTTTTATGTCATAGATCGGCGTTCCATCCAGCATATCCACGCCGCTTACAATAAGAACCGGCCCCTGCGGCGTGTTATCCACAATTTTCTCCAGCTTCACACTGGACAGGCCAAGGCGGTTGGGGCGGAAGGGAGACCGGGAGGCAAAAACGCCGACCCTGCGGTTGCCGCCCAGACGGGGCGGCCGCACCATTGGTTCCCATTCTTCTCTTTCCGGCACCTTTGAAAATCCCCAGATCAGCCACAGCCAGCCAAAGCCGTCCAGCTCCCGCAGCGCGTCCCTGCTGCGGTATTCCGGCTCAAAAATGATCCTCCCGGTCAGGGAGGGGGCCAGACCGCTCTGGCGGGGAATGCCGAATTTCTCATCAAAATCCGTGCGGATCCTGGCAATAACCTTCAGTTCCATGCCTGTTCATCCTGGTCTTCATCCACGACCTTATTGATCAGGGAGCCGATGGCTTCCACCCGGCATTCTACAATATCGCCGGCCTTCATAAATTTCGGCGGCTGAAAACCGAATCCAACGCCGGAAGGAGTCCCCATGGATATAATGGTCCCCGCCCGCAGTGTCATGCCGGCTGAAAGCTCGCTGACCACATAATCTATATCAAATATCAACCGGTCTGTATTGCTGTGCTGCCGGAGCTCCCCGTTCACAAAGGACTTAAGTTCCAGCCTGGGCGGATAGGGAATGGAATCCCTTGTCAGGATGCAGGGGCCCATGGGTGTAAATCCATCCAGACTCTTGCCGAAATACCACTGTTCATGATTCATCTGGATATTGCGGGCACTGACATCATTGAGGACGGTATAGCCGAAAATATAATCCTTCACGTCCTCCTTCTTCACCTTTTTCGCATCCCTGCCTACGATGACCGCCAGCTCGCACTCATAATCCAGCCTGTCATCTATATCCTTATGAGAGAGTATGTCTCCATAAGGATCAACGGCTTCGTTGACCCGCTTTGAAAAATAAACAGAATACTGCCGCTTTCCATCGAAGTCCTCATTGCCATATCTGGCGGTCTCTGCGGCGTGATCCATATAATTGACGCCCAGACAGATCACATCCTGCTCCGGGAAAGGGATCGGAGCAGCCAGATTTGTTCTGAGCAGGTCATATTTCTCCTCTACCTCCTCCGGCGTCCGCGCCGCCAGGGCACGGACGGCATCCAGATCCGCCTGGCTGCCGTTTTTTATCAGGGAAAGCATCCCCTCATCTTCCAGATCCGCGCCGCTTAAGGCGTAGATCCACTTCTCATCCTGACTGAGCACACCGGTGCACAGCTGATCGTCCTGTCTGAAAGTCACCAGTTTCATATATACCCTCCTCTTTCACGCGGCCGAAGCCGTTGTTTACCAGACCCTGCCCCGGCCTGTGCCGGGACGATTTTCTTTATTATATCCCAAAAATTACGAGATGAGGATAGCAACTTAAGTTTCCGAAAGGCGCTTTTGCTTTTTCTTGACCCTTCTGCGGATGCCGCTTTATAATAGAAGAAAATGTGTGAGGGGAAGTGTTCTGCATGTTGAAGATCAATGGCGTCAGCAATCTCCGGCTGACGGTAAAGCAGGAAAAGGGCGGCATTACGATCCTGCGGGTCCTGTCCTGCGACAGAAATATTGAGATCCCGGATGAGCTTTTAGGGTTGCCGGTCACCAGCATTGGTCAGCATGCCTTTGAACCCAATTTCGAGGCCCCTGCCGGAGAAGAGATCCAGATAATCGGCATTCCCACAGAGGAAGAGGTCAACAACCGGAAGATAGAATCCATTTCCCTGCCGGCTTCCATACGCGAACTGAACAGCTTTGCCTTCCACAACTGCTTCGGGCTTAAAAAAATATCCCTTCATGACAGTATAGACTATTTCGGCGCCAGCATTTTCCTCAACTGCACGGAACTGCACCAGATAGATATTACCGAGGGAGCCAATAACGGCAGCGCCCTCTTCAATATCCTGGAGGAAGTCCAGCAGGAACTGACCGTGCGGATCAGCGGACAGGAGCAGACTGCCATGCTCTTTTTCCCCGGCTATTATGAATATTATGTGGATAACAACCCGGCCCTGGAAATATTCTACTATATAGAAGGGACCGGCTACAGCTACCATCACAGTTATTTCGAACACTGCTTCACCTATCCGGCCTACGATGAGCTCTGGCGCAGATATTCCCATGAATATCAGGGAACGGACTATGCCCTCAAGATTGCCTGGTACCGGCTCCGCTATCCGGTCGGGCTTACGTTCCGGCCGCGCAGAGCCTACCGGAACTACCTGGCTGACCATCTTCTGGACCTGATCCGATGGCGCATGAAGGAGAAGGACACAGACGGGCTGAAGCTGATCCTGGAGACATTTGATCCGGACCAGGATACACTGCAGGCAGCAGCGGACCAGGCCCGGCAGCTGGAGCAGACACAGATGATGGCTTTGATCCTGGAGGAACTGCACCGGAAGTTTCCGCCGGCGGCGAAAAGGAGTTTTGACCTGTGAGGCGGCGGAAAGAGGCCTGCATAAGTCTCTGGTATAGAAATGCCTTCATTTTATCATTCAGGAAAAGGAGGAAAGGCTATGGACGGCAATGACGTTTCTATGGACCGGCTGGGATATGAGATACTCAGCAATGCCCGCAATGAGCTTTTTGCGGCTATGCCCTACATGGATCTTCCTCTGGCCGCCCTGCGCTTTCAGGCCGGGCAGACAGACAGTCTGGCTGTCAACGGCGAGACTCTCTTCTACAAGGGCAATTATCTTGCAAACCGATACCTGCGCTCCCCCAACTGGCCGGACCGCGCCTATCTGCATGTGATCCTCCACTGTATGCTCCGCCACCTTTCCAAAAAGCAGGATAAGGACGATGACGACTGGGATCTGGCCTGTGATATCGCGGTGGAAAGCATTCTCGACCAGCTGGATTATAAGTACCTTGCGGTCACCCGGGCCATACTCATGCGGCAGACCTACTACGGAAGACTCCTGCAGAATATGAAAGTCCTCACGGCAGAGGGCATCTACCTGCAGCTGCAGCAGGGCGAATTTAATGAAACAGAGCTGGCCATGCTGAGAAGGGAATTCCGCGTGGATGACCACCGTCTGTGGAAGCCGCAGACAGATCAACAGGAACAAAACCAGCGGCAGGACAAGAAATGGCAGAACCTGGCCGAGAAGACCCAGAGCGGTCTTTCCAGATCCGACTCCAGCTCCATGCAGGGCGGCGAGGCTATTTACCAGCAGCTGCGGGTCCAGAGCCGGGCAGGCACAGATTTCCGGAAATTCCTGCAGCGCTTCGCCGCGCCGCGGGAGGTCATGGCTGTGGACGGTGATGCTTTCGATTATATTTATTACACATATGGTCTCTCCCTCTACGGGAACATGCCCCTGATAGAACTGCCCGAGACAAAGGAGGCCAAGCGCATAGATGATTTTGTCATCGCCATAGATACTTCCATGTCCACATCCGGCCAGCTGGTGCGCGAATTCCTCTCCGTCACCTATTCTATCCTGCAGAGCACACAGACCTTCACCCACCGCATGAACATCCACATCATCCAGTGCGACGATCAGGTGCGGTCAGACGTCACCATCCGCAGCATGGACCAGCTGCAGAAATATATGGATCATTTTGAGCTGATCGGGGAAAGCGCCACCGACTTCCGCCCTGTCTTTGAACATGTGGACGAACTGCTTAAGGCAAATGCCTTCACCCGCCTGCGGGGCCTCATCTATTTTACAGACGGCATGGGAATATTCCCCAAAAAGAGGCCGCCCTACGAGACCGCCTTTATCATGATGGAGGATCCCGGCCGCATGGTGCGGGTTCCCGCCTGGGCCATCCGGGTGGACCTGACAGAGGATGAGCTTGTCCTGGCAAAACAGGGTATTTCCATAGAAAGATAAGCCGGTATCACCGCGATACGGGCTTCTGCCATAGAGAAACTTTTTAACAATAACAGATCCGGAGGCTGTTCCATGAATATACAACAGGCAAAAGAAGAAATCACCAATACCATCAAGGCTTATCTATCCCGGGATGAACTGGGCAATTACCGGATTCCCTCCCTGCGGCAGAGACCGGTTCTGCTCATGGGCCCTCCGGGAATCGGCAAGACCCAGATCATGGAGCAGATCGCTGCCCAGACCGGCATAGGGCTCATTTCCTACACCATAACCCATCACACCCGGCAGAGCGCCATCGGCCTGCCCTTTATAGAGCACCGGACCTATGACGGGGAAGATGTGACCGTGACAGAATATACCATGAGTGAGATCCTGGCTTCTGTCCACAACCTGATGGAAAAGACCGGCATCCGCGAAGGGATCCTTTTCATAGATGAGATAAACTGCGTTTCCGAAACCCTGGCGCCGATGATGCTGCAGTTCCTGCAGTGCAAGACATTCGGCAACCAGAAGCTGCCCGAGGGCTGGATCATCGTGGCAGCGGGCAATCCGCCGGAATACAATAAATCCGTCCGTGATTTCGATGTGGTCACCCTGGACAGAGTCCGCCGTATAAATGTGGAGCCGGATTTCACAGTCTGGAAGCAGTATGCAGACAAAAAGGGCCTGCACGGCGCCGTCGTCTCCTACCTGGATATCAACAAGGACAGCTTCTTCCAGATAGAGACCACAGCCGACGGCCTGCAGTTCGCCACCGCCCGCGGCTGGGAGGATCTCTCCGAGCTGCTGACCACCTACGAGCAGATCGGCATAAAGGTCAGCAGGGAGGTCATAGAAGAATATATCCAGATGCCTTCCATAGCCCGGGATTTTGCGAATTATCTGGAGCTCTACTATAAATATCAGCAGATCTACCATGTGGATGAGATCCTCAAGGGCAGCTGGCAGAAGATCAATCTCATCCAGCTGCAGGATGCGCCTTTTGATGAGCGGATCGCAGTCATGAGCCTGATCCTGTCCCGCCTGCGCGAGGACTGCCGCAGAGCCAGGCATCTGGACCAGCTTTGCGTGGCCCTGCACGAACATCTGCTGAAGGTCAGAGACCAGGCTGCAGATGGTGCCGCCTGCACCGGGGTCCTCCGCGAACTTGCTGAACAGACACGCCGGCAGCTGCGGTCCGGCATGCAGGCCGGCAACCTTGACATTCCCACAAGAAACGCGGGTCTGCGCGTCATCCATGCCCTGGAAGATTATCAGTCCCGGCTGCAGACGGAGGGAGTCCCGGAAAAAAAACAGTTTGACCGCCTGAAGGCATATTTCACGCAGCACATCGCTGCCCGGGACCAGGCGGCTGACCTGGCCCATACCCATCTGGATAATGCCTTCGCCTACCTGGAAAAGGCCTTCGGAGATTCCCAGGAAATGGTGCTCTTTGTAACAGAACTCACAGCCGGCGAACATACATCCTGGTTTATCCAGAACTTCGGCTGCGACGCCTATTTCCGCCACAATCAGGACCTGCTTTTCGAAGACCGGCGCAAGGATCTGAATCGGCAGATCATCCAGGCTAAGCGGGCCGAGCAGGTGCAGAAGGAAGAAGAGATGTCCGACGCGGAGCTGCTGCGGGCGATCATGACAAAAACAGAGGAAGACAATAAACAGACGGAGGGGGAAAACTGACTCCGCCTGCCTGCAGAGCTGCACACAGCAAAAAAATCCCGGCAAGTCCTGCCGGGATTTTTAATATCTGCATGCCGCCGGAATACTTACTGTTCTTCCGGCTGGGCGTTTGTGACTTTAACCTTATGGTCGTACCATTTACCCTTGGTGCCGACCAGGGCGCAGTCAAATTCCTGATCCAGAGCCGGTACCGGTATATCAAAGCCGTTCACTTCCTCACTGGTGCCGTCCTCATATTTCACGGTATCAACGGTGGGCTGCAGCAACTGCGCCCCCTCCTTCTGGGCATCGGCTGCCGTTCCGGGGAAGAGATTTACAATGTTCTGGGATGTAAGGCTGACGTGAATCGTCATCTGACCGTCCTTTACCGTAAGCACTCCCTTGCCGTTATTAGCCTCATTTACATGGAACATCTTGCTGTCTGTAATGAAATCCGCGCTGTAGGTCCCGTCAGCGAGCTGGGTGTCGGCAGCAGCCGCAGTACTTTCAGTCTGGCCCGCGTCTTCCATGGCTGCCTTTGTGTGATCCACATAGATCTGCTCTATGTCAGCGATCCGGCCCATGCCGCTGATCTGGCAGTCAACCTTATCAAACTTTCCGGAGGCTGTGAACTGGCTCTTCCAGGAATCAGCATCATCCCCGGCCATGTCATTGTTGGCATGATCACCGGCTACCACCATGAGCGGACGGAGAACGATATTCTTGTAACCTGCCTGAGATGCCTTATCTATCACTGCCTGGCAGGCAGTATCTTCCGGCTTGCCCTCGACCGTGCCGATAAAGACATTCTTATAGCCAAGCTGCTCAGCCTGGGTCTGCATCTGGTCATATGTAACATTCGCGGTATGGGAAGTTCCATGTCCCATAAATACAAAAGCTGTCTTATCCTGATCCGCTGCCTGCAGGCTGTCATAGCCGCCTTCCTTTACAGCCTGAGCGGTAATGGCCTTGAGAACTGCTTCCTTATCCGCGTTGATCTGGGAAGCATCCGCTCCCACCGGTCCCAGCAGGGGTTCCGCGATCTTTACAGACTCGAACTTATCCTCGTATTTGCTGACGGCCTCGGACAGCTCGTCATATTCCGCGCCGTGCATGAGATGGGTGGGCTGGATGACCAGCTCCTTCACACCGCTGCTGACCGCGCGTTCCAGAGCCTGGTCCATATTGTCTATCTTTTCCTCATCTCTGGCCTGGATGTGGTTAATGATAATCTGAGCGGTAAAGGCTCTGCGCACGGACCAGTCGGGGTATGCCTCCTGCAGTGCCTTCTCTATGCCTCCTATATCCTGGACACGGCTGTCATTAAAGGATGTGCCGAAGCTGACGACAAGCAGCTCCCTGTCCCCGATGTCATCACCGTTTAAGGGATCATCTTTTGAAGCATCTCCTGTATTGCGTCCGAAATAATCCGGGTCGGCATATTGGCCGGATACCAGCTCCTTCTGGGCATCTGTCAGCTTATCCCAGGCCTCTTTCGCCTGCTTACACTGTTCATCTGTCATATCTGTCCTCTCCTGCACATAGATAGCGTCTATCAGCTTCGCCACTTCGTCGGCAGCAGCCTGATCAGCATCTGCCTCAGCGCTCTGAGAAGCAGTCTCAGAAGCGGTCTGTGCAGTAGACGCTCCGGAACCGCCGCAGCCGGTCACCAGTAACGAGGCCAGCATTGCAGCTGCAAAGATAGCTGTAAGTCTTTTTTTCATGTTCTTCCTCCCTTTCCGGCCGGACGGCCTGTAGATGAAACAGCAGGGAAAGGCAGCATCTGCCCGGCAGAACTATCTGCAAAAACAGAAAAAAGTCATGTCCTCCGGCATGACTTCTCTGATCGCAAATAAGCCCTGCTTTTATAAGCAAAGCCTGGAAATTCATACCGCCAGTTACTCGTGGCCCGCAGCATACGCTGCATGTATCAGACAGGCAGGTCTCCTGACTCATGGCTATGGCGAAAGGCTCCCTTCCCACCCCTGCGGGCAGTGGCATATAAGCTTCGCAGTCCATTCACAGTGACGAGTTCGTACAGGACTTGCACCTGTTTCCCTTTTCACCGGGCAAGGCCCGGCACCTGCTGTTTCGTTCTTTTTTCCTATCATAGCACTGCCGGCAGCATATTACAAGACTACTATATCCTACAGGCCCCGCCTGGGATCACTTCCGGAGAAAATCCTTCCACATTCCGGAAAGGAAGTACATCAGTGCCATCCAGGTGTAGACCGGGTAGTAAATACCCTCGCTGTCCGTTCCAGCGGTGATGATCTGCCGCGCCTGTTCTTCGTTTACCAGAAAATAGTCATCTATGCGCTCTGCTCCTACGGTCCCTTCCGAGGAAAACTGCGCCCCCTCCTGCGGATGGTAAAGGATGCAGACCAGGGCATTGCTCTCATCTGTCATGCCGGGAGAACTGAAAACGAGAGGATTTATCAGGTTCACGCTGTCCTTTTCTCCAAGGATCACCCCGGCTTCTTCCCGGATCTCGCGGCGGGCTGCCGCCAGCGGGGCACTCTCCCCTTCCGCCTGCCCGTCTGCCGGGTCTATGAGTCCGGCAGGTACGCTCAGCAGATACTGACCTGCCGGATAGCGGAATTCCCGGGTCAGCAGCATGGCAGGCTCCTGCCCCTCCCGCAGCACGATCGTAAATATGCTGACCGCGTCGGGAGTCATGTTCTTAAACTCCTGCAGACTTTTGGAGGCTGCCAGGTCCTGCTTTTTCCGGCGGCTGGCATTCAGATAGTGGCGGCCTCTCTCATACTGAAGGTCATAGAGGTGGATATAAGGAGAATTATAAATCTCCTGAATACAGGAAGCGGGAATCTGCGGCTCCTTCATACGAATTCCTCCTTTGCTGCAATGCACTTCGCTCTGTACTGACCTGCTTTTTCCACAAACCGGCGGGCCAGCTCCGGGAAAGAGGGGTAATAAAGATGGGCAAATCCTGCCAGCATGGTCGGTGTATTTACCATGCAGTCCCAGCTCGCCCCCGTCACGGGTTTAACCGCGGTGCAGGCATTTCCATTATCCGTGGAATCATAATAATGGAATTCATGTCCGCGGATCGTCTCCCCTGCGCGAAGGAAAGTATCCTCCCCTTCCTTGGCCGTAATATTTACATAACCGAAACGGACCAGCCGGCCTGTGCCGCGGGACTGCCCCGGCAGGACAGATGTCATCTGCTTTCCGTCAATGGATTCCTGCAGGTAGAGGAATCCCCCGCATTCTGCCAGGGTTGGCATGCCGCCGAGTACCGCTTCACGGACGGCGGACCGCATGCTCTCATTCGCGTTCAGCTGGAAGGAACTCAGTTCCGGGTAACCGCCGCCCAGGATCAGACCGGAAATGTTATCCGGCAGCTTCTTGTCATAAAGAGGGGAAAACTCTACGATCCGCGCCCCATAATAGCGGAGCAGCATAAGATTCTCCTCATAATAAAAGCAGAAAGCAGGATCTCTCGCCACGGCGATGACCGGCTCATCCGCAGCCGGTCCGGAGCCGAAAACTGCCTTGTCCGGCCGGGGCAGCCCGGCGGGAAAAAGTACTGAAGGACTTTCCTCAAAGGGCGGCGCGCTCTCGGCAATCTTCAGGATCCGGTCTACATCCACCGAAGATTCCAGTGACTGGGCGGCAAGGGCGGCATTTTCCTTTAGATCGCGGATCTCGCTGGGACGGAGAAGGCCCAGGTGCCTCCTGCCCATGGCCAGCTCCTCTCTGTGCGGCATATAGCCAAGGACCGGGATATTCAGCTCCTCCTCTATCAGGGGTTTCAGCCGGTCATAGCTGGTTCTTGTAATCTCATTGAGAATAAAGCCCCGGATCAGGTGATCACTGTCATAATCCACAAAGCCCCGCAGGACAGCCAGGGCAGACCTGCTCATACCCCGGGCGTTGAGGACCAGAATGACCGGTGTGCCGGTGATCTTCGCCAGATCGTAAGAGGACCCTTCCGGCCTTGTGCCTCCCAGGCCGTCATAAAGTCCCATGACGCCCTCCATCACCACAAGGTCTCCGTCCTGGCGCCCGCTCAGGAATATCTCCCGGGTAAGCTGGGGACTGGTGAAGAATGTATCGAGATTCCGGGAGGAAAGGCCCAGGATCTCCCGGTGGAACATAGGATCTATGTAATCCGGTCCGCACTTGCAGCAGCGCAGGGATACCCCCCTTTGGCGCAGGGCTTCCAGCATGGCCATGGTCAGCACGGTCTTGCCGCTGCCGCTCTTGACGGCGGCGATCATAAATCTCGGAATATGCATTTATTTCTCCTCCTCACTGGAAAAGTTAAAGCTGCACAGCCAGACAGGATTTTCCGCCTGCAGGGCGTCATAGGCCCCCAGGCGCCGCCCGCGCGCGATCTGCAGCGAAACCATCTCAAATTCTTTCAGCGGGAATTTTGCCCGCAGGCCGGTCAGTGCTGTCAGGGTCTGTACCGTCACGGCTGATACCACAACCCGCATATGCGGATTCAGGCTGTAAAGAAGGCGCAGGACCGCCTCCAGCTTTCCTCCGCTGCCTCCGATAAAGGCGGCATCCGGCACAGGAAGCCCTGCCGGCAGATCCGGCAGATCAGCCGCAGCAATCTGCAGATTCCAGACCTGGAATTTTTCCCGGTTCTGCCGGATCAGGTCCAGAGCCGCCTCCTTTCTCTCCAGGGCAATAACCCGCAGAGAGGGCGACAGGGCGGCAGCCTGTACGGCGATGGATCCTGTCCCGCTGCCTATATCCCACAGGCACATATGGTCACGCAGGCGGAGTCTGGCCAGGATCAGCTGCCTGACTTCCCGCTTTGTCATGGGAACAGGACCCCGGATAAAAGCGCTGTCCGGAAAATCCGCCGCCAGCAGCCGCGCCCGGGGCCGCTCATTTGTGATCAGCAGCAGGATGGGACCGGCCTCAGAGAAATACTCCGCCTCTTCGCCGGAAATATCGAGGATCTTCTCATCCGGCGAACCCAGACGGCAGCCCGCCGTCATCCGGCAGTCTCCCAGGCCGCTCTTTACGAGCAGATCCCGGACTTCCTTTATATCCCTGTCTGACCCGGCCAGCAGAAATGTTTTCTCATGACTGCGCGCCAGATCTGCCAGCTGTGCTTTCCACAGGGGATCGTCCTTCCGGCCGTGTATGGACATGACTGCCGCGTCATCATAAGATATGCCCAGCCTGGCGGCCAGACAGGCAAGGCTGGATATGCCGGGCAGGACCCGCACCCGGCAGGGAAGACTGCCGTCCTCTGCAGCAGCCTGCAGGGCGGTATACATCTTACCGCAGCCGCTGTAGAAAGAAGCGTCCCCGGAGAAAAGGATCAGCACCCTGCGGATAAAAGGATTCTCCCTGCGGGCCTGCTGTAAAAATGGAATAACATCCTGGGGCAGATAGAGAGCCTTTTTACCCACACGGCCGTCTCTGCCCTCCAGAAGACGCGGCGCGCCAAGAAGCAGATCCGCCTCCTGCAGTGCCTTCGCGGCTTCCAGAGTCATATTCTCCGGCGGCCCCATACCGGCCCCGGCAAGGGTGATCTGCAGCTGCCTGCTGTCCTTTATCTGCTGTCCCAGTATGAGACCAAGCCCCTCCAGTACCTGATCCAGAGACAGCCCCTCCTGGGCAGGACGCCCTATGATGTAAAAGGCAGCCCCGGCCCTGGCGGCAGCATTCATTTTCTGGAAAAAACCTCCGGCCCGGCCGCTCTGCTTGCTGACCACATGGGCAATGTCAAACTGCCGGATCACAGCCAGATCCATTTCCTCCGAAAAAGGCCCCTGCATGGCGATGATCTGCCGGCCGCTCAGGCCTGCCTCCAGGCAGCTGCGCAGGCTGTCCTCACGAGGCAGCACCCGCACAAAAAGTCGGGGGCGCAGCTGCGGATCAGCTGCGTAGACCTGCAGATCCTTGCTGCCGGTCGTCAGCAGAATATTTCCCCGGGTCTTTCCCAGCGCCCGCGCTGCCTCTGCCGCGTCGGCAAAAACAATACCGTCTCTTTTACCCCCGGCCTGCGGCCGCAGCAGCCGCAGCAGGGGGATGCCCGCGGCCTGGGCAGCCGCTTTTATATTATCAGATACCTCTACAGCAAAGGGATGGGTAGCGTCCACGACTGCCGAAAAGCCGGCAGCCATCAGTGTCTGCATCTGCTCCCGGTCCAGGCGGCCTGTCAGGATCCGTATCCCGGAAAGCTCTTCCTGCTCCTTAAGGACCCTGGATCCATACTCCGTCGCCACACAGACGCAGCAGGGGATTTCGCTGCCCGCCAAAATCTGCGTGAGCACTCTCCCTTCGCTTGTTCCAGCGAAAATCAGCACTTCAGACATGGTAACCTCTCCTTGTAACCAGCCGGCCGCCGGCAATAAAGGTCGACGCGTTTCCAATAAAGACTGTTGTAAACATATCCGCCGGCACATCCTGCAGTTCCCGGAGGGTGCAGGTCCCGGTCTGCGTTCCCTCCCTGCCTATGCAGCGGGTCCAGCCGCAGGCCCGGTCCGGCCCGGCAGTCTGCTCTATGATCTGGCAGGCTTTCTTTAGATATCCTCTGCGGGTCCGGCTCTGAGGATTATAGAGCACGATCACAAAATCCCCCTCCGCGGCCGCCCGCAGCCGCCGCTCTATCACTGCCGCGTCCGTCAGCTGGTCACTGAGACTGATCACGCAGAAATCATGATTGATAGGCGCGCCCAGCAGGGCCGCTCCGCTGACGGCCGCTGTGATGCCGGGGACTATCTCCAGTTCCACGTCCGGGTAATCCTCCCCGATCTCCAGCATCAGACTGGCCAGGCCGTAGACGCCGGCGTCCCCGCTGCAGATCAGCGCCACACGTCTGCCCTCACGGGCCTGCGCAAAGCAGTAGCGGCAGCGGTCCTGCTCCTGCCGCATGGGTGTTGAAAATGTCTCTTTTCCAGCAAAGCGGTCCCCCAGCAGCCGGATATAGGCCGTATAGCCTACGATCAGATCTGCTCTGTCCAGAACCGCCAGTGCCTGGCCGGTCATCATATCCTCCCGGCCGGGCCCCATGCCCACAATATAAATCTTCTTCTCAGATCCGCACATACCAGTCCCTTTCCGCCAGGGCAGCCGTCATACCGTCCCGGGCTTTCTTATGCAGGAGGATCCTTCCGCCGTCCCTGCAGGCCGCCATAGCTGCCCTTTCACATACATTGCCGGTTCCCGTCCTCTCTCTCACAAATTGCGACTCGCTGAATTCGCCTGAAACCGCCTCCAGCTCTGCCGCGGAAAATGTCAGAAAAGGAACCCGCAAAGCCCCGGCTGTACCGCGCAGTCCCGGTTCATCCTTCTTTATATCTATGGACGAGAGCGCGCAAAGATCCCCGGCTGTAAAGCCGGCTTCCTGCAGCGTTTCCTGCAGAAAGGCCGTCAGCTTCTCCTGCCCTGCTCCCCGCCGGCAGCCCATGCCGGCAATGATCTTTCTGGGAAAGAGCCGCAGGGCAGCCGGGCAGCTGTTACCCGTCCTATTGTCCTCTTCTTGTACGAGAATGTCAACAGGGCCGGCCGGAGGCCAGGGCACAACCGCCAGGCCCCGATAGAGATCACCCTCCCCTTGCAGCCTGCGGATCCGGTTATCCTGCACGCAGATGCGGATCTTTTCCCCGTCCAGGGCCCTGCCGGCGACAGCAGCCAGCCCCCGCCGGTCCCTGACTGCCAGATGATTATCCAGGGCAAACAGATCCGCGGCAAAGCGGCCCTCAAGGTCACTGGCTGTTGTGATTACCGGATCCGCGCCGCAGCGGGCGGCAAGCAGGCGGGTCAGGGCATTGGCTCCGCCCAGGTGGCCGGACAGCAGAGAAATGACATGCCTGCCTGTCTCGTCCATGACCAGGACCGGACTGTCAGTAAGCTTATCCTTCAGGACCGGGGCAAGGCTGCGCACCGCAATGCCGGCCGCTCCTATAAAAAGCAGAGCTGTTCCCGGCCGCATCTGGTCCCGGGCGAAGGCTGCGGCACTTTCCACAGGCTCTACACCCTCCGGCAGCGGCCCCGCTGCCGCATGCCGTTTTCCATAGGAGGACCAGATCACAAACTCCGTAAAAATGTCTCCCGCCAGGTCTTTTACATGTAAAGCCTGTTTAATTCCTGTAAAGGTCAGGGTCAGAACAGCCAGCCGCCGGGGAATCAGCTCCTCCGGCTGCAGATCTGTCCTGGCCCTTTGCGGGTCCATTTCCCTTTTTTTATCCCGGAAAAGGGTGGCAAAATCCGGGGCATAAAGCCGGGAGCGGGTATAGCCCTGATGAGCCAGGACATCTCCGACCAGAACGACCGCCGTTTTGCTGATACCCGCTCTGCGCGCGGCCTCCTCCAGGTCTTCCACTGTGCAGTTAACTACCTTCTGGTCCGGCCAGGTTGCCTTATAAACGATGGCAGCCTTGGTCTGCCTGTCATAACCGCCTTCTATCAGCCTGCGGGATAATTCTCCTGTCATCCCCGCGCTCAGGTAGACAGCCATGGAGGCCCGGTGGGCTGCCAGGCTCTGTATGCTCTCTTTTTCCGGGACGGACGTTCTGCCCTCCATCCGGGTGATGATCAGGGTCTGAGACAGGCCGGGCAGTGTATACTCCAGGTTCAGGGCCGCGGCCGCCCCAAAAGCCGCCGTGACGCCGGGGCAGCTCTCATAGGAGATCCCCAGCTCATCGAGCCGGTCCATCTGCTCCCGTACCGCCCCATACAGGCTGGGTTCACCGGTATGCAGCCGCACCAGGATCTTCCCATCCGCCTGAGCCTGCTCCATCACGGCAATCACTTCCTCAAGAACCATTTTTGCACTGTTGTATATCTGGCAGTCCCTGCGGCAGAATTTCAGCAGCTGCGGATTTACCAGTGATCCTGCGTAAATGACGATATCCGCCCTCTCCAGCAGATTTTTCCCTCTCAGGGTGATCAGACCCGGGGCTCCGCTTCCCGCTCCAACAAAGTAT
>ONFL01000001.1 GCA_900317095.1 uncultured Eubacteriales bacterium | reverse complement strand
TATATAATTATATCACAAAACTAAAAAAATACAACCCGAAGGCTGTATTTTTCAACATTTTTTTCTATCGTGAAGTTATATTAAGTGGCAAAGACGGGCAGATCCACGCGGCGGACCTGTTTTCTGTGATATTATCGGCTGTTGAGGAGGGGCGCGATGCCGCGTTTACCGTAAGCGGCATGAGCATGTGGCCCCTCCTTTGTCATGGAAGAGACACGGTGATCCTGACTTCCGCCAGGGGCCGCAGGATCGTCTGGGGAGATATCGTGCTGCTGCGGATCCCGCCGGCTGACAAATATATTCTCCACCGGGTGACCCGCGTCCTGCCGGATGGGAGGATAGAGACGACCGGAGACGGCAACTGCTTCCGCGACGGCATTTTCCCGCCTTCCTGTATCACGGCTGTCTGCGATCAGGTTATCCGCAAGGGGCGAAGGATCCGCTGCAGGTCCGTGGGCTGGAGGATGATCTTTTCGGTCTGGATGTTTCTCTTTCCGGTACGGGCCCCTTTGCTGCAGGCACTGCGGGCGGCAGGAAATCTGAAAAGAAGGCTATTTTTGCGTTAAGGTAAAGGCAAAGAGCCGAAAGCATATATGTTGTGCTTTCGGCTCTTTTACGTTCTGTTCTGATCCGGCTTTCCGGTATTTTTTGGGGAGGACCTGCGCCCTGCCGGGCGCAGGAATTAACATATGAAAAAGAAATTGTAGCTTGTTTTAGTACTTGCTGCTTCGTCTGTAAGGTTCCTGTTCCTTACGATGTATAAGATACAACAGAAATGTGAAGAAACAATCAAGCTTCTGTGAACGTTGTGTGAAAAAATTTTCCTCCTCTAAAAATATTGTTCGGTCCGGACCTATGGTATCGCCTCCTTCTATAATGCTATAATAGGGAAAAAGTTTTGCCTGTGGCGGGAGGAGGAAATAGGAAGACTGATGATAAAGACCGTATTTCTTGATTATACCGGAACGATCGTGCGCATGGCCGGACCGGAGATGGAAGAGATGGTCCGCCGGATCCTGAAGGGCAGCAGCATTCACGACCCGCAGCAGATCCTTGCCTGGTGGTTCGGGAATCTGCGAACCATGGAAGCAGAACATTTCCTGGATACATATGCAGATGAAGAGACCCTGTGCATGATGCTGCTGGAGCGGGCCCAGGAGGAGATTGGCCTCAAAGAAGACCTGGGGCAGCTGCAGCAGCTCAATATCGGGCTCTGGCGCAATGGGCCGGTCTATGAGGACGCGAAGATCTTTCTGGACCGGTGTCCGCTGCCGGTCTATGTGCTGACAAATAATTCTGTGAAATATGTACAGGAGAATCTGGAAAAGAAGGGGCTGAAGGCGGCCGGCATTATCAGCGCTGATATGGCCAGGGCCTGCAAGCCCCACAAGGAACTTTTCCTCAAAGGTCTGGAGATTGCCGGCAGCGAGCCTGGTCAGACCCTGATGATCGGTGATTCCGCCGGCGACCAGGACGGGGCCCTGGCGGCGGGCATGCAGGCGCTTTTGCTAGACCGCAAGGGGAAATATGCCGGCAGCGGCCGGAAAGTTATTTCCTCCCTGACTCAGGCGCTGGACTGCCTGTAAACAGACAGAATCCGGCGCAGGCGACGGAGCAGCCGTACATGGATTTATGCCTTTTCAGGCCCTGTGCCTGAAAGGGGACTCTGCTGAAAGGAGAATGAATAAATGAAAAAGACAGCGATATTACTGGCAGATGGTTTTGAAGAGATAGAGGCTCTGGGAACAGTAGATATTCTCCGCCGGGCCGGCATGGTCTGTGATATGACAGCCCTGGCTGACCAGACGGTGACCGGAGCCCACGGCGTAAAGGTCAGCGCCGATGCCCTGCTGGGAGACCGGGATCTGACGGAATATGACATGGTGATCCTGCCCGGCGGCCTGCCCGGGGCCACGACCCTGCGGGATGACCCGCGCGTTATCCGCATACTGCAGGCTTTCGCGGCGGATCCGGCTAAGAAGGCGGCGGCCATCTGCGCGGCGCCCATCGCCTTCGGCAAGGCGGGGATCCTGCAGGGAAAGAAGGCGGCCTGCTATCCGGATAAGGGCCTGATCGCCCAGCTGACCGGCGCACAGTATGTTGAGGAAGGCCCGGTCGTTGTGGATGGAAATATCATCACCAGCCGGGGGCCGGCAACCATGTACGCCTTCGCCTACCGGATCGTGGATGAACTGGGCTGCGGCAGCGGCACGCTGAAAGAAGACATGCTCTTTTCGAGGATCTGCAAGTGATCCAGGATATAGCCCCGCACGTATTTGACCGCAGCTGGCGGCCGGATCTGCAGCCGGATGAGCAGGCGGTCTTCCTGCTTGTGAAAGGGCGCAGCGTGCTGGTCCGGGAAGAGGGAGGAAATATTTCCATTCCCGGCCAGGAAGAAGCCGCCGCCCTGGCCGGCCCGGACTGCTTGCGGATCCCCCTGTTCAGCATAGACCAGACAAATTATTTTCTGCTCTTTTCCCCGCAAATGGAGGAGCAGCACCTCCCGGAGGGATACCGCTATCTGCCGGCGCGCAGGCTCTGCAATAGTCCGCAGATCAGTCTGGAGCAGGCATTTGCCCTGGCGACGGCCGTCCAGCTGGGAGGCTGGTACCGGGACAATGTTTTCTGCGGCAGCTGCGGCAGCCGGACCCGGATCTGCCATGAGGAGCGGGCTCTGGACTGCCCCGGCTGCGGGCGGAGGATATATCCCTGCATCGTACCGGCGGTCATCGTCGGCGTGACGGACGGCGACAGGCTGCTGGAGACCCGTTACGGCGACCGCGAGCTGCCCTTCTATGCCCTGGTGGCAGGCTTTTGCGAGATAGGCGAGACCCTGGAAGATACAGTCCGCCGGGAGGTCATGGAAGAGACAGGCCTGGCCGTCAAAAATATCCGCTACTATAAGTCGCAGCCCTGGGGCTTTGACGACGACCTGCTGGCCGGCTTTTTCTGCGATGTGGACGGGGACAGCACGGTGCACATTGACCATCAGGAGCTGAAAAGCGCGGTCTGGATGGACCGCAAAGATGTGGTCTGCCAGCCCCGGCCCCTTTCCCTGACAAATGAGATGATGGAGGTTTTCCGGGACGGGCGGGAACCGAAAGCGCCCCGATAAGCCCGGCTTATTTCGGAAAATATGAAAAGCAAAGAGCAGAGAACCTTAAAACTGGTTTTCTGCTCTTTGCTTTACCTGCAGCCATCCGCGGCTGCTGATCTATATATCATGCCGGGACCTGCCCGGACGTTCTTTTGGAGGAGGGCCTGCGCTCTGTCGGAGCGCAGGCTTTAACATATGAAAAAGAAATTATATTTGTAAGCTTTCGCTTGCTCTTTCGTAAGGTATCTGTTCCTTACGATGTATAAGATACTCTCCATATGTGACGAAAATTTCATGGAAATGTGTTTCTTTTGTGAACAATGAGCGGATCCGGCTTCAGGCCTCCTCAATAGCGCCGGCGGGACATCCTTCCTGTGCTTCCTTAGCGGCAGCAAGCTCGCTCTCCGGTACCTCCTCCTCTATAGCTTCTGCAGTTCCCGCGTCATTCATATGAAAGACTGCCGGGCAGGTTCCCTCGCAAAGTCCACATCCGATACATGCATCATTTACTCTGTATTTCATGTTTTTCTCCTTTCCGCCTGGCCTTTCTGCGGCCAGGTTCTGTATGTCATTTCCTTTGTTCTGATTTTATTATAGGCAGCTGCGGCCGGAAAATCTGTATCCGCAGATACAAAAATATAATTATTTTCGTGTATAATAATTTTAGGCAGTACGAATACAGAGGAATATGAACAGAAGAAGGAAAAAAGTATGGACTATTCTATGTTTGAAAATTGTTCTTTGTTTGCAGGAATTCCCGCCAAAGACCTGCGGACGGATTTTGAAGCCGTTCCCCATCTCATGCAGTTTTATGAAAAAGGGGAGACGGTTTTCCAGATGATGGAGCCGGCGTCCAGGGTCGGCCTTGTTCTCAGCGGCTGCGTGGAAGCAGTAAAGCCCTTTCCCAACGGCAGTCAGGTCAACGTATCTATGCGGAAGGCGGGAGACCTGATCGGGCAGGCAGCCGCCTTTTCGCAGTTCCCTTTTTATCCCTGCGAAGTGGCGGCAGCAGAGCCGGCGGCGGTCATGATGTTCAAGTCGGATGATATCCTCAGCCTGATGCAGAAGGATGCCCGCATTCTCAGAAATTTCCTGTCGCAGATCGCCACGGCGACCTATATGCTGCAGGAAAAACTGGAGCTGCTCTCCTACAACGGTATAGCCCAGAAGGCGGCCTATTACCTTCTTCTGCAGGAAAAAAAGACCGGCCGCCGCGACATTTCCATTCCCAAATCCGTCTCCAACTGGGCAGAGGTCCTGAATGTATCGCGGCCCTCCCTGCACCGGGAGCTGAAAAAGCTGGAGACCGCGGAAATCATATCCTATAAGCCGCCCCTGATCAGGATCCTTGACGAGGACGCCCTGGAGAAGGTTCTGGGCTGAGCTTGAAGAAATTGGTTTACAAAAATACGTCACTGAGATATCATAACGATCGTACAGAGGAAGCTCTGGAAGAAGCTGATTATTATGCCCGGACGACGGAAAAACGGCTGACACACGAGGAAGTATTTTCCGGATTAAGGGAGCGCTTGAATGTCAGACAAGAAGTATAAGCTCCAGTATCTTCCGTTGTTTTTATGAGGAATTAAGAAATGACAGCTGAACAGCTATGGGACAGGCTCCACAGCAGTCCGGAGCTTTCCGGCCGGGAGTCTGCAACAAAAGATATTATACAGGATTTTATAGAGAAGGAAACGGATCTTGTCCTCTGCCGCCGGGACAGCTGGCTTTACGGCCTGCACCGGGAAGAGGGGGCCGCCCAGACCATTGCCCTGCGGGCGGATATGGACGCCCTGCCAGATGGAAGGTGCGGTGCCTGGCATGGCTGCGGCCACGACGGGCATATGGCCATGCTGCTGGATGCGGCGAGACTCCTCAGGGGCAGAAGGGTCGGCAGGAATGTGATATTCCTTTTCCAGCCGGCCGAGGAGACCGGACAGGGGGCGCGGCAGTGTCTGTCTCTTTTTGATGAACAGCATGTGGACAGGATCTACGGCTGCCACAATATTCCCGGCTATGCCGAAGGGACAGTCCTGCTTGCAAAGGACACATTTGCTGACGCCTCCGAGGGCCTGATCCTGGATTTTCAGAGGCGGGAGTGTCACGCTGCCTGTCCGGAGGAGGGGATCAGCCCGGCCCCTCTGATCGCACAGCTGATCCTGCAGCTGCCGGAGATCACGGCCAAAGTCGGGGAAAAGGGCTTTGCCCAGACGACCCTCATCAGCGTGCATGTCGGGGAAGAGAATTTCGGGATCTCTGCCGGTCAGGGCCGGCTCTGCCTGACTATCCGCGCCGAGAAGGACCAGATACTGCAGGAGCTGGAGAGCTTGATCGTGAGCCGGGCAAAGGCCGGGGCAAGGTCTGCCGGCCTGATGATGAGCCTGGAAAGACGGGATATTTTTCCTGCCACGGTCTGCGACAGGCAGCTTAGCAGACAGCTGGAGCAGGTCATGACCCGGGCGGGCATTCCCTGCCGGTATCTGCCGGCTCCCATGCGCTGGTCCGAGGATTTCGGCCATTACGGCAGCCGGACCAGAGCTGTATTTTTCGGGATCGGATCCGGGGAAGACCAGCCCGGCCTGCACACGCCGGACTATGTATTTCCCAGAGAACTGGTAAAGACGGGCGGCAGGATCTGGATGCAGATCATAGAGCATGCCCTCTGAGCATGGCCCGGGGGAGGAAGAAAGACCTATGGATAAGAAGAATAAAATAAGTGCGGGGAATAAAGTCCTGGCAGCACTTCTGGCAGCGGCAGCCTGCTTTTTCGGGGTGAGGGGAGCAGCTGCCATCGCGGCTGAGAAGCAGCTTGAGGAGAGACTGCAGCATCCGGAAGAGGTGATCGACTGGCTTTTCGCCTATGTCGATGATACAGATATAGAAGGCGTGGAGAGCTGTTTTACAGCCGATGCGGCCCCCATGACTTTTTACAACATGGGCAGCGTCGACGAAGATACGGTCTTTCAGAGTATTCTGCGCCAGTTCGGCCGCCGTGTGATCTATGAAGTTGACTCCGTGGACAAACTGGAAGACCAGAAGGCGGAGATTTCCGTATCCGTCTCTTATTACGCGGTTCCGGAAGCAGCCTGGCAGGTGGAAATGGACCACCTGGAAAGCGGGAGCGGTTCCCGGGACTCGGAATATATAAAGCGCTGGGAAGATATCCTGGCCTCTCCGGGTCATTACGGCGGCAAGATCCGCAAAGAAGCCGTGATCAATTTCCCGGTCGTTTTTGATGAATATGGAAAAGACTGGAAAATAGAGGCACTTAATCATGAAGATCTGGAAGCACTGACCGATGTCTATTATGCCGGTATTTCCTCCTGGGCAGACCAGGCCGGTGACGACTATGCTGAAGCAAAGGCAGAGTCAGAAAAGGCGCAGAAGGAGTCAGAGCAGGCGCAGAAGAAGGCCGAGCAGGCGCAGAAGGAATCAGAGCAGGCACAGAGGGAGTCACAGCAGAAAGAGTCGGAGGAGAAGGCGGCCAGGCAGCAGGAGACAGAGGACAGCCAGCCCCGCGGCGGTATAAAAATGCCTGACGATTCTTATGTCCCGTCTTATTCCGGAGGACAGGACCGGCAGCAGGAGCAGACGCCGGAAGAGGAGCCCGACAATGGAGATGTAGAAGATTACTATGAGGACTACGGAGACGAATATGACAATTATGACGATGCCGCGGATGACTATGAGGATAATGAGGACTGGTAGACAGCAGTGAAAGGAGCTTTAGAGATGGAAATGCTGGATGTTGTAGATGAGAAGGGGGAGCCCACCGGCCAGATGGTGGAGCGGTCATATGCCCATGCCCATGACATTCCCCACCGGACATCCCATGTGTGGATATTCCGCAGGAAGGATGGCGTCACAGAGGTACTTATGCAGAAACGCAGCCCTGGCAAGGATTCTTTCCCGGGCTGCTATGACATATCCAGTGCCGGCCATATACCGGCGGGCAGCGGCTTTGTGGACTCCGCCCTGCGGGAGCTGTGGGAGGAGCTGGGCGTGAAGGCAGAACCTCAGGATCTGCATTTCTGCGCGGATCTGCGCCTGCACTCTAAAAACATTTTCCATGGAAAGCCCTTCCTGGACAATCAGTACAGCCGCATATTTATACTCTGGAGGGATTTGGATCCTGCCGATATGACCCTGCAGGAGTCGGAGGTATCCCAGGTGCGCTGGTTTCCCTTCAATCAGGTTCTGGAAGATGCCAGAAAAGGAAAATACCCCTGCCTCTATATGCAGGAGCTGGAAGACCTGGCGGCAGCGCTGGAGAAGTGAAGAGAGATGAAACCCGCCGCGCGGGCTTCGCCTCATTATCGCGGTGTCCTTGCAGATAAAAATCAAGGGATGGGAACTCATGTGTTTCCCATCCCCTTTTTCGTTTTATCCGGATCTTATGTCTGACCTTATCCGGGCCTTATGCCCGGCTTTTCTGGCTTTTATTGGGCTCCGTCCGGCTGGAAGGGCGCCAGGTCCTTTACGGCATCAGCAGCCTCTATGCGGGCGCCGCCATTGTCCAGGTCTATGAGGACATAGCGGTCATTGCCCATGCCCAGCTCCTTCATGTAGGAGAGCTGGCGCAGGCCGTGGCGGGACTCTATCCGCTTTACCAGATCGTGGTGTTCGTCCTCCTTCATGGCATAGACCAGGTCGACGCAGGCCTGATCGGCTGCCAGGATATCTGTGGAAGCGATGATGCCGACGTTGGGCGTAACGACCGGCTGGGCGTGGATGCCCTCGCAGTCACAGGAAACGGACATATTGCGCATGACATTGATGAAGGTGATGTGCTTTCCGAAATGGTCTACGGTAGCCTTGGCGGATTCCATCATCCGCTCCATGAATTCTTCTTCTTTGATATCCCACATATCCTCGGAGCCGGGGGTGGTGTGAATCATCTTTTTGCCGATGCGCCCGTCCGCGCAGCCGATGCCGATGTTCTTGGCTGAGCCTCCGAAGCCGCCCTGGGTGTGGCCCTTGAAATGGGTCAGCACCAGCAGAGAGTCATACAGGAGCATATCCCGGCCGACGCTCATCTGGGAAAACCATTTGCCGCCCTTTACGGGGATCATGGCTGTATCGTGCTCATCCATGATATCGACAGGGCAGAATGTCCAGCCGTTGACTTCCAGGGTCTTGCGGTGCCGCATTGTAGAATAGCGGTCGCCTGCGTAATAAGTATTGGTCTCTACGATATTGGCGTCCGGCAGCTCGTCGGCCATGAACTTCTTCACCCAGGAGCGGGGGATGATATTGGGCCCGTGCTGCTCGCCCGTGTGCAGCTTTACAGCTGTCTTGCCGGTGATGCCGGCCTTTACCTTATCATAGACCTTCTCCAGGCCTGCGGCGGAAAGATCGCGGGTAAAATAGACAATGGATTCGTTGCCTGTTCTCTTTTCATAGGGCAGATAGACACTGCCGTCGCCTTCCGGCTTGATGTATTCTGAGCTCATATCAGCTGTCCTCCTTTTCTGGATGAATTATATCATAGTCTGTCCCGCTTCTGCTATAGAAAGCTCTGTATTCTTACAGGGATTATGATATAATTTAAAACAAATCTGCCGGAGGAGAATAGAAGAAGAGGGGAGAATGATATGCCAGAATATATATTATCGGGCTGCCTGCTCTGCATCATGATGGGGGCGGCGGGCCTGACGGGCAATGCCGAGCTCATATTCCCGGAGGCGGCCGCCCTGGTCTGCGGGGCCTGGCTGAGACGGGTCCAGCCCTGGAATATCGATCGCGGAAAGATGGAATTTCTGATGATACTCGGTGCTTTTGCGGGGATCGCGCTCAACCGCTGGCTGCCGGGGCCGCTCTGGGTCCGGGCGGCGGCAGGCTATGTTCTGGTTATGCTTGCCTTTCATTTCAGCGACTCCTCCATGGCGCCGATGGTCAGCGCCGTCATCCTGCCGGTCATGCTGGGGACAAAGGACATTCTTTATCCGGTTACGGTAACGGTCATCATTCTGGCGGTGACCGGCGTTCAGTATCTGATGGTCCGCTGCGGATACAGGCGGGAGAATGTTTACAGCCCGCAGAAGGAAAGGGAGGGACACCCGGCGGCCATGTGGGGTGCCCGTCTGCTGCTGGTCCTGCCCCTGACTGCCGCGGCCTGCTTCAGCGGGCATCCTTTTCTGGCGGCGCCGCCGCTTTTGGTACTTTACACGGAATATTCAGATGCCGCCTTCCCGGCCCGCAGGAAGCCGATCGCCGTTTTTATCGCTTTTGTCTGCGCCGGCGCAGCAGGCGTCTGGACCCGCTGGATGCTGGACAGGGCGCTGGCTTCCTACGGCATGACGCGGGGAGTCGGCTGCGGCCTGCTTTTTGCCCTTGCCGGTCTGACCGTATATCTGCTGCTGCTGGTCATCTGGAACATTTCCGGTCTGTGGATCCCGCCCATGGGCGCGGCGGCCTATCTGCCGGTCCTGCTGGGTCCGGGCAGGCTGACGGCTTATCTGATATCACTGACGGCCGGCGCGGCCGTCTGGCTGCTGATCGGGCATATAACGCCTTATCTGGCAGGCAGGCTGGAGCGGCGTCAAATAATAAATGAAAGAAGAGGGTAATGTATGATCCTGTATTTTTCCGGAACCGGAAACAGCCGCTATGTGGCGGAAGTAATAGGAAGAAGACTGGGGGACAAGGTCATTTCTCTGAATGACCTGCTGCGGCGGGGCCGCCGCAGCCGATTCACTTCTGATAAACGTTTTGTGATCGTCTGTCCCATCTATGTATCCCGCATGCCGCTGGAACTGGAGCAGTATCTGATGAAATGCCGCTTCGAGGGGACCCGCGATATCTGGTTCGTATTTACCTGTGCCGGAGGCATGGGCGGGGCCTGGCGCTACTGCCGCACTCTGGCGGCCCGCAAAAACCTTATCTATCACGGGACAGGCTGCCTTATCATGCCTACAAATTATGTGGTGCTGATGAACGTTATTCCCAAAGACCAGGCAAAGGAGCAGGCCAGACTGGTGCTGCCGGAGGTCATCCGTATAGCTGACACCATAGCCGGGGGCGGCGAGTTGACATCCTCCTCCAGGGTCAGACGCTGGACCCATTCCAGCGACTGGGCGGAATTTTTCCACAGACTGCTGATCCGCGACCGTCTCTTTCACGCCGACAGCAAATGCATCGGCTGCGGGAAGTGCGCCATGATCTGCCCCCGCGGCGATATTTACATGGAGGACGGCCGGCCGCACTGGCAGGGACGCTGCATGCACTGTATGGCCTGCATATCCGCCTGCCCGGTAAAGGCCATTAACTATGGCCATCTGACCCAGAAGAGAAACCGCTATTATCTTATGGATGAGGGAATATGATTATGGATGAATATGAGAAAGAAAAAGAAGAGGGCACAGACCGTCTGCAGGACGCGGATGTGAAGATGGCTTTTATGGACGCCCTGCCGGTGGCTTTTTTCGCGGCCGGAAGCGCGGTCATCGCCAGGAGATTCCATAACCGGCTTTTCCGCTGCGGCGCCGCCCTGGCGGCCCTTTCCGGTTCTTTGAAGGTATTGTGGAAATTCCTGCTGCTGGGGAAGAAGAAAGATATTCCCCTTCTGAACCGGCAGATGAAGTACGGCATGCACGCAGGCTTTTCACTCATGAGCGCCGGCATATTTGAGGACTGGAAGAAGATCCCGGCCCGCAGGCTGCTGCGGACAGCCGCAGGAATGCCGCAGGGACTCTTTTTCCTGGGCGGCTGCGCCGGAATGGTTCTCATGACTTATTTCGCGAAAAATATGGATCACGGGAAGGCATCCTCCAACTGGCTGGAGCAGACCGTCAATACCGCTGCCCAGGGGGCATTTCTGGCAGGAACCATTCTCACGGCCCGCAAGATGGTCAAGTAAAAAAATGGAAGCAGGAAACGATCGTTCGTCTCCTGCTTCCTCTTTTATTCGCCTGGTTTATATGCCTGGTTTTTACTGGTCTGCCGGCTGCAGATAGTCAGGCCATGCATAGCCCTGCACACCGTTATATTCTACAAGCCACCAGCTGCCTTCAGAGTTGAGGACCGGTACCGGAGTTCCCAGGGGGATCACGGTAACGACCGGGCTGTTCTGGTCCGGCTCCTGGCGGACATTCAGGTGGACCGTGGGCTTGTACATGGGATAGTTCTTTGCTTCGGTCTCCTGTGTCTCTTCCTGAGCCTTTGCACTCTCCGGTTCGCTCTCGGCGATGGCGGTCTCGGCCTGTGTTTCGGTTTCCGCGAAAACATTTTCCGCCTGGGCTGCCCTGTAGCTTCCGGAAACAGCAAATATGGCGATGGCGGCTATGATAATGCCGAATATCAGATCTATGAAATAATTGTGTTTATAAGGCATATAAAATTCTCCGGTAATGATGGCAATATCTCTTTACAGATGATTCCTTTTATCAGATAAGCTCGTTGCTGCGGTCATAATGCTTGCCGCCCCAGTATACCCTGGAAGCGACCTGCGCTTTCTCATTCAGCTGCACATCCTTGAGAGCCCACTTCATGAACTCCTCGAAGCCGACCCGGTCTACAATGTAGCCGATGTGCTCCTTGCCTTCTATAGCCTGGGGATCTATGTACTCCTCAACGAAAGCGTAGGTATTCTTTACGATCTTGAGGATGCTCTCCTCGTCTGCCCAGCGCAGGAAGTCCTCTGCCAGACGGGGGTTCTTCTTTCCGGTCCGTCCCAGCAGGACAACGCGGAAATAGTGCTCTTTGCTGCGGGTCCATGCGCGGGTCGGGCAGTAGACGGCACAGACACCGCAGCCTATGCACAGGTTCTCATCGCGGACGATCTTATGGTTGACGACGCGCAGGGCGCCGACGCTCTTTTTCTGGCAGTACTTTACGCACTGCTCGCAGCCTATGCAGCGGCTCATGTCATACTGGGGCTCCGTCATGCCGATGATGCCGAAGTCATCCATGCGGACCTTGGCACAGTCGTTGGAGCAGCCGGTGAAGGCGATCTTCACGTGGAGATTGTTGGGGAAGATCATATCCTCCATCTTGCGGGCGAAATCCGTGGTATCGTAGCAGGCGTAGGGGCAGAGCGCAGAGCCGGGGCAGGCAACGACGTTGCGGGTTCCGGAAGCCGGATAGCCGGCGCCGCGCTCTTCCTGGTTTGTGTTCATATCGTCAATGATGGGCTGCAGGGCCTGATTGACCTCGTCCATCTTACCCATGTCTATACCCAGCAGCTCCACGCCCTGGCGGTTTGTGATGAAGATGGTACCGTCTCCGTACTTTTCAGCGATCTCGGCGATCTTCACCATGGACTTTGCGCTTATCTTTCCGCCGGTGATACGGATCCGGGAAGCGGTCTCCCCTCTGACCTTGGAGATCCGGAAAGCGTTTTTCTTAAGTTTTTTTACATTAATATCGCGTCCCATATCTTAAAACCTCCTTAGTCGATCAGCAGCTTGCTCTCGGTATAATTGAAAACAGGTCCATCCACGCAGACGTACTTGCTGCCGATCCGGCAGTGGCCGCATTTGCCAAGGCCGCAGCACATCTTTCTCTCCTGGGATACCCATATGTTCTCCTCCTGAAAGCCCTTCTTCAAAAACTCTATGATGGTAAATTTCATCATCGGAGGCAGACCGACTACTACTGCCCGCGCACTGGCGGCATCCTTCAGGGGCAGGTCGGCTATATACTTTGTAACCAGGCCGACATTGCCCTGGTAGCCCTCCGGGGCGCCGTCTACGGTGAGGATGAGATCCAGCAGGCCGTCCCAGCGTTCCAGGTCCTTGCGGAAGAGGATGTCATCCGGGCTGCGGAAGCCGGCGATGACATGCTTGTCCTTGGCGTCTGCTGTTCTGGAAAGGGCATCTATAACGCCGCGTACCGGGGAAACACCGGTGCCGCCGGCCACAACGACGGTCTCGCCGTTTTCAAAAAGGCTGACGTCAAAGCCGTTGCCGTAAGGCCCGCGCATGAGCAGGGAGCTGCCGATCCATTTTTCAAAGATCTCATTGGTAACTCTGCCCACCTTGCGGATGGTCAGGTCCACAAAGTCGCTGCCGATGCCGCTGACGGAGATAGGAGCTTCGCCGTATTTGGGAATGGATACCTCGAAGAACTGGCCGGGCTTTACGCTGCCGTGAAACTCCATGCGGAAGGTATACTCTTTCTCTGTATGTTTTATGATGTCGAGGATCTTAGACGGAGACGGAACATATGCGTTGCTCATGCCTGCTCACCTTCCTTTCCCTCTGCCTGCGCGCGGACAGCGGCGGCTGTCTTGTTGATGCAGTTTGAAAATGAGATGTATTCGGGGCAGACCATATCGCAGCGCCCGCAGCCTACACACATGTTGCAGCCGAACTTTGCCTTAAAGTCGGATATCTTGTGCAGGACCTTGAAACGCATGCGCTCGCCCTTTGTCTTGCGGTACTGGCCGCCTCCGGCAACATTGGAATAGCCGTCTATCATGCAGGAGGCCTGTACGCGGCGGCGCTCGCCGGCTCTGCCGTTATCGGTATAGTATATATCCTCCATGGTATAGCAGGTGCAGGTCGGACAGACAAGCGTGCAGCGTCCGCAGCCTATGCAGCGGCTGTTGTACTCGTCCCAGAGCGGATCCTTGTAAATGGAGAGCGGAACCTGGTCCGGTACGTCTACCTTCGTGTCGTTCTCCTTGGCGTAGGAAGGGACCACGGTGCGGACAGCCTCTGCCTGGTATGTAAAGAGAGGCGCCAGCTCTTCGTCGTGCAGGTCGCAGGCTATGCCGTCCTGCGCGGTCTCCACAGAGAACATATAGCCGTCTGCCACACGGTTTGTACCCATGCTTACGCAGAAGCAGTCTTCAAAGGAAGCCGGGCATCCGATCAGGACAAAGTGGAGCCTGTCGCGGACCCGGCGGTAGAACCAGTCCTCCTCGGCGCCATTCTCCAGATAAATGGCATCCTGACGGCGCAGGGCGTGCATATCGCAGGCGCGGAGGAAGACCAGGATATCCTTATCCGGGAAATCTGCTTCCTTGACAGCCTCTTCCGCAAAGTAAAACAGGGTCTGAGAAAATGGAACAAGAACATTTTTGAAGGAGTAGTCAGATTTACGGTCAATCTCGATCTCCCCGGGATCGCTGACAAAATCATACATGACAACGTCAGTATCTGTAAATCTTCCTTCTCCCTTCTTCAGTACGGGAGCGTAGATCCGGTACTTCGATGACAGCTGCGTGATGATCTCATTGAAGCCTTCCCGGCTCAGAATAAATCCCACGAGGCACCTCCTTTAAGAGAAAGGGACAGCGGCCCATATGGATCGGGTTCGATAAATGACCGCTGCATGAATTGTATAAGGAAATTATAACATGCTTTTTCACAAAATGAGACTGTTTTCATTTTCCTTACAGAAAATTTGACATAAACTGCAGGATCCCCGGCAGGCCCTGTGCCATGCAGATACCGCAGCCGATGGATTGAGCCGGTGATCACTTTTTATGTTCTTCCTTCTCCACATTCTGAAAGGCATTTGCAGAAGTATGAAAAAAACTGTATAATCGAAAATATGCAAAGAACTGTGGGAAATATAGAATAGAAGGACAATTCCATGGAATTTTCAAGAGATCATTATCTACAGCAGTTAATTAACCGCCGCAAAAACGGGCTTATAAAAATTATCACCGGCACGAGGCGGGCTGGCAAGTCTTATCTCATGAATACTATCTTTTACCGGTATCTTCTTGGACAGGGGATTCCCCGGGATCATATTATCAGATTTGCCTTTGATATGGATGAGGATCTGGACAGGTTAGACCTTTACTATCCCGAGGCCCCTGTCAGGATTAAGGATGACAGTGGGCAGGAAAAAATTAACTCCAAAAAATTCCGCGCATGGATCAGAGACATTACCAATGAAAATGATGATTACGTGCTGCTGCTGGATGAAGTACAGGAACTGGATCATTTTGTTAATACGCTGAACAGTTTGCTGAGACATCCGAATTTTGATGTATATGTTACCGGTTCCAACTCGAGATTTTTATCGTCAGAAATCGCCACTGAATTCAGAGGCCGCGGCAGTGTTGTTCATATACAGCCCCTTGTTTTTCGCGAATATTGCACCGGCCTTCATATGTCCCCTGCCGATGCCTGGAAGGAGTATATAGTTACCGGAGGCATTCCGCTCGTAGCGGGGATGAAGACAGAAGAAGAAAAGTACACTTACCTGAAAGCGCTTTGCGAGGAAACTTACCTGAAAGACATCATTAACCACAATCATGTCCGTGCAACTGAAAAACTAGGTGATATTTTTAATATTCTGGCGTCCTGCATCGGGACACCTGTAAATCCTCTGAAAATATCTAACACCTTTCGCTCGGTCACGCGAAGCACCATAGATTCAGAGACTGTAAACACCTACCTTAAGTATTTTGAAGATGCATTCCTCGTGTCACGAGCGCAAATATACAATGTCAAAGGACGTGCTTATATAAACAGTCCCTTCAAAATATATTTTGAGGATATCGGTGTCCGTAATGCCCGGCTGAACTTCAGGCAGATTGAAGAGACGCATATTATGGAGAATATTCTCTATAATGAATTACGCTACCGGGGGTACAATGTGGACATTGGAAAAGTGGATATCACAGAGAAGACAGAAAGGATTGATAAAAACAATAAGTATATTTATGCAAAAAAATCCTTAGAAGTGGATTTTATCGCGGCGAAAGCAGACCGAAAGATATATCTGCAGTCTGCGCTGGATATGAAAGGATCCCAAAAAGAGATGCAGGAAAAGAAATCTTTATATGCCATAGACGACTCATTCCAGAAGATAGTGATTACAAAAAATGGTCTTAAACCATCCATGGATGAACAGGGAATCCTGACAGTTGATCTGTTTGATTTTCTAAAAGGATGGGGCGATTGATTATTCGAAAAGAAGCACAGAACTGTATAGCATTTCGAATACGCTAACCATACAAGGCTTGCTTCGACGGACCATCGGCTGCAGATACCGCAGCCGATGGATTGAGCCAGTGATTATTTCTTATATTCTTCAGCGACAAGACGGATCAGCCTGCGGGGATCTTCAATGGTGATCCGGCGCCGCTGGGTGGAGATGACTCCTTCTTCCTTAAGCTGGGTGCATACTCTAGTCAGCTGGACGCGGGAACAGTTGAGCAGAGAGGAAAGTTCTTCCTGCGACAGACCCGGCACCTGCCCCTGACCGCCCTCTTCTGACTGCATGCACAGTTCCAGAAAATTTATTAAACGTACATAGACAGAATCGTTGCTCTGATTCTCTGCGTCAAAACACATCAGGCGCAGGATAACAGCATAATATCTTGCCAGGTCCCGGAAAAAATCCGGCCGCAGGGCTCCGATCCTTTTAAGGTCTTCTTCCGTCAGCGGGATCACGTCCACACTGGTGACGCTTTCGCTGCTGATCCTGGATATACCTCCGATCAGACCGCCCATGGCAAAAATGGTATTGCGCCGGTGGTAGCCGATGATCCGTTCATAGCCGGCAGCATTCAGAGTATAAATCTTCACCGTGCCGCTGAGCAGAAAATATATGGTGCTGTTCTCGGCCCCGTCCATGCAGAAGACGGTGCCGGGCGGACAGAGCCTTTTCTTTGCGGCAAACATCCCCTCCAGCAGGTCACGGTAATCCTGTAAATAATTCGAGAGCATATAGCTGACAGGTCTTTCTGAATTTCCCATAACTTCCACCTCTTGACCCATTGGTACAGACAGATATTTTTGCAGGTCCGTATCATGTGATACAAAACTTTTGTGCCTCTGACAATATACTTATTGTATCAGATACCACATGGAAGGTAAAAGGGAGAAGCGTCCCTGGAAGGAGGAATTTCACAATGTCAAAGCTTTATCCAAAACTTTTTACACCGGGTAAGATCGGCAATCTGACCATAAAGAACCGGATCGTAAAGGCGCCTCAGTCAAGCGGCATGAATAACAAGGACGGTACCGTCAGTGAGCGGGCTCTGCGTTATTACAGGGATACGGCTCTGGGCGGCTGCGGTATGCTGATCGTGGAGTATGCCTATGTGGATGACATAGGGGCCAAATCAGCACACTGCCACCTGGGCATTTCCAATGATGAAGATATTCCGGGGCTGGCCTGGCTGGCGGAAAATATAAAGGAGTGCGGTGCTGTGCCGGCTATTCAGATCGAGCACTGCGGCCGTCAGAAATTCCTCGGCACCCAGCCGATCTGCGCGCCGTCCGCCATTCCCTGGCCCATGCTGTGGGAGAAGGAAGGCGTAGAATCTGTTCCCCACGAGCTGACCATTCCGGAGATCCAGGACATCGTCCACGCTTTCGGTGACGCGGCCCTGCGGGCAAAGATCGCCGGATTTGAACTTGTCGAGATACATGGGGCCCACGGCTACCTGCTGACAAACTTCTTCTCGCCGACAACAAACCACCGGACAGATCTGTACGGCGGCTCTCTGGAAAACCGTATGCGGATCTATCTGGAGGTTTACCGGGATGTACGTAAGAAAGTCGGACCGGATTTCCCGGTTACCATTCGGCTGAGCGGTACGGATTATGAACCGGACGGCTTCCCGATCGAGGACACCATTGCCCTGGCAAAGGCCCTGGAGGCAGAGGGTATTGACGGTATCCATGTATCCGGCGGCGATCATCATACCATGGAGCACCAGGTAACACCTATGTCCATTCCTGTCTGTCATAATGTCTGGGCAGCAGAAGCTATCCGCAAGGCCGTCAATATTCCGGTCATTGCTTCCGGCTCCATTACCCTGCCGGAATACGCGGAAGAGATTCTGGAAGAGGGAAAGGGCGATTTTGTAGGTCTGGGACGTCCGCTCTGGGCAGATCCGGAATGGCCCAACAAGGCAGCTGCGGATCATCCGGAGGATATCCGTCCCTGCATCCGCTGCAATGAAGGCTGCCTGATGCGGACATTCTTCCAGTTTAAGGCAGTAACCTGCGCGGTAAATCCCCAGATCAGCCGCGAAGGCGAACTGAAGCCGCAGCCTGCAAAAGAACCGCGCAATATCGCGGTGGTAGGAGCGGGCCCCGGAGGCCTGGAAGCAGCCAGAGTCGCCGCTCTGCGGGGACACCATGTCACGGTATTTGAGAAGCAGGACCGCAGAGGCGGCTTCCTCAACGAGGCGTCTGTTCCGGATTTCAAGTCCGATATCCGGCCTTACATGACTTATCTGAACACAGCTGTTGACAAGCTGGGGGTAAAGATCATCCACAAGGAAGCGGCAGCGGCAGATCTGGCAGATTTTGACGCAGTTATCTGCGCATCCGGCAGCGAGCCGGTCATTCCGCCGGTTCCGGGCGTGGAGAAGGCATCTGTAACAACCGCCATCGATGTGCTGGATGACAAAGTCGAAGCCGGCGAAAATGTGGTCGTTGTCGGCGGCGGCCTGATCGGCAGCGAGACAGGCATTTATCTGGCAGATAAGGGGCACAAGGTAACCATAGTGGAGATGCTGCCGCAGATCATGAAAGACGTATCTGCTGCCGATGTAACCGTTTACAGCGGAAAGATTAAGGATGACGGCATAGATGTCCTGACGAAGACCAGGCTGGAAGAGGTAACGGACAGCGGCGTGATCGTGAACACGGAGCGTAAGGGCCGGAAGGAAATTCCCGCGGATACGGTTGTCATGGCCGTCGGCCTGAGAAGCCGGCACGAGCTGTACGACCAGCTGGCAGAAAGCGGCAGGGAAGTGTACCTTGTCGGAGATGCCGTAAAGCCGGGAAAGATTTTTGACGCAGTGCACACCGGCTACCGTGTGGGCCTGAAGATCTGACGATGTAGATGTAAAAGGATTCTCAATACATACCTTCTTGTAAAGAACGGCAAGAGCCGGGGAGACAAAACTCCCCGGCTCTTGCTATTTATGCATGTCGGTTATAAATTTGTTCGTTTTTTGTATTTCACAAACGATCAATGAGAGGTTACAATACAAACATAGAAATTGACAAACGAATATCAAATATGCAGATCCTGATTTGTGAGCATGCGGCAGTGAAAGATCTGCAAACCCCTGTTTGATTGTGCAGTTTGCCAGACCTTTACGGCGGATATGAAAAAGCCGGATAATAGTTTTTGGTTTATTATTAACAGATCAGAATAACGTTTTCATGGAAAAGAAAATGGAGGAAAAATAACTATGGTCAATAAATTTGCTGATTACATGTTAGGAGAAGACCTTTGCGATGTCCGCGATCTGGCAAGAAAATTCTCTGATGAGAAGGTACAGCCGGTTGCCCGCGAGATCGATCATGATGAGCGTTTCCCTTTAGCTGAGATCCAGCAGCTTGGAGATCTGGGCCTTCTGGGTACCATCATCCCTGAGGAATTCGGCGGTTCCGATCTCGGACATCTTGCAAACGCCATCATTATGGAGGAGATCTCCCGCCACAGCCCGACACTGGGTATGTGCGTAGATGCTCATACTTCACTCGGCATGGTTCCCGTCCTTATCGCAGGTACAGATAAGCAGAAGGAAGAGATCCTCAGACCTGCCGTTACCGGCAGAAAGATTCTTGCCTTTGGTCTGACAGAGGCAGAGTCCGGTTCCGATGCTAATACCGTTTCCACCACAGCAGTTCTGGATGGAGACGAATGGGTTATCAACGGCAGCAAGAGCTGGATCACCAACGCAGGTCCCGCTGATTACTATATTGTATGCTGCAAGACAGCGTCCAAGGGAATCACCGCGATCATCGTTCCCAAGGGAACACCCGGATTTGAGATCGGCAAGCCGGAGCAGAAGCTCTGCATGAAGGGCTCCAGCACCGCGCAGCTCTTCTTCTCTGACTGCCGCGTTCCTAAGGAGAATCTCCTCGGCGAAGAAGGCAAGGGTATCCATTACTTCATGCAGGGCCTTGACGCAGGACGGATCGCTTTCTCCTCTGTTGCCGTAGGTCTGGCTCAGGGCGCCCTGGAAAGAGCAGCAGCTTACGCTAAGGAAAGAAAGGCTTTCGGTCATGTTATTACAGATTTCCAGGGTGTAAGCTTCCGCCTGGCAGAGATGGAAGCCCAGGTACAGGTCGCCCGTACCATCCTCTATAATGTAGCAAAGATGGCAGACAGCGGACAGCGTTACACAACAGAAGCAGCTATCTGCAAGCTGACCTGCAGTGAGATGTGCCAGGATGTATCCCGCAAGGCCATCCAGATCATGGGCGGCAACGGAACCCATGAGGAGTATGACGTTGAGCGTCTCTACCGTGATGCCATGCTGACAACCATCGGCGAAGGCACATCCGAGATCGGCAAGCTGATCATCTCCAGAGATGTATTAAAGAAATATTGAAAATATGGCGGCGCATCAGCCGGTCTTTAATGAGAAAGGAAAATAACACATATGGACGAGAGAAATTTTATTATACCTAAGTATGGACCTTTTGCGGGAATGCGTGTCGTCGGGAGCGGCTCTCTGATCGCCATGCCTTTTGCATTGACCATGCTGGCAGACTTCGGCGCTGAGGTTATCCAGATAGAGCGGCCGGGGATCGGCGATCCATTAAGAGGTCTTGCCCCTTTTGCCGAGATAAACGGGAAAAGAGTTTCCACGGCCTGGGCACAGAACGGAAGAAACCGTCTTTCCATGGCCCTGGAGCTGAACCTGAAGCATGAGGAAGTCAAGGAGATTTTCTTTGATCTGATCAAAGAATCCGACATTTTCATGGAGAACATGGTATGGCTGGAGAAACTGGGTATCTATGATGAGGAGCTTCTCAAGGTCAATCCGAAGCTTGTTATCGTACATGTTTCCGGCATGGGCCACAAGGAATTCGGCGGAATACCGGGAGTCTGCAATCGTGCTTCCTATGATATGATCGGCCAGGCTTTCTCCGGCTGGCTGAACCTGCAGGGTGAACCGGACAACAATCCTTCTGTTTCAAAACCTTACACCAATGACTATGTATCTGCGTTCACAACTCTGTTCGGTACTCTGGCAGCATACAATTATGCACTGAAGACCGGAAAAGGCCAGGTTGTCGATGTAGCCCAGTTTGAGGCCATGGCCCAGTATATGTGCGGCATGTATACCGCCTATACCATGGCAGGGATCGTTCCCCAGCGGACCGGCAATTACAACAATGCTTTCCAGCCCTATGATATGTTTAAGTCCAGCGACGGCTTCCTGGTAGCTCTGGGAGCTTTCGGACCCGGTGTCTACAAGCGCTGCATCCCGGCAATGGGACTGGATGTTGAATATTACAACTACAAGGACTGCTCAGACGGACCGGCTGCGGTTGAGTCCCCCAAGGGCAGAGAACTGGCACAGAAGGTTGTTGACTGGTGCGCATCCCATACAGCGGAAGAGATCGAGACTATCATGGAAGGGGCCCGCGTACCCTGCGCGACTGTCAACACAGCAAAGTCTGCCGTTGAGAATAAACACTTCATCTCCCGTAACGACTGGATCAACTATGAGGACCAGACGACCGGCTCTGAGGTCAAGGCATTCGGCATTGCGCCGAAGATGTCCGAGACACCCGGCAAGGTATGGAGAGGTGCTCCGACCCTTGGCCAGGATACCGAAGCCATCCTCAAAACCATCCTGGGTTATGACGACGCTAAGATCGCAGAGCTCCGGGACAAGAAGCTCATCGGCTGATCCGGCTGCAGGGGCTGAAATGAAAAAAGGGCATTCTCCGCGGAGAATGCCCTTTTGCTGTGTGCGAATGATAAATTTATGCGATGGAAGCGGCAAGGATCTTGTCGATCGCTGTCTTCAGGATGGCATTGAACTCCTCATCGCTCTGCTGTGCGCGCAGATCCTGTGCCAGAGCTCTGGAGAAGCTGGCGATCATGCCGTGGTTCTGAGCGAGGAGCTCGCAGGACTCATCCTGGCTGTAGCCGCCGGAGAGGGCAACGATGCGGACAACGTGCGGATCATCCATCAGATCGCGGTATGTATCGGCAACGGTGGGGATGGTCAGCTTGAACATCAGGCGGACATCCGGATCCAGAGCGGCCAGATGCTCTTTGAAGAGGTCATGGACAAGCTTCTCACACTCTGCCTTGTGAGGATTGTGGATATCAACCTCAGGCTCCAGAATGGGAACAGCGCCGCACTTCCATACCTGCAGACCGATCTCGAACTGCTGGTCAACGATGTCGCGGATGCCCTTCTCATCATAGTCGAGGATGACAGAACGCTCCTTTGTGCCGAAGATATGGCGGTCCTCAACAGCGTGCTTCATGGTCTCTTCCAGGCCGGGGATGGGCTTCATCATCTTTACATGATTCTCCTCATCAGCAAGGCCCTTGTCAATCTTAAGGATGGGGATGATGCCTTTCTCCTCCCAGAGATAATCTGCAGTAAATTTATCCTCTATCTTGCGGTCCATGGTGTTCTGGAAAAGGATGGCCGCGAGGATGCCCTTATTGGTAAAAGAGGGGGATGTAATGATTCTTGTACGCATCTGATGGACAAGATCGAACATCTCGTCATCATTCTTCCATGCGCCTTCCTCAATGCCGTATGCCTTAAGTGCTTTGGGTGTTGAGCCGCCGCTCTGATCGAGGGCTGCAATAAATCCGGCAGCGCTGTGCATGCGTTCCAGCTGCTCTTTGTTCATCTTATATACCTCCACTTTAAGTGCCCGGCAGGGTCTGCAGTCCTGCCGCAGACGTTCCGGATAACATTAATATACACTTTTATCTTAATACATTGCAGGGGAAAATCAAGTCGAAAAATGCGGATGCAGGGGTCCTTTTAATTTTTTCCGAGTTCTTTTTCCAGGGACTGGCGGATCTGGCCGAAGCGGGCCAGACGATCTTTTGTCACTTCCGGCCAGCGGGGATCCATGTCCTGCAGAGTGGCCAGGATGATCTCGCTTACGACATAGCGCATGTACCATTTGTGGTCGGCGGGAACGACAAACCAGGGCGCGTGCTCTGTGGCGGTATTGTTTATGGCATCCTCAAAGGCCTCCTGGTAGGCGTCCCAGTAGCCGCGCTCTTCATAGTCGGCAGCAGAGAACTTCCAGTGCTTTTCAGGCTCCTTTATGCGGTCCAGAAAGCGCTTTGCCTGTTCTTTTTTGGAGACATTGAGGAATATTTTTACCGTGCGGATATTGTTGTGCCAGAGATAGGCTTCGTAGTTTTTGATATCCTCGTAGCGGTGCTCCATGATGTCATCTGTTTTTATGCGCCGGGCATTGGCCTGGTTCTCCCACAGCTTTTTAACCCTGTAAATGAGAACTTCCTCATAGTGAGACCGGTTGAAAATGGCGATCTCTCCCTTGGCGGGGACCTGCCGCTCTATCCGCCACAGAAAGTCGTGGGCCAGGTCTTCGCTGGAAGGACTCTTGAAAGCGGCCTCGTGGACGCCGTGCGGCGACAGGCACTGGAGAACGGCCCGGATGGTCCCGTCCTTGCCGGCGGCATCCATGGCCTGGAAGAGGAAAATGACTCCCTCCCGCTTTTCCGCGTAGAGTTTCTGCTGCAGTTCATCTATCTGCACATTGTTGCGCTGCAGGAAATATTCTGCCTCATCCCGGTCTTTTACCAGGGATGTCTCATTGGTAGAAACCTTGCGGATGTTGAATTTTTCACTGCCGTCATAACGATAATGGTTAAACATAAGTCTCACGCTCCTTTACAGATTTCCGGGCCTGTTTTCCCTCTGTGCGGGCCAGTTCCGGATGATGCCTATAGTATAGCATACCCGCCGGGGAAATGAGCGGCAGGGAGGAAAAGGCACTTTTGAATTTGCTTGACCATCTTTTCTTTAGGATGTATCATAAAACCGAAAAAACAAAAAATGAATCTGAGATGCTGCGCCAGGCGCACTGTGCGCCGGAACGCAGCACTTTGTATGTAAAGGAATAGTGATATATATTATGGAATTAAAGGGGAAACATGTACTGGTGATCGGCCTTGCCCGCAGCGGCATGGCGGCTGTCCGCGTCCTGAAAAAGCTGGGCGCGCAGGTGACCGTTTCCGAATCGAAGCAGCTGGAAGATCTCAAGGAGAAGGATGAGCTGACTGCTCTGGGAGTCTCGGTAGTCGGGCAGAGCATGGATGTCTTTGACGGAGACTTTGACCTGTGCGTCAAGAATCCTGGTGTGCCCTACCGGGCGCCCTTTATCCTCAAGCTGGAGGACAAGGGCGTCCCCATCATCACGGAGATAGAGCTGGCCTATCAGGTCAGCCGGCCCCAGCATTATTTCGCGGTGACCGGGACCAACGGCAAGACAACGACGACCACCATACTGTATGAGATCCTGCGGCGGGCATTTCCCGGCAAGACGCATGTATGCGGCAATATAGGGACCCCCCTCTGCGAGGTCGTCATGGACGAGAATCTGATGGAAGAGGAAGGACATTACATAGCCCTGGAGATCTCCAACAAGCAGCTGGTCAACATAAATCAGTTCCGCCCGCAGGCCGCCGCCATCCTCAACCTGACTCCCGACCACCTGGATTTCATGCCCAGCCTGGACGCCTATTATAAGTCCAAGACAGAAGTTTACCGGAACATGAAGGATGATGATCTTTTTATCCTCAACGCGGATGATCCGGAACTGAAGGTCTATACGGACCGCTATCCGATCCGCTGCCGGATCCAGACATTCAGCCTGGAGCGGACAGATACAGACAATTATGTAAAGGACGGCTGGCTGTGGATCGCGGGCCATAAGACCCTGGCCCTGGACGATATCCACATACCCGGGAAGCACAACCTGCAGAATATTATGGCTGCGGTCTCCCTGGCCCGGTCGGCCGGCGTTTCCAATGAGGATATCGCCGATGCCATCCGTAATTTTAAGGGCGTTGAGCACCGGATAGAATTTGTCCGCGAGCTGCGCGGCGTGAAGTTCTACAATGATTCCAAGGGAACAAATACCGATGCCACGGTTACGGCCCTCAAGGCATTTGACCACGGCGTCATCCTGCTGCTGGGCGGCTTTGAGAAAGGCCTGCCCATGGATGATGTAAAGGCACATCTGGGCTGCGTGAAGAAGGTCATCGGCTTCGGTGCCTGCGGCCCCAGGCTTGTAAAGGATACGGTCGGCGATGAGGGTATCGTGGTAGATAACCTGCAGCAGGCGGTGGCAGAGGCTGTGAAGATCGCCAAAAGCGGCGACACCGTGCTTCTTTCCCCGTCCACCAGCTCCTACGACCAGTACTCCTGCTTTGAAGAGCGCGGCGAACATTTCAAGAGCATCGTCAACGCCTTAGAGTAAAGGAAGACAGAAAGAAGAAATATGGATAAGAACAGCTATATCGGCGTTTTCGATTCCGGGATCGGCGGCCTGACGGTCGTCAAGGGCATCCTGGACCTGCTGCCGAATGAGAATATTGTTTATTTTGGAGACACGGCGCATGTTCCCTACGGGACCCGGTCCCGCCGGCAGATCACCCAGTATGTCCTGGATGATGTGCGCTTCCTGCGCCAGTATGACATCAAGGCGGTGGTGATCGCCTGCAATACGGCGGATTCCACAGCCCGGGAGACGGTGATAGATAAATATCCGGACCTGCCGGTCTACGGTGTCGTCCATCCGGCTTCCCGCAAGGCGGCGGCCCTGACAAAGAACAACAGGATCGGCGTGATCGCCACAAAGGCGACGGCCAACAGCCGGGCCTATGACCGGGCGATCGCTTCCTATAATCCCCGGGCCCAGGTCTTCAGCGAGGGCTGCCCCCTGCTGGTCCCCCTGGTGGAGAACGGACGCTTCCAGAAGGGCGACATCGTGCCGGAGACCGTGGTACAGGAATATCTGGATCCCCTGGCGGCTAAGGGCATAGATACGCTGATCCTGGGCTGCACCCATTTCCCGCTGCTGACGGATATTATCAGGGAGCATTATCCGGACCTGACCATTATCAGCTCCTCAGGAGCCGCAGCGGAGAACCTGCGCGAGGGCCTGGAGGAGGCCGATATGCTCAGCGACAGCCCGGGCGGAGAGCACAAATATTTTGTCAGCGATGACGCGGCGCTGGTTGAGGACATCGCCCATTATTTCATGGGCTCTGCCCTGAATGACCGCGTGCAGCAGGTGACGGTCGGCTGACGGCTGCGGAGGAAGAAACAGTGAAGAAGAGATTATATCAGCTGCTGACGGCCATGATGCTGGCCGCAGCTTTTCTGGTGCCGGCAGGCTGCGCCGCCGGCGGAGCATCTGCCGGACAGGAGTCCGGCGAAACCGCCAGTGAAGATGAGAATGAAAGAGCCCTGGAGCGGGCCAAATACTACATGTTCGACAATGTCATGCTTTATTATTCCCGGGAGGGTCTGATCCGGCAGCTGAAGATAGAACGTTTTTCCCAGGCAGCGGCGGAGTACGGCGCCGACAACTGCGGAGCGGACTGGAAGGAATCTGCCGTAAAGGCAGCCAAATCCAAGCAGGAATATTCCCGGGGCACCATGATCAATCTGCTGAAGAACCTGGGATTTACAGATGAGGAAGCGGCTTATGCCGCCGACTACTATCATAAGTAATAGAAAACCGGCAGGAGCGTGAGGCATATGGAGCACAGGCACCGGACAGGAGAGCGGGTCATATTTCATATAGATGTGAACAGTGCTTTTCTTTCCTGGAGTGCGGTGGAGAGGCTGAAAGAGGATCCGTCTGCCCTTGATCTGCGGACGGTGCCCTCTGTGGTTGCCGGGGACGTGAAGACAAGGCACGGGATCATTACAGCCAAGTCCATACCGGCCAAAAAGTACGGCATCAGGACAGCCATGCCGGTGGCCCAGGCCCTGCGCCAGTGCCCGGACCTGATCCTGGTGCAGGCGGATTTTCAGGTCTACCGGCGCTATTCGCATGCCTTTCTGGATATCCTGCATGAGCACAGTCCGCTGGTGGAGCAGGCCTCTGTAGATGAGGCCTATATGGATATGACCGGCCTGGAGAAAGCCTGGGCGGATCTGGAGGAGGCGGGCGAGCCCTTTCCCCTCTGCGCCGCCCGGGCCATAAAGGACCAGATCCGTCAGCAGCTGGGCTTTACGGTGAACGTAGGCATCTCGGTCAATAAGCTGCTGGCCAAGATGGCCAGCGATTTTGAGAAGCCGGATAAGATCCATACCCTCTATCCGGAAGAGGTGGCGGAGAAAATGTGGCCGCTGCCCATAGGCGACCTGCATGGCTGCGGGCGTGCCACGGCATCCCGGCTGCAGGCCATCGGCATCCGCACCATCGGTGACGCGGCTGCCGCAGACCTGTCTGTTCTTCAGTCCTATCTGGGCGAAAAGGCAGGTCTTTATATCTGGAACAGCGCCAACGGCCGCAGCTCCTCGCCTGTGCAGGCGGTTCGCCAGCAGGCCAAGAGCGTTTCCAACGAGACAACAACCCCCTTTGATATTACATCCACGAACTTTGAGCGGGAAGCCCTGCCCATCGTGCGCCGTCTCAGCGCCAGCGTCGCCCGGCGGCTGAAAAAGGACGGATTTTTCGGCAAGACGGTACAGGTCAGCGTCAAGACGGCGGACTTTGCCCGCCGGTCCAGGCAGACCGGGCTGGAAACATCTACAAATGATGAGGAAGTCATTTACCGGACCGCCTGCCGGCTGCTGCGGGAGCTTTCCTTCGGCGGAAGAGGCCTTCTGACCTTGGGCGGCGGCTACCGGCTGATCGGCGTGGGCGTGACCAATCTGGACCGGGGACAGTACCGGCAGCTTTCACTGGCAGACCTGGCCCAGTACCAGGAGGAGCTGGAGGCCGAGCAGAAGGAAAAGGAAAAGCAGGAGCAGGCCCTGCGGAAGAAGAAAGAGCGAGAGGAGCAGGCTCTGCGCAGGAAGAAGGAACAGGAAGAGAAGGCGCGGCGGGAGAAAAAGGAGCGGGAAGACAGGCTCTCCCGTCTGGACACGGTGCTGCAGCAGCGCTTCGGCAGCAGCGTAGTGACCCGGGGCCATATACCCGGGCAGGAAAATAAAGGCGTTAAGTAAGGCTTTTATATTATAAAAAGAAAAGGTTATTCTTCATAAACGGTGCGATGTTAACATGCTTGATGCCGCTGCGGTATTGGATCAGGTCATTTCGAGTGATCAGGTATTTGGGGTAATTATCTTTTATTCTTTCAAGAGGTCTGTACTCACGGTTTTCGGTGTCAATATTGTTCATGATGGTCATGGACACCTGGACATATGCATAATCTCTGTTATTTCTATTGAGGATAAAGTCACATTCGAACTTCCCGATTTTCCCGATGCTCACTTTATAACCTTTGGATTTCGCATAACAGTAGACTGCATTTTCCAAAGCGGGGCCATAATTGATGCGTGCATCTGTATTCATTGCATAGTAGAAGCCAAGGTCAGCGAGATAGAATTTTTCTTCACCGGCAATTGATTTTCTGGATTTCATGTCGAAACGCCTGCAAGGGTACAGGATTTTTGCGTCCTCAAGAATTTGTATATACCTGTGAAGTGTCTCACGCTTGATGCCGCAGCCGTTTTTGTGAAGGTCTTTCAGTATGTTTGTCAGGCGCATTGTTGCGCCGAAGTTGTTGATGAGATACCGCTGAACTGTTTCGAACACAGAAACCTTTCGTATTTTTACTCTTTTGCGAATATCTTTCTCAAAAATTTCCTGTATAACACCTTGAATATATGCCTGTTTATCGGCCCCGTCATACTGAAGTGCTTTTGGAAATCCACCCTCTGCCAGATATTGATCAAATTCACTTGTCAGATCCGGGTTTACAGTTTTTCCCAGAAATTGCTTCATTCCAATATATTCTTCGAAAGTAAGTGTATATACTTCAAACTCAAGGTACCGGCCTGTCAGTTTTGTTGCAAGTTCGCCGCTAAGGAGGTAGGAATTCGATCCAGTGATGAAAATTGAGTATTCGTCTTCCTCTCTGTATCCATTAATTACTTCTTCAAATCCGTCTACATTTTGAATCTCATCGATAAAAAGATATTTCGTGCCGTTAGACGAAGACATTTTTTCAATTAGATCATCCAATTGATCTGCAGTCTTGATTTTTCTGTATCCCCTTTTATCAAGATTGAGGTAGATCAGGTTTGATTCGGGTATTCCCTGATCTCGAAGTTCTTCGGCGATGCTTTGCATAAGACAGGATTTTCCACATCGTCTGACACCGGTGATTACTTTTATTATCTCTGTATCGTGATAAAACCCGCGGATTTTATTAAGATAATTTTCACGGTGATATAGTTTCATCAGGCGCACCTCCGAAGAATTATGATTTATTGTAGTATTATCCTGATTATAGCAACTGCGACGAGAAAAACAAGGTTTAATGGGGTAAAAAACAAATAAAATTAAAAATTTACCCCATTAATTGCCTGATTTACCAATTTGCTCTATGACTTTCAAGGTACCATAGAACAGATAATGAAAGATTTTGCAGCTATATATACCTACTTTTTTGATTTTGAAATGAGTGAACGTAACGAACGGCCTGTCATGATCTTATAATCGGTACGAAATCCAAAGCTTTCATGCAGTGTATCTGTGATGTCTGTACGAGTGTAGACGGGAGAATAGCCGGCATTGCCGGGAAGCCTGCAAAGATTCATGCTTCGGCAGCAGCGTAGTGACCCGGGGCCATATGCCCGGCCCGGAGGATAAGGACGGACAGTAAAGCCTGTATACAACTTGACTCAAACTATAACAGATTGAAATGCAACGACCTTTCCAAGCAGCCGGACCCGTTTTAAGTCCTCTCCTTCATAAATATGCGGCGGGCAGGAGGGATTGTCTGACAGTAAGATTACTGCATCATTGCGGATATAGAATCTCTTTATTGTGATCTTGTCATCTATGGCGACCGCTGCAACCGCACCGTTCTCAACCATCTTCTGCTGCTTAATGAAGGCAATATTTCCGTCCCTTAAGCGGGCATTGATCATGGAATCTCCGCGGACACGGATACAGAAATCGCAGTCCGGCTCCGCGCCGGCCGCACTGTAGCTGCCGTATTCCTCTTTTATTTCCACAGAACCGCCGCAAAGGTATTCACTTAACAGAGGTATCTTTCTTATATTAACCGGGGCAATATCTCCCGAATATGTCTTCCCTATTAAGTAATCTATGGATACACCAAAATATTCGGCAACTTTATCCAGCTTATCGACGCTGGGAGAGGATTTCTTCCATCTGCCGATTGTTCCGTTCCCGAACCCCAGCTTTCCTTCCAGGGCCTGGATCGTCAATCCCCGACCGGCAGCCAGCTCCTTAATGTGATCTACAATGGTCGTCATAGAGCGCCTCGATAGAATATATTCAAAATGCATATTGACAATTAGAAAATATTCAATTACTATTTATATAGTTAATGGAAAATGGTATAAAATAATCCTTCAAATTATCGTTGTTTGACAAAAGTTTTATCTGAAGGACATTTTATATCTTACTATCTTAGAATATTTTCTAAATTATGTCAACAGGGGGTGCGGAAAATGCTGCTGGATAATATTAAATATCTGTGTATGCAAAACGGTATATCCATACACAGGCTGGAAAAGGATCTGGGGTTCGGCAACGGATCCATCGCAAAATGGGACTCCGCATCGCCCTCTCTGGAAAGAGTGATACGGGTGTCAGAGTACTTCGGTGTAACGATAGATGAACTGGTCCGGGAACGGGCAGGGGAGAAAGTGAAGTAGTATACTTCAGTATACTTCCGGGACATATTTTTCAAGGACTCGCAGATTCTGCCGGCGCGGGATTTTCGGATATGCAGATATCGGAGACCCTGCTGGATTTTTCCTTCGCCGCCGGGACCTCGAGAGTGATGAGCCTGCGCCTGAAGAGATACCGGGATGCAGCCGGCTTTGCGTGAGGGAAGGCGGGAAAGCCCCGGACGAGTAAGGAACAGTTCTGCTGTCTTACGAGAACAGTTCTTCTGCTGTGATTACAGACTGCAGATTCCCTGCATATGCAGTCTCCATAACTCCGTAAGTGGTAATGAGGGTCGGATAGATTGCGTATTTCGTTCCGGTCATTCTCACCAGGTCTGATATCTTATGCCGCATAGACTGATCAAAGGCTTCATCAACCTTATATTCATCATCTGCGTATTTCATCTCGCATACATTGATGACCTGGTCTTTTCTGACGATCAGAAGATCGATCTGGGAACCAAAAATTCCTTTCTCAGGGTCTTTATGGCACTGCCATGCGTTGACAGATGTTTCCACTCCGGAGATGCCAAGACTCTTCTTGATCTCTTTGATGTGCTCCAGGCAGACACGCTCAAAGGCGATTCCGCTCCAGGCATGGATAGAAGGAGAATTCATTCTGTTTGACCAGAAGTGTTCGTCAAAAACGTTTTGCCGCATAAATTTATAGTAGAACAGTGTAAAATTATCAATGAGCTGATAGATTGCATTTCTTTTTTTATATCCATACGGGACGTATTTCCTGATGAATCCGCAGTTCTCTAATTCAGTTAACTTCTTAGACAAATCTCCGGAAGATGCTATACCGGTCTTCCGGCTGATCTCATCGCGTGACATTCCTCTGCCTGTGGTACTCAGAGCTTCTACGATTTCCATATAACGGTCTGGTTTTTGGAAAAGCGCTGCATACAGATTGTCATATTCATTGATCAGCGGGCCATTCTCACTGAAAAACAGCCGGTCAATATTCTGCGGAAGGCTTTTCCCTTTTTGCAGGAGGCTCCAGTAATAAGGGACGCCGCCCATGATCATGTAACACTGTAAGATCTGATGCCTGCTAAATAAGATTTTTTTAGATTTCAGATACTGTTCACATTCCCTGAGTGTGAATGGCTGCAGGAAGATCTGACCGGTCAGCCGATTGTGCAGTCCGCCTCTTGCATTTACAATATTATCTATCATCCAATAGGTCGCAGAAGCACAGACGATTAAAACCACGTCTTTCTGCGCTCTGGCCGTGGCCCATCCATTCCAGAAACTCTCCAGTGCGGATATAAGACCGCTGTTTTTCGTATCCATCCAGGATAATTCGTCAATGAAAATGACTTTTTTTCTATCGTTGGATTTTTCTATAACCTTTATGAGGCCTGAAAATGCTTCTTCCCAGGAATTCAGTTTTCCGCATTCAATGCCGGCTCTTCTCAGCGACTCTGCGAATTTATCCAGCTGTGCCTCTTTTTGAGACTTCGTAGTTATGGATGCATTGCTGATTCCTGTATGTTCAAATGTAAAATGGTAGTCATAGCTTTCACGGACCAGATATGTTTTTCCGACTCTGCGCCGTCCAAATACAGCGACGAACTGCGCTTCCTCTTCGTCCAGAAGAGATTTGAGAAAAGCTTTTTCCTCAATTCGTCCAATCATGTCTATCCTCCAAAATTTCTTTATCTGCTATATTTTATGACTTATGGAAATTATCTGTTTCTATTATACACTTATTTTACGCACAGACAATAAAATTTCTTTATCTCAATGGTATAAAGGAGTTGTCAGTTGAAAAGATATGGGCTGCCCAGATGTGATTTTTCATTGTTTTTAAGGTAATCTGAACCAGATCGCAAAAAGATGATATAATAGATATCAACAGAATACGATATGAAGCGAAAGGAGTATACATCATGGCTATCAATCCTATGCAGCTTATGAAATTAAAGGACCGCTATAAGGTTTTTAAGGAAACTCATCCCAAGGTAATGCCTTTCCTGAAATCCTGCAAACCGCTGATCGATGCCGGAACAGCGCTGGAGCTGAGAGTTAAGAGCCCGGAGGGCGAGGAGAAGGCCATCAGTATCAAGCTTAAGGCTGAGGATATGAAGACTGTGGATATGATCCTGTCTGCACTTGGCAAGAAGAAGTGATCTGACGGGGAGGGGGACCGGCAGCATGGGCTGCCGGCTCTTTTTAAATCCTGGTGACAGAGGAGGCGGAAGGTATGCGAGATTATAAAGCGGCTTATGAAGAATGGATGAGGCAGCTGGCTGAGGGGAGCCCGCTGCGGGCAGACCTGGAGAGCATCCGGGATGACGAGAAGGAGCAGCAGGAGCGCTTCTGCCAGGATCTGCATTTTGGAACGGCAGGGCTGCGGGGCCGGCTGGGAGCCGGCACGGCCTGCATGAATATTTACACGGTGGGCCGGGCTGCCCGCGGGATCGCGGCCTATATCCGCAGCAGCGGCCCGGATATGATGAAGAGGGGCATCGTCATCGCCCATGATCCCCGGCATATGTCCCGGGAATTTTCAGACCTGTCTGCCGGCATATTTGCCAGAAACGGGATCCGCGTCTATATTTTCCCGGACCTGCGGCCCACGCCGGAGCTGGCCTTTATGGTGCGCCATCTGCACTGTGCCTGCGGCGTAAATGTCACGGCTTCTCATAATCCGAAAGAATATAACGGCTATAAGGTTTACTGGGAGGACGGCTGTCAGGTCGGCTCTAAGATAGCCGGGGAGATGACCGACCAGATAGAAAAGCTGGGCTATTTTGACGAGAACCTGGACGGGACCGCCTTTCAGGAGGGCCTGGAGAGCGGGACCATTACCGTGCTGGGACCGGAATATGATCAGGCCTATCTGGACCTGATAGAGGGCTGCTCCCTGCACGGACCGGAGGAGCTTGACCTTTCCATCCCTTTTGTGTATACTCCCCTCAACGGAGCCGGGTCGGTGCCTTTCACCAGGGTCATGGAACATGTCGGCTATCAAAACTGGCATATGGTTCCAGAGCAGAAGGACCCGGATCCCGATTTTACCACTGTGGGTTATCCCAATCCGGAATCCCCGGCTGCTTTTAAGAGAGCAGAGGAGCTGGGCAGTCAGACGGGAGCGCAGCTGCTCATGGCGACGGACCCGGACGCCGACCGCTTTGCCGTGGAGCTCTTGCGGGAGGACGGCAGCTATGTGCCTTTGAACGGCAACCAGACAGGGTATCTCCTGGTCTATTATCTGCTGGACGGCCGCAAGGCAGCCGGAACCCTGCCGGAAAAAGGCGCCATGGTGCGGTCCATTGTGACTTCTCCCATGTCCGATGTCATCGCGGCATCCTTTGGCGTGAAAATGTTCCAGTCCCTGACCGGTTTTAAGAACATTTGCGGCCGCATCCCCGTCGTGGAGCAGCAGGGATATACTTATATATTCGGCTATGAAGAGTCTGTCGGCTACGCCGCCTGCCCGCAGATCCGCGACAAGGACGGCATCAGCGCCGGCATGCTGATCGCCGAGGCGGCGGCTTATTACCGACGGCAGGGAAAGAGCCTGTGGCAGCTGCTGATGGAGCTTTACGACCGCTACGGCTGGTACGCCGAGGATGAGCCCAACCTGGTCCTGGAAGGCCTGGAGGGCAAGGCCCGCATAGGCCGTATGATGAAATCTCTGCGGGCAGACCCGCCGAAGAGCGCGGCAGGGATAGCAGTCAGGCAGCTGACAGACTACAAAGAAGGCTTTGAAGATCTGGAGCCCACGGACGCTCTGGCTTTTACTCTGGAAGACGGCAGCTGGTTTGCCGTGCGGCCCTCGGGGACAGAACCCAAGATAAAGTTTTATTTTTATACAAAGCAGGACAGCCGCCGGCAGGCTCTGGATGTCAACCGCCGGATCCGCGAGGCAGTGCTGGCAAGGGTTGAAGCGGTTGAATAAGATGGAACAGGATATAAAAGGAGTGCAGACTGGCTATGTTAAAGTTTGAGAAGTTCGACAGATCCCCCTTCCAGCAGGAGCTGGTCCGGGTATTTGAGGAGGCATTTCCTCCGGCGGAGCGGCCTCCCCTGCGGGCTTTTCTGCCCTGTACAAGAAAGCCGGGCTGCGTGCTCTATGCTGTTTCGGAGGGGGATACCTTCGTGGGTCTGGTCTGCCTGGCCGGCTGCGGGGACCTGCTTTGCCTCATGTACCTGGCAGTGAGCCCCCGCCTGCGGGGCCGCCGTTATGGAAGCCGGATCCTGCGGGGACTTTGCCGGCATTTTAAGGATAAGAGGATCGTGCTGATCCTGGAAAATCTGCGCCGGGACTGCGATAACTACCAGCAGCGCCTGGCCAGGCGGCTTTTTTACCGGCACGCGGGCTTTGAACTTCTCCCCTGGACGGTGCGGGAATTCGGCGTCTGGTACGATGCCATGTCCTTTGGCGGCGGGGTCAGCCGCCAGGAGTATATAGCCCTCAACCGGCAGTTTTACGGCCGGCCGGCTTACACGATGCTGCAGATCCTATAGAAAAGTAAAAAAGAGGGCCGGCAGGCCCGGAGCAGCCATTCTGCCCTGTCCGGCCGGCTCTTTCAGATATATAAAAGGAGATATGGAAAATGGAGAAAAATCTTCCCGATAGAAAAGATGTTCAGGAGGAGCTGACCTGGCGGCTGGAGGATATTTACCCCGAAAAGAGTCAGTTTGACAGTGAAATGGAAGAAGCCGCCCGGCTGGCGGAGGAATTTGCCGGCAGGGAGGGCAGTTCGGCTGCCTCCGCGTCTGCCCTGCTGGCCAGCCTGGACACCCTGGAGCGCATTTCCCTGCTGGAGGAGCGCTTCTTAAGCTACGCTTCCATGCGGCAGGATCAGGATACCGCCGACCAGGCTTCCCAGGCAGACCTTAAGCGGGCCCAGAGCCTGGCTGTGAAGATCGCCAGAGAGCTGGCCTTTTTCGAGCCGGAGCTTCTCAAGGTGTCCGACCAGGAGATGGAGGACTGGTACCGGCAGGAGCCGGGCCTGAAGAAATACCAGATAACGATCCGCGACATTTTCCGGAAAAAGGCCCACAGTCTGTCTGCGGAAATGGAAAAGACCGCGGCTGCTGCCGGGGAGATGGCCCAGGTTCCTTCTACAGCCTTCGGCATGCTGGCAGATGCCGACCTGACATTCCCGTCTGTCACAGGCGATGACGGGCAGGAGACGGTCATCAGCAACGGCCGCTTCGTACCTTTGGAGACCATGAGCAGCCGGCCGGTCCGCAAGGAAGTCTTTGAAAAGTTCTACAGCCGCTACGCAGAGTTTAAGGATGTCTGGGCAGCCCTCTATGACGGCCAGGTCAAGCAGCAGATGTTTTACTCCCGCCTGCGGGGTTACGGTTCCAACTTCGAGGCGGCTGTGGACGAGGTCAATGTCTCCCCGGCTGTCTGCGACAATCTTTTTGCGGCCGTCCACAATAACCTGGACAAGATGCACCGCTACGTCCGCCTGCGCCGGTCTCTGCTGGGCGTTGACCAGCTGCACATGTACGACGTCTACGCACCCATGGTCGAGGGCGTCCAGTGGTCTGTCACATTCGAGGAGGCAAAGGAAATAGCGCTGAAAGCCCTGGCACCCCTGGGGGACGACTATATTTCCCTGCTGCAGCAGGCCTTCGACAACCGCTGGATAGATGTGGTCGAAAATAAAGGAAAACGCAGCGGCGCCTACTCCACGGACGGGATATACGGTGTTCACCCCTTCGTCCTGCTCAACTTCAACGGCACACTGAATGACATTTTCACCCTGGTCCATGAGATGGGGCATTCCCTGCATACCTGGTATTCCTGCCATAACCAGACATTTTTCAATTCCCAGTACAAAATATTCGTGGCCGAGGTGGCTTCCACCACAAATGAAGTCCTGCTGCTGGAGTATCTGCTGTCTGTGACGGAGGACAAGGCAAAGCTTAAGTACCTGGTCAATCATTACCTGGAATCTTTCAAGGGAACATTGTACCGGCAGACCATGTTTGAGGAATTCGAGCGCAAGACAAATGAGATGGCCGAGCAGGGGATCCCGCTGACGGCGCAGTCCCTGTCCGACGTTTACTATGAGCTTAATAAGGAATATTTCGGACCGGACATGGTATCCGATGACCTGATCTGCTGGGAGTGGTGCCGGATCCCGCACTTCTACTACAACTTCTATGTCTATCAGTATGCAACCAGCTTTGCGGCGGCCGTGGCCATAGCCCACCGGATCCTCAAAGAGGGAGAACCGGCCGTAAAGCAGTACAAGCAGTTCTTAAGCTCCGGCTGCACCCAGGATCCCGTCAGCCTGCTGAAGATCGCGGGTGTGGACATGAGCACTGCCCGGCCGGTAGAGGAGGCGCTGCAGGTCTTCGAAGAGCAGATAGAAAGAATGGAAAGCCTCTCCTAAGAAAAGAAATGGAAAGCCTTTCATAAAAAAGGAGGCCCCGCGGGGTCTCCTTATGCGGACAGCATGATCTGGAACTTTCCTGTGCAGATATCATGGTCTGGGGGTTTCTTGTGCCGGCAGAATGGCTATTCCTGAATGCCCAGCACCCGGAAAATGTCATCGACGGTGGCATTTCCCAGTTTTTCCATGGCTTCGACGGTGCTGCCGCCGTTGTGGAATGTGCCGATGAAGTTGTCCAGAGCCAGGATGGGATCGTCGGCCCTGGGCGGTTCCGTTTCAAATACATCGGAGGCCGCGCCGCGGATCTTGTGGCTGACAAGCGCTTCGTAAAGATCCTTTTCATTGACAACGCCGCCGCGGCTGACATTCGTGAGGATCAGGTCCGGGTTGGCCTGGGAGAGGACATCGGCGTTGACCATGTATTTTGTCTCGACTGTCAGCTTGGGGCAGACGCAGATATAGTCGCAGACCCGGAAAAGCTCTTTCAGGTCCATGACCGGAATAAAGCCCATGGCCTGGATCTCCCGGGCAGTGTGATGGGCGTTAAAGGCCAGTACATGACAGGAAAAACCGCCCCGCATGATGACCGCAAATTTCTGCGCGACCGCTCCGGTCCCGATCACGCCGGCCTTCTTTCCGAAAAGTTCATGTTCGCCTCCGTAGGAGTCACCGAATGTATGGTAGCGGCCTTCCCGCATCCCCTGGTCTATGGTCAGCAGTTTCCGCTCCAGAGCCAGAATGTGGGAGAGGGCCAGCTCCGCCACAGACTGGGAATTGTAGCCGGGGTGGGTGATGACCGGGATGCCCAGGTCCCTGGCGGCTTCCATATCTATGGTATCCGTGCCGGTGCCGTGCATGGAAATGAGTTTCAGCTTTTTTGCCTTTTCAAGGACACTGCGCGGGCAGAGGGCCCTGCGGATGATGATGGCATCCAGTTCTTCCGGGTGATCATAATTGTCTACGATCCGCATCTTCCGGGCCAGTCTTTCATAGATCCGGGGACTTAAGGGATCGCCTACGTAAACACAGGGTTTATTCATGGTTTGCGCTTCCTTTCATTAAATATATACCTGTCAATAGTATACACTAGTTTCAGCTAGATAGCGAGGGTTCAGGCAATGCGGACACTGCAGTTTACAGTCAGCAGACAGTACACCGGTATGACTGTCAAGGCTTTTGCAAGGGCTTACTGCCATCTTTCTGTAAAATTCATTCGCAGCGTAAAGTTTATTCCCGGCGGGATCACCGTGAACGGGGAAAATGTCAATACCCGGCATATCCTTCAGGAGGGGGACCTGATGGAGGTAATGGTCCCGCAGAAGGGGAGCGGGCGGGTGATCGCGTCACCGGGCCCGGTGCAGATCCTTTATGAGAATGATGATGTGATCGCGGTTAACAAGCAGGCAGGGGAAGCGGTCCACCCCAGCCGCGGCCACTGGGATGATACCCTGATCAATCATCTTACCTTTCTGTATCAGCAGTGGGGAGATCCTGTGCGCCTGCGGCTGATCGGGCGGCTGGACAAGGATACCAGCGGCCTGCTCCTTGTGGCAAAAAACCGCTGCAGCGCGGCCTGGCTGCAGGGAGCCAGGGACAGAGGGGAGATGGAGCACTTTTATCTGGCCATCGTGCATGGCAGCTTTGCGGAAGCGGCAGCCGGCGACTCCCTGGATCTGGCGGATGAAGGCTGGCAGACCGTCAGCCGGCCGATTTCACCGGTGGCGGACGAGGATCATCATTATACTATCTGCGAAGACGGCAGACCTTCTGTCACCCATTACCGGGTTCTGGCAGGATTTCGCAGGTCCGGCCAGGACTTTTCCCTGCTGAGGCTGAAGCTGGAGACCGGCCGCACCCACCAGATCCGGGTGCACATGGCATCCCTGGGCCACCCCCTGGCCGGCGACCGGCGCTACGGAAGTACATTTGCGGGGGCGGACCGGGCCCTGCTCCACAGTCAGACGGTTCGGGCCCGCCTTTTCGGGGAAGAACAGATCCGGACATTCACGGCGCCGCTGCCGGAGGATATGCTGGCCCTGCTGCCGGGGAACATCAGGGACGCATTTTTACTTTAATGTACTGAAATCCCTTGATTTGCAAAAAATATAGTCGTATAATAGGAAATGTTTAGAAAACGGGGAGCTTTTTTGAAAGGCTGAGAGGAAGCGTGAGGCTTCGACCCATTTACCTGATTTGGATAATGCCAACGTAGGGATTATATGCATCTGCTTGTTTTAAGGACCTGCGCGGAGCGCGGGTCCTTTTTCATTATCCGGTCCTTAAGAAAGGAGACATCTGATGATTAAGATCAACGGCAAAGAAACTGCTTTTACCGGAGGAAACCTGACATCTTATCTGAAAGCGGCAGGCTACGACCTTACCAGAGTCGCGACAGAGCTGAACGGGGACATCGTTCCCAAAGCCAGATACGACGAGACCGTGCTGAAGGACGGAGACAGCCTGGAGGTTGTCAGTTTTGTGGGAGGCGGACGTTAATTATGGCTGTACCCACAAAAGAAGAACTGCGTGCGGCTCTGGCTTCGCGCCATGGAGAAGAGATCCAGCAGAAGTTTGAGAAGGCCTCCGTCGCGGTCTGCGGCGCGGGCGGACTGGGCTCCAATGTCAGCATCTGCCTGGCCAGGGCCGGGGTCGGCAGGATAAAGATCATAGATTTTGATACCATAGAGCCCAGCAACCTGAACCGGCAGCAGTACACGGCTGACCAGGTAGGTCTGCCCAAAGCAGAGGCCATGGCAGGGAATCTGCATAAGATCAATCCCTACTGCCAGGTAGAGGCCCACGTCATGAAGATCACCCCGGAGAATATCCCCGGTCTCTTTGACGACGTGGACATTGTCATGGAATGCTTTGACAATCCGGTCCAGAAGGCCATCCTGGTCAACGGGGTTCTCGAGAATTATCCGGGCAAGGATCTGATCGCGGCATCCGGCATGGCCGGCATGAATTCGGGAAATGACATTAAGACCCGCAAGGTCGCCAGGCATTTTTATCTCTGCGGCGACACCGTCAGCGATGTAGGCGCGGGGCTGGGCCTTTATTCAGCCCGGGTCATGATCTGTGCTGCCCATGAAGCACTCAAGGCCCTGCAGCTGATCGCGGGTGTGGAAGACTGATAAACAATTATATGACTGGCGGATCCGTCCGCCGGTCCTGTAATCATAAAGAGTAACTAAAGTGAAAGGAAGAGAAATAAAAATGGAAAACGAAGACAAGCTTGTTATCGGAGGTCATGAGTTTACCTCCAGATTCATCCTGGGTTCCGGAAAATATTCCATGAACCTGATCAAGGCTGCCGTTGAAGATGCCGGCGCCCAGATCGTTACCCTTGCTGTCCGCCGGGCAAATACAAAGGAGGGCGAAAGCATCCTGGATTACATTCCCAAGAACGTGACCCTGCTGCCCAACACATCCGGCGCCCGCAATGCCGACGAGGCTGTCCGCATAGCCAGGCTGGCCCGCGAGCTGGGCTGCGGTGATTTCGTAAAGATCGAGATCATGCGGGATACAAAGTACCTGCTGCCTGATAATAAGGAGACCATCAAGGCTACTGAGATCCTGGCAAAGGAAGGCTTTGTTGTTATGCCCTATATGTTCCCGGATCTGAACGATGCCCGTGATATGGTAAATGCCGGCGCGGCCTGCGTTATGCCTCTGGGCAGCCCTATCGGATCCAACCGCGGTCTTGCCTCCAGGGATTTCATCCAGATTCTTATAGACGAGATGGATGTTCCGGTTATCGTAGACGCGGGAATCGGCCGTCCTTCCCAGGCCTGTGAGGCTATGGAGATGGGTGCTGACGCTGTTATGGCCAATACGGCCCTGGCGACCGCCGGCGACCTACAGAAGATGGCATCCGCCTTCGGCCTTGCCATCCAGGCTGGCAGAAAGGCATATCTTGCCGGCGTCGGCAGAGTTCTTCTGCGCGGCGCGCAGTCTTCAGACCCTCTGACCGGATTCCTTCGGGATTAAGCGAAAAGAGGTGCAGGACATGGCTGAAAATCATTTTTTTATTGATTCTGACAAGCTTTCTCCCGCAGCACTGGAGAGAAAGCACAGACTGGAGACAGATCCTTCCGTCCGTACCGACCATATGAAATATGCAGAGGGCATGGATCAGATCGATCCCACCATCCGCAATAACGTCATGGCGGACATGAAGGCCTATGATTATACAAAGTATACGGCCCGCGACGTTATCCGCGCCCTGAACCACGATGTCTGTACACCGGAGGATTTCGGCGCCCTCTTAAGCCCGGCGGCGGAGCCTTTCCTTGAGAAAATGGCTCAGCGCGCGAGAATGGAGACCAGCAAGCATTTTGGCAATACGCTTTACATTTTCACACCTCTTTATATTGCCAACTACTGCGAGAATTACTGCATTTACTGCGGCTTCAACTGCTACAACGATATAAAGCGTCTGCGCCTGAACCACGAGCAGATAGAGCACGAGATGAAGGTTATCGCTGACTCCGGCATAGAGGAGATCCTGATTCTGACCGGCGAGAGCCGGGCGGCTTCCGATGTGCATTACATCGGCGAGGCCTGCAAGCTGGCGCGCAAATACTTCCGCAATGTCAGCCTGGAGGTTTATCCGGTAAATGTTGATGAGTACAAGTACCTGCATGAATGCGGCTGTGATTATGTTACGGTATTCCAGGAGACTTATGATACCGACAAATATGAGACTCTGCACCTCATGGGCCATAAGAGAGTATGGCCTTACCGTTTTGAGGCGCAGGAGAGAGCCCTCATGGGCGGCATGAGAGGCGTAGGCTTCTCAGCCCTGCTGGGTCTGGCTGATTATCATAAGGATGCTTTTGCGACCGGCATGCATGTCTACTATATGCAGCGGAAATATCCCTGGGCCGAGATGTCCATCTCCTGCCCGCGTCTGCGTCCGATCGTCAACAACGAGATGATAAATCCCCTGGATGTTCATGAGAAGCAGCTGTGCCAGATCATCTGTGCATACAGGATTTTCCTGCCTTTCGCGGGCATCGTTGTTTCTTCCCGTGAGACCGCAAAGTTCCGCAACGGCATCGCCAAGATTGCCTGCACGAAGGTTTCCGCCGGCGTTTCTACCGGTATCGGCGACCATGAGAGCAAATACACCGGCAAACAGACCAGTGAGGAGGAGGGCGACGAGCAGTTCGAGATCGCGGACAGCCGCAGCTTCGATTCCATGTACGGCGATATGTCCGGAGAAGGCCTGCAGCCCGTCCTTAACGACTATATCTATGTTTAAGATTATCTGTATAACAAACCGCCGGCTGTGCCCGGGAGATTTCCTGGCACAGCTGGACCGGACGGCCGCGGCGAGACCCGCGGCCATTATTTTAAGGGAAAAGGATATGCCGGAGGAAAAATATCTGGAGCTGGCCCGGCAGGCTCTTAAGATCTGCGGCCGTTACGGGACGGAGTGCATCCTGCACTCTTACCCGCAGGCAGCCCTGGCGGCCGGCGGGACCGCCATTCATCTGCCCCTGGCGGTCCTGCGGGATCTGGACCCGGAAGTAAAAGCCCGCTTCCGGCTGATCGGCGCCTCCTGCCATTCACCGGAGGACGCCGTAGAAGCGGCGGCGCTGGGCGCCTCTTATGTAACGGCCGGCCATGTCTTTGCGACAGACTGCAAAAAGGGGATGGCGCCCCGCGGACTGGATTTCCTGCGTGAGACCTGCCGGGCCGTAAATATCCCGGTCTATGCCATCGGCGGCATCGGACCGGACAATATCCGACTGTGTAAGGAAGCCGGGGCGGTCGGAGCCTGCTCCATGAGCGGCTTCATGCAGGCGGCGGACCCGGCGGAATATCTGGAAAGCCTGCGCCGCGGGCTGGTGGCGTGAGCGGCCCGGGCGAACACTGTAGTCAGAGGCAGTTTCCTTTAAAGGCAACTGAGCCGCGGGGAAGTGGACCGCCGGGACTCTATTAGGCAGGGGCAGCTGCCTTTAAAGGAAAGTAAGTCGAAGAAAGGGAGCCGCGGGGAAGTAGACCGCCGGCACCTATCCGTCAGGGGCAATTCCCTTTAAAGGCAACTGAGCCGGAGAAGGGAATCCGCGAGAGAAGGAGCTGCGCCTCGCAAGGGACAGTGCGGCCGGCGGATGCAAAAAGCAAGACAGGTGTAAAGAAAAAACTTTACACCTGTCTTGCTTTTTGTAAAGAATGGTGCTAAGATACAACAGACGCAAAAAAACACAAGAAGATCCGGAGAAAGAATTACATGAACGATTTAATAAAGGAAATTAACGAACTTCGCAAAGAAAAGGATGCCGTTATCCTGGCTCACTACTATGTGGACGGCGCCATCCAGGAGATCGCCGATTACGTGGGCGATTCATTCTACCTGGCCCAGAAAGCCCGGGAAGACCCGCGCAGGACCATCGTTTTCTGCGGCGTCACATTTATGGGAGAGAGCGCCAGCGTGCTCAACCCGGACAAGACGGTGCTGATCCCTGCAGATGACGCTGTCTGTCCCATGGCCCTCATGGCTGACCGCGACGAGATTAAGAAGGTGCGGGAAGAGTACGATGACCTGGCCGTTGTCTGCTATATCAACTCCATGGCAGAGACAAAGACACTCTGCGACGTCTGCGTAACATCATCCAACGCTGTCAAGATCGTAAAAGGACTGCCCCAGAAGAACATTTACTTCATTCCGGATCAGAACCTGGCCCGCTTTGTCGCCGAACAGTGTCCGGAGAAGAACGTGATCCCCGGCTACGGCTTCTGCCATGTCCACCATTACATGGAGCCCGCCGACGTGGAGCAGATGAAAAAGGACCATCCTGGGGCTCAGGTGCTGGCCCACCCCGAGTGCAATGCCGGCATCATTGCCCTGGCTGACTACATCGGCAGCACGAAGGGCATCATAAACCACGCTGTCGAAAGTGACTGCGATGAGTTCATTATCTGCACGGAGTCCGGCGTAGAACACGAGCTGAGGACCCGGGCGCCGGAGAAGAAGTTCTACTTTGCGGCAAACCAGATCTGCCCCAACATGAAGAAGCTCACCCTGGAGAAGGTCCGCGACTGCCTCAAGAACGGCCAGCCTGTGGCTGAAGTAACAGAAGAAGTCAGAAAGGCAGCCATGATTCCCCTTGAGAGAATGCTCGAGCTGGGAAAATAAGGAGGATATGAAATGCCTGATACAGATGTGCTGATCGTCGGAACCGGCGTTTCCGGCCTGTACTGTGCCCTGCATCTGCCCCTGAGCTGCAGGATCACCATGATCGCCAAGTCGGACCTGACCGACTGTGATTCCTATCTGGCCCAGGGCGGCATCTGCATGCTCCGCAATGAAGAAGATTATAACTCCTACTTTGAGGATACTATGCACGCCGGCCATTATGAAAATGACCCTAAGTCCGTGGAGATCATGATCCGCTCTTCCCAGGATGTCATCCGCGATCTGATAGAATACGGCGTGGATTTTGAGAGAAATGAAGACGGAAGCCTGAAGTTCACCCGCGAGGGAGCGCACCATCACCACCGGATCCTTTTCCATGAGGATATCACCGGCAAGGCCATCACCAGCGTGCTGCTGGATACCGTAAAGCGGCTGCCCAATGTGACCCTGCTCGATCACGTGACCATGAATGACATCATTACCGGCAGGGATCCTGAGGGCAGGGAATGCTGCCAGGGCATCGTGGCCAAGGCGCCGGCGGACAGCCCGCTTGTTCAGAAATTAGAAGCCGGAGGAGATCATGAGCTGGAGAACTGCAGCGACGGCCAGAAGCTTTTCACGATCACGGCGAAAGAAGTCGTCTGGGCCTGCGGCGGCATAGGCGGTCTCTTCCAGCATTCCACAAATTTCCCCCAGCTGACCGGCGACGCACTGGGTATTTCCCTGAAGCACAAGATCGCCCTGCGCGATCCCGATTACATACAGATCCATCCGACCACCCTTTACACGAAGAAAAAGGAAAGGGCTTTTCTGATATCCGAATCTGTCCGCGGTGAGGGCGGCATCCTGCTCAACAAGGCAGGGGAGCGTTTTGTGAATGAGCTGCTGGCCCGCGATGTGGTCAGCAAGGCTATTCACGAGCAGATGGAGGCCGACGGCACAAATCATGTATGGCTTTCCATGGAAAAGATCCCCGAGGACGTGATCCGCAATCATTTCAAGCACATATATGAGCGCTGTCTGGAGGAGGGCTACGACTGCACGAAGGGGCCCAGCCCGGTCGTGCCGGCCCAGCACTATTTCATGGGCGGCGTCCAGGTCGACCACAGCAGCCGCACCAATATGAGCCAGCTTTACGCCGTAGGGGAGACTGCCTGCAACGGTGTGCACGGAGCCAACCGACTGGCCAGCAATTCCCTGCTGGAAAGTATGGTATTTGCAGAGAGAGCGGCGGCAGATATTTCCGACACCATAAGGAACGCTTATCATGAAGAAGGAATAGAGAAGAAAGTCGATCTTTCCGCCTATACGGACGCGGAGCTTGTCGAGAAAAATTATCATGACAGCATCATCAGTGAGATAGAAAGGATGAAGAAGAAACATGAACAGAATCACCCGGCAGCTTGACGCAGATCCGCTGATAGAACTGGCTTTGAAAGAAGATATAGACCACGGCGACATTTCCACCCAGGCGGTGGCCCCGGAATACGCGCCGGGCGCGGCGGACCTGATCGCCAAGCAGGACGGCATAGCGGCCGGCCTGGGAGTTTTTGCCCGTACATTCGAGCTGCTGGATCCCGATACCAGCTGCAGCTTCACCGTAAAGGACGGGGACAGGGTCGTTAAGGGCCAGAAGATCGGCGAGGTCAGGGGAGACATCCGGGTCCTGCTGAGCGGCGAGCGCACAGCCCTCAATTACCTGCAGCGGATGAGCGGCATCGCTACATATACCGCCCGCGTGGTCAAAATGCTGGAGGGCAGCGGCATTAAGCTCCTGGACACCCGCAAGACCACCCCTAATAACCGCATATTTGAGAAATACGCTGTTGTCTGCGGCGGCGGAAATAATCACCGCTACAACCTGTCCAGCGGCGTCATGCTCAAGGACAACCACATTAACGCGGCCGGCGGCATCAGCAATGCCGTGAAGATGACCCGGGAGAGTGTCCCCTTTGTCATGAAGATAGAAGTGGAAGTGGAGACGCTGGATATGGTAAGGGAGGCTGCCCTTGCCGGCGCGGATATTATCATGCTGGACAATATGGACCATGAGACAATGAAAGAAGCGGTAAAAATCATCGGCGGCCGGGCGCTGACAGAGTGCTCCGGCAACGTAACGGCAGAGAATATAGAAAGCCTGAAAGACCTGGGCATAGATTACATTTCCTGCGGAGCGCTGACTCATTCGGCACCGATCCTTGATTTTTCCATGAAGAATCTCCGGAGGACCGCGCAGTGAGGGAAATGTTTCGGAGACAGGGCGCTCTGTGTGAAAACATTTCCCGGACAGCGGCATTTTCCCGGACAGGAGGCAGCTGTGGCCAGAGTTAAGGGAGAAATAAGAAGAAAAAGGATTATGGAGCTTTTGTCGGCCTCCCGGACTCCGATTTCCGGAGGGAGGCTGGCAGAAGAGATGAAGGTAAGCCGGCAGGTGATCGTGGGAGACATAGCGCGGCTGAGGCAGACCTGTCCCAACCTGCTGTCCACAAGCAGCGGATATGTCCTTGTCAAGCCCCTCGTCCATCAGCGGATTTTCAAGGTCAATCACAGCGATGAACAGACACGGGAGGAGCTGGAGCTGATGACCGGCAGCGGCTGCACCGTAGTCGATGTTTTCATAGAACACCGCATATACGGGACGATCCGCAAGCCCCTGCAGATCAGGACAAAGGAAGACGTGGACCATTTCATGGAGGATCTGAGCGGCGGCGTATCGACACCGCTGCTGGGACTGACCCAGGGATATCATTATCATACCCTGAGCGCTGATTCCGAGGCAGATCTGGACCGGGCCCAGGCGGCACTGCAGGAACGCGGCTTCCTGATAGAGACCGTGGACAACACCGAGAACTACGAGCCGAAGAAGTATTCGGGAAACTGACCGGCCGCATTACTTATGAATAAAGAAAAAATAAAATGATATGCAGCTCAGCCATGCCGGCAGGGCAGCATATCATTTTCTATGTAAGAGGCGGGCCGCGAAGCCGCCTGGCAAGGGAGAAATAAAAAAATATAAAAAAATTAGCACTCAACTCTTGACAGTGCTAACAAAGCATGGTATAGTATGGTCACGATAAGAACTGTTATACAACATATAGAACAATAAATTCCTTTTCTTAGCACCGCCGGTCAGCCGACAGGGCGGCCGGTGGTTTTACATAGATTGATCATGAATCCGGTCAGAATACCGGAATTACCTGATAAAGGGGGACAGGGATCATGGATATGAACAAATTTACGCAGAAATCACTGCAGGCCATTCAGGACAGCCAGCAGCTGGCCTATGAATACGGCAATCAGCGGATAGAGCAGGAGCATCTGCTGCTGGCGCTTGTGCAGCAGGAAGACAGCCTGATAGACCGCCTGCTCCAGAAGATGAATATTAACAATGAAGGCGTCAAGGTGCAGGCCAGGAAGCTGGTAGAGAAGCAGGTCAAGGTTTCCGGCGGCCAGGTATATGTAGGCGACGGCCTGAACCGGGTGCTGATGGATGCCGTCAGTGAGGCCAAGGCCATGGGAGACGAATATGTCTCCGTCGAGCATCTTTTCCTTGCCCTTATAAAAGACGCGGACCGGGATATCCAGGAGCTTTTCCGGAATTTCAACATAGACCGCGGCGGTTTCCTGAAAGCGCTGGAGAGCGTGCGGGGCAACCAGCGGGTCACCAGTGATAATCCGGAAGACACCTATGACAGCCTGGAGAAGTACGGCGAGGAACTGGTCGCCAAGGCCAGAGCCCAGAAGATGGATCCGGTCATCGGCAGAGACGACGAGATCCGCAATGTCATCCGCATCCTTTCCCGTAAGACCAAGAATAACCCGGTCCTGATCGGCGAGCCCGGCGTAGGCAAGACGGCGGTCGTAGAAGGACTGGCCCAGCGGATCGTGGCCGGAGATGTGCCGGACACCCTCAAGGACAAGAAGATATTTTCCCTGGATATGGGCGCCCTGGTGGCAGGAGCCAAGTACAGGGGCGAATTTGAGGAACGTCTGAAGGCGGTCCTGGGCGAGGTTAAGAAGAGTGAAGGCGAGATTCTGCTCTTCATTGATGAGCTGCATCTGATCGTGGGCGCCGGCAAGACCGAGGGCTCCATGGATGCCGGCAACAT
>ONFL01000095.1 GCA_900317095.1 uncultured Eubacteriales bacterium | reverse complement strand
CCTGGATGCCGAGACGGTGCAGCGTAGGCGCACGGTTCAGCATGACAGGATGTTCTTTGATAACATCCTCCAGAACGTCCCATACCTCAGGCTTGAGACGCTCCACCATCTTCTTGGCAGACTTTATGTTATGAGCCTTGCCTCTTACGACCAGCTCCCTCATAACGAAGGGCTTGAAAAGCTCTATGGCCATCTCCTTGGGAAGACCGCACTGGTAAATCTTCAGCTCCGGTCCTACTACGATAACGGAACGGCCGGAGTAATCAACACGCTTGCCCAGAAGATTCTGACGGAAACGGCCCTGCTTGCCCTTGAGCATATCCGAAAGAGACTTCAGATTGCGGTTGCCGGGGCCGGTTACAGCACGGCCGCGGCGGCCGTTGTCTATCAGGGCGTCTACAGCTTCCTGCAGCATACGCTTCTCATTGCGGATGATGATCTCCGGAACCTTCAGCTCCATGAACCGCTTCAGGCGGTTATTGCGGTTGATGATACGGCGGTAGAGATCATTCAGGTCGGATGTCGCGAAACGTCCGCCGTCCAGCTGCACCATGGGACGGATATCCGGAGGGATGACCGGAATGGCCTGGAGGATCATCCACTCCGGCTTGTTGCCGGAATGGCGGAAGGCCTCAACAGCCTCTATCCTCTTGACAAGCTTGCTGCGGTCCTGGGAAGTCGTGCATTCCTGCAGCGCCTTGTCCAGCTTCTCTGCTTCCTTGTCAAGATCTATCTGTCTGAGCAGCTCCAGGATAGCCTCGGCGCCCATGCCGACCCGCAGGGAACCGTCGTTATCGGGGCTTTCGCAGTATTTCTTATATTCAGCCTCGCTGATAATATCCTTCTTGTTGAGGCCGGAGTTGCCCGGATCCAGGACAATGTAGGAAGCGAAGTAAAGAACCTTCTCCAGATTCTTGGCGCTCAGCTCCAGAAGGAGGCCCATCCGGCTGGGAATCCCCTTGAAATACCAGATATGGGATACAGGAGCGGCAAGCTCGATATGCCCCATACGCTCTCTTCTGACAGAGGACTTTGTAACCTCTACGCCGCAGCGGTCGCAGACTACGCCTTTATAGCGGATTTTCTTATATTTGCCGCAGTGGCATTCCCAGTCTTTGCTGGGTCCGAAGATCTTCTCGCAGTAAAGGCCGCCCATCTCAGGCTTCAGTGTCCTGTAATTGATGGTCTCCGGCTTCTTTACCTCACCGTGGGACCACTGTCTGATCCTTTCCGGTGACGCAAGGCCGATCTTTATCGCATCAAATGTTAAAGGATGGTAAGTTTCATTACTTACGTTTTCTGGCATGAATGGCGCTCCCTTCTTTAGTCGTTGTCTGAGTCATCCCCCGCATCTCCGGCGGGTACTGCGAAAGAATCATCTTCTTCGGAATTCTCAGCCTCTGTCTTTTCTACGTTAACGAGCTCCCCGTTCTCGACCTTCTGTTCTGTGAATCCATAGTCTTCAAAGGATTCGCTGCTGGTTGAGAAATTAAAAGGAGCATCGCCGGGATTCATATAACTGGTGTAATCACCGGTCTCATCATCCACGGACTCGCCTATCTCAACTTCTGTCTGATCATCACGCAGCAGGCGGACATCCAGCGCCAGAGCCTGAAGTTCCTTGAGAAGGACCTTAAAGGACTCGGGGATGCCGGGTTCGGAAATGTTCTCACCCTTGATGATCGCCTCGTAAGCCTTGACACGACCATTGACATCGTCAGACTTGAATGTCAGGATCTCCTGCAGTGTGTAGGCGGCGCCGTATGCTTCCAGCGCCCAGACTTCCATCTCTCCAAAACGCTGTCCGCCGAACTGCGCCTTGCCTCCCAGCGGCTGCTGGGTAACCAGCGCATAGGGTCCTGTCGAACGCGCGTGGATCTTATCATCTACCAGATGGTGGAGCTTGAGGTAGTACATAAAACCGATGGTAACCGGTGCGTCGAACTTCTCGCCCGTACGGCCGTCCCGCAGCTGGACCTTGCCGGTACGGCTGATGGGAACACCCCTCCACTCTTCTCTGTAATCTTTATGCTTATCCAGATAATCATAGAACTCCGGTTCCAGATTGTCTTTCCATTTTGCTGTAAATTCCTCCCAGGAGCTGTTGGCGTAATCGTTGGCCAGCTCCAGGGTATCCCCGATCTCGGACTCATCGGCGCCGTTGAAGACAAGAGTCTCTATCTTAATGCCCAGAACTCTTGCCGCCAGTCCCAGATGGATCTCCAGGACCTGTCCGATATTCATTCGGGAAGGTACGCCCAGCGGGTTGAGCACGATATCCAGCGGACGTCCGTTGGGCAGGAAAGGCATGTCCTCAACAGGAAGGATACGGGAAACAACACCCTTATTGCCATGACGGCCGGCCATCTTGTCGCCGACGGAGATCTTTCTCTTCTGGGCTATATAGACGCGGACGCTCTCATTAACACCGGGAGCCAGCTCGTCGCCGTTCTCTCTGGTAAATACCTTTGTAGCCAGTACGATGCCGTACTCACCGTGAGGCACACGCTGTGATGTATCTCTTACTTCGCGGGCCTTCTCGCCGAAAATGGCACGGAGCAGACGCTCCTCGGCTGTAAGCTCTGTCTCCCCCTTGGGGGTAACCTTGCCGACCAGGATGTCCCCGGTGCGGACTTCCGCGCCGACGCGGATAATGCCGTACTCATCCAGGTTCTTGAGTGCGTCTTCCCCGACACCCGGCACATCCCGGGTGATCTCTTCCATGCCGAGCTTTGTGTCGCGGGCTTCGGCATTGTACTCGGAAATATGGATGGAAGTATAGACGTCCTCTTTTACCAGGCGCTCGCTCAGCAGAACGGCATCCTCGAAATTGTAGCCTTCCCATGTCATAAATCCGATCAGAGGATTCTTGCCCAGAGCCAGCTCGCCGCCGAAAGTGGACGGTCCGTCCGCTATGACTTCGCCGGGCTCCACCCTGTCGCCCTTGAATACGATAGGCCGCTGATTGTAGCAGGCGCCCTGGTTGCTGCCGTCAAACTTCTGCAGCTTATAAACATCCTTCTCACCGCTGTCTGTTCTGACCCAGATCTCATCGGAGGCAGATCTTTCCACAAGGCCTGCGCGTCTGGCGATGACACATACACCGGAATCGACCGCTGCCTTCTCCTCCATGCCTGTGCCGATAACCGGTGAGTCCGTCAGCATCAGAGGCACAGCCTGCCTCTGCATGTTGGATCCCATCAGGGCACGGTTGGAGTCATCATTCTGCAGGAAGGGGATCATGGAAGTCGCCACAGAGAATACCATTCTCGGGGAAACATCCATCAGGTCTACCTGGTCCTTGGAGAAGGATGTGGTATCCTCACGGTAACGCCCGGAAATATTATTATTAATGAAGTAGCCCTTCTCGTCCAGAGGCTCATTGGCCTGGGCAACACGGTACTTATCCTCTTCATCCGCCGTCATATAGCGGACTTCGTTCGTAACCCTG
>ONFL01000063.1 GCA_900317095.1 uncultured Eubacteriales bacterium | reverse complement strand
TGCATCTGCTGTACTGCCAAGTGCATAGCAGAGTAGCCAAGTCCGGAAGGGATAAACGCTGAAGGCATCTAAGCGTGAAGCCCCCCTTGAGATGAGATCTCCCATTCGAAAGAAGTAAGACCCCTTGAAGACTACGAGGTAGATAGGGCAGAGGTGGAAGTGCAGTGATGCACGGAGCTGACTGTTACTAATCGGTCGAGGGCTTGACCTTAAGAAAAAGGTTCAAAAGATGTGTAGAGTATCTTGATGTGCAGTTTTGAAGGTGTGTAGTGAAGGGGCATAGTTTAATGGTAGAGTATCGGTCTCCAAAACCGCTGGTCCAGGTTCGAATCCTGGTGCCCCTGCTCTGAGCATGCGGCAGTAATTATGGAGCCGGATGTTTATTTTCGTATCAGGAGAGTCAGATGACTCTCCTTTTTTGTTACTTTCTTAAAAAAGAATTAAAACTCGGCATTTTAATTGACTTTACAATTTTGAAAATTCATAATTAAAAAGTAAAATTCATCTATAACAACACAGGAAACAGAGGAATGTAATGAGCAGAGCAATTGGTATTGATCTTGGGACAACCAACAGCTGTATGAGCGTTTTGGAAGACGGAGTACCTGTCATTATCACAAGCTCAGAGGGACTTCGGACAACTCCATCTGTAGTTGCTTTTACGAATAAGGGTGAAATTCTTGTAGGAGCATCCGCAAAGAGACAGGCAGTAACGAATCCGGACCACACATTTACTTCTATAAAAAGAAGGATGGGAACCGGAGATCGTTTTAACATTGATGGAAGAAAATTTTCTCCCGAGGAGATTTCCGCCATGATCATTCGCAAGCTGAAGAAGGATGCAGGTGATTATTTTGGCGAAGAGGTAACAGACGCCGTTATCACGGTCCCTGCTTATTTTACGGATGCCCAGAGACAGGCAACAAAAGATGCGGGCAGGATTGCCGGCCTTAATGTCATGAGGATCATTAACGAACCGACCGCGGCAGCTTTTGCATACGGACTGGACAACGGACAGCCGCAGAAGGTCCTGGTCTATGATCTTGGAGGGGGGACATTTGATGTCTCTATCATTGAGATTGGTGAAGGTTTGATAGAGGTCCTGGCGACTTCCGGCGACAATCACCTGGGCGGAGATGATTTTGACGCAAGACTGGCTCAGTATATTGTGTCTGAATTTGAACGCACGGAGCATGTAAATATACGCAAAGATCAGGCAGCCATGCAGCGCGTTGCAGAAGAAGCAGAGAAGGTAAAGATTGCTCTTTCTTCCCTTACGCAGACGCAGATCAATCTTCCTTTTCTTTCTATGGATGGGGGAAAGCCGCATCATCTGGATATGACCATTACCCGTGTGAAGTTTGAAGAGCTGACCCGCGATCTTGTGGACCGTACCGCGGTTCCGGTACAGAATGCTCTCCGGGACGCCGGTATCAATCCCGGAGATCTTTCACGTGTACTTCTGGTAGGTGGATCCACCCGTATCCCGGCCGTTCAGGAAAAGGTCAGAAGAATGCTGGGTATGGAACCCTCCCGTTCTGTGAATCCGGATGAGTGTGTTGCCATGGGAGCAGCTATCCAGGCCGGCAAGCTCAGCGGGAATCTTCCTGCTGCCTCCTCAGCGGCTTCTATGATCCTTATGGATGTTACACCGCTTTCTCTTTCAATAGAGACAGTCGGCGGAATCGCGACCAGGCTGATAGAGCGCAACACGACGATCCCGGCCAGACACAGTCAGATTTTTACAACTGCTGCTAATTTCCAGTCCTCCGTTGAAATAAAGGTTTATCAGGGAGAGCGGCAGTTTGTAAGAGATAATACCCTGCTTGGCAATTTTCAGCTTAAGGGAATAAAACGTGCCCTGGCAGGGGTGCCGCAGATAGAAGTTACCTTTGATATTGATGTTAACGGTATCCTCACAGTTTCCGCCAAAGATCTGGGTACCGGCAAGGCGCAGCAGGTAACGATCACATCAAGATCCAATCTTTCGGAGGAGGAGATCAGCCGCGCGATCCGGGAGGCGCAGGAATATGAGCAAGATGACGGACGCCGCAAGTCTTATTTTGACCTGCACCAGGATACAGAGAATTATCTGGCAAAAGTTCAGCAGAATTATGAGAATTCCAGGAAGAATATTGCCTGGGCCCAGAGGCGGGAGCTGAAGGGTGCTATAAGCCGGCTCTGCCATACACTTTCACGGATGAGGCCTGTCAGTATGACGCAGGAAGATGCGGACGAGCTCAGCCAGGAGAGGCAGGAACTGGAACAGATTATCAGAAATACAGCGGGTATGCAGGAGCAGTCATGAAGAGTTTTATTTTTGTATCGCCAAATTTTCCGGAGAACTATGAAAATTTCTGCATCCGTCTTAAAGAGAACGGTGTCAGAGTGCTGGGCATCGGTGACGCGCCTTATGACAGCCTTACAGAAAGCCTGAGAGGAACTCTCACTGAATACTACCGTGTGGACAGCATGGAGAACTATGATGATATGTATCGGGCAGCTGCTTTTTTCTGCTTTAAATATGGTCGTATAGACGGTCTGGAGAGCAACAATGAGTACTGGCTGGAGCAGGACGCACGTCTGCGGACCGATTTTAATATTCCCGGTCTGAAGACAGAAGATATGGCTCATGTCAAGCGCAAGTCCATGATGAAGGAATGCTATGAGAAGGCGGGAATCAGGACTGCCCGCTGGCACCTGGTCAGCAGTCTGGAGGAAAGCCTGAGATTCATAAAGGAAGTTGGATATCCGGTCGTGGTTAAACCGGATAACGGAGTGGGAGCCGTCTCCACCTGGAAGATCAGCAGCCAGCAGGAACTGGAGGCTTTTCATGAGGCAGACCATGGCGGTACGCTTTTTATTATGGAAGAGTTCGTTCCGGCAGAGGTCTATTCTTATGATGCCATTATTGACAGTCAGGGCAGCCCCCTGCTGGAGACCGGCAATCATACCCCTGTCTCTATTATGGATATTGTAAATGAACAGAAAGATGCGGTCTTTTATATTGAGAAACAGATCGCCGATGATGTCCGCGCTGCCGGCAGGGCCTGCGTAAAATCTTTCGGGATCCGCAGCCGTTTTATTCATCTGGAGTTTTTCCGCCTTACCCGGGATCATCCCTATCTGGGAAAGAAAGGGACGCTGCTGGGGTTGGAAGTAAATCTCCGCCCTTCAGGCGGATTCACGCCGGATATGATCAATATTGCCTGTCATACGGATGTCTATAAAGCCTGGGCAGACATGGTGACTTTTGACCGCCTGACTGTACCTCCTGACGGGGAGGCTTATTACTGCATGTCCGCCGGCCTGCGGACTTCCAATAAATATCTCCATGACGGCAGAGAGGTGGAGACGAAGTTCGCGGATCAGATCGTTATGGTCCGCCATCTTCCGCCGGTTCTCGCCGAGGGTATGGGAGATCTGCTTTATCTGGCCCGTTTTGACAGTATGGAAGAGATGAAAGAATTCATGCATTACGTCTGCGCCAGACGATAGGCCGGCAGCTGCTTTTTGCGGCCCACTTTACGGGAATTTGATATTCGGCCGTTTTGTTGTGCAATTTATATAGAAAAAAGAGGAAATCTTTGAGCATTTCCTCTTTTTTTCTTTTTTCTGGTTTGGATTCTTGATAAAGAATAGGCAATTGACATGAAAAAATCTGTATGGTACCCTTATAAATAAGGGGAAATATGTACAGTATTTTCTCCATTAAACAGGAGATATACGCCTGGTCGGGGGTCCATTTGGGGTATATTTCCAGAACACATAATCTCAGGGGAGGATAAGATGTCTGTTTTATCCGGTGTGATCGGAGCGGCAGCCGGCCTTGCTTTCGGAAGTGCTGTTTCCACGCTCAACGTACACATAACAGAAAAGTATATTCTTAATGTGGATAATCAGGAATTGCTGAAGACGGGCACCAGCCGCATAATGGCGATCAATGCTGTCAGGCTGCTCCTTGACGCGGCGGCTCTTTTTGTCGTATTCATTTTAAGAAATGTTCTGCCGTTTTCTTTTATACCTGCGATTATCGGAACTGCATTCGGTCTTAGTGTGGTTTCCTTTTTTATGCTTTATAAAGCAGCCGGAACAAAGAAGAACGACAAGAAAGAGGGGAGGGGGTGAATCATGGAGTTCAGCAGTTTTTTTCCCATTCCGAAACCAATTATTACACTCTGGGTCATCATTGGTGTGATCGCGCTGCTCAGTTTTCTGGCCACGCGGAACCTGAAGGAGACCCCGGGACCTCTGCAGAATATTGCGGAGATCGTGGTTGCGAGGCTTAAGAACTTCTTCTCGGAGATCATCGGTGAGAAGTATGCCAGGAAATATCTTCCGTTATTTGCGACAGAATTTATTGTGATCATTGTTTCGAACTATACCGGCCTCCTGCCGGGAGCCGGTGAATTTTTCGCTGTTCCCACAGCCAACCTGTCTGTAGCGGCGGGCCTGGCCATTGTAACATTTGTCATGACCCATGCACTTGGAAACATAGAAAGAGGCCCGAAGGGCTATCTGAAGTCTTTTCTCCAGCCCATTGCATTTATGCTGCCATTCACATTGATCGATCAGGTCGTGCGGCCTTTCTCACTGGCCCTGCGTCTGTACGGCAACATGTATGCCGAGGAGACCGTCGTAGAACAGCTGCGGGGGATCTTCCCCATCGGCCTTCCTATCGTCATGATGGTGCTGAGTCTGATATTCTGTCTGATCCAGGCAATGGTATTTACCATGCTTTCTGCCGTATATATCGGCGAAGCCATGGGCGAAGATTAACAAATTTTTATTTAAGAACATTATCAGGAGGAAATGAAAAATGAGTGATACAGGAATTATTGCTATTGCAGCAGCAATCGCCATTGCAGTCAGCACCATCGGACCGGCAATCGGCCAGGGCCTTACTGCTTCCAAAGCTATGGACAGCATAGCCCGGCAGCCGGAGGTTGCCGGCGATGTCCGTACGACCATGATCCTTGCCCTCGCACTTATGGAGGCGCTGACTATTTACGGCCTTCTTATTGCATTTATGCTGGTGGCCAAGATCTGACCGGATATCGGGGAGGCAAAGAAGATTGAGCGTTGATATTACGATTGTCATCTGGACGATCATAAGCTTCATCATTCTCTTCCTCGTTCTGAAGTATCTTTTGGTAAAGCCGATCCTGAAGGTTATGGATGAACGGCAGGCAAAGATTGAAAGTGGTCTTCAGAAGGAACGGGATGCCGCTGCCGCCCAGGAAGCAGAAGAAGGCCGTCTTGCGAATATGCTGGCAGAGAAGGATGAACAGAACCGCAATATGATCCTGGAGGGTCAGAAGGCGGATAAACAGTCCAGTGAAGAAGAGATCAGAAAAGCACAGGACGCAGCTGCGGACCGGCTCCGGGAATATTCACAGCTGCTTCGTGAGAAGGAACCGGCGGCGCAGGCCGAGGCAGAGCAGGAGAACGCCTCTCTCGCGGATGCATTGGCTCAGAAGCTTCTGAGCGGGCTGGCTTGTGACAAGAACCAGGCAGGAGGTGCGTGAGATGAAGGATTTCCTGTTTATGGTCATAAACTTTGTTATTTTATTCGGAGCTCTCTGGCTGGTCGCCGGCAAGAGAGTCATCGCGTCCTTTCGGTCCCGCCGTGAGGATATTGCCGGGCAGCTGGAAGAAGCCGGAGCGGCGCAGGCAAGGGCAGAGCAGTCCGGACAGCATCTGCAGGAGCTGACGCTGTCGCATAATTATATGATGGATGATTCCGCGAATGCCGCCCTCCAGGAGAGGCAGAAGAATACTGAGATATCCAGGAAGGAGACGGCTGAGGCTGTCAGGACCATCCAGGAAGATACCGAAGCATCCGGCCATGAGATGCTGACAGAGATGTACCGGCAGGTTTGTTCGGATTCTGTCAGAAAGATAGCCGGCAGAGCCCAGGAGATCATCAGCTCTGACGCATATGCAGAAGGCAGAAAAGGCATGGCTGATGATTACGCAAAGCAGATCGGCACGCTGATCCGCCCTGCAGTTAATGACCTGTATAAGCTGCGCAGCGGCAGACCGCTGGACATAGAGGTCGCTTCCAGCGAGGAGGTAGACTATTCTGTTGTGCGGAGCATTCGCGACGCGGCAGCTGACAGCTACCTTGATTATTGTTTTGACGTGGATGAAGATCTGGGAGGCGTTATCGAGGTAGAGATCGGCGGCAGAAAGTACCGCGGGACTCTGGAAGATGTGGTCGCTGAGATCTCCGGTCTGAATACAGCAAATGCGTGAGGGAGGGACAAAGATGGATAAAGAAAAGCTGAAAGTCAGAATTTCCACCTCTGCCCCGATCACAGAGCAGGATGAGAAGGTGCTGCGCCAGGTGATAGAGGAAGCGCTGATAGATGTACATACCAGCGTTGAGCCGGATCTGATCGGCGGTGTGCGCACGACCATCGGGGATACCGTCTAGGACGGAACCGTGAAGAACAGCCTACGTAAATTTGCCGATTCCGATCTTGATCAGCTTGATGACGACGATATGACAGAAGGAAAGATTTCCGGGCAGATCAGCAGGCTGATAGACAGCACAGACAGCGGGATCGATGTTTTTGAACATGGAACCGTTATCAGTGTCGGCGACCGTATATGCCGGGTGAAGGGCCTTGCAGACGTCATGTCAGGCGAGCTTCTCGATTTCGGCGGCGGCCTCACCGGCATGGTCATGGATCTGGATGAGGAGATAGGCGTAGTCCTGCTGGGCAATGATTCCCATCTGCGTGAGGGGGATGAAGTGCGCCGGACCGGAAAGATCGTCAGTGTACCTGTCGGCGACGCCATGATCGGACGCGTAGTCAATGCCCTCGGTCATCCTATCGACGGCAAGGGCAGGATCAATACAGATCTCACCCGCAATATAGAGAGTCCGGCTCCCGGTGTCCTGCACAGAAAGGGAGTAAATGTTCCCCTGCAGACCGGTATCAAGGCCATAGATGCCCTGGTTCCCATCGGGCGGGGACAGCGTGAGCTGATCATCGGCGACCGGCAGACCGGAAAGACATCCATCGCTCTGGATGCCATCATCAACCAGAAGGGCCAGGATGTTATCTGTATCTACGTTGCCATAGGACAGAAGGAATCTACGGTCGTAGACGTAGTAAATAAACTGAAGCGCTTCGGCGCTATGGAATATTCTATTGTTGTCAGCGCGAATGCTTCCGAGCCGGCGCCTCTTCAGTACTTGGCTCCTTACGCGGGCTGCGCCATCGGTGAATATTTCATGTATAACGGCAAGGATGTTCTGATCATTTACGATGACCTGAGCAAGCAGGCCGTTGCCTATCGTGAACTTTCCCTTCTGCTGCAGCGTCCGCCCGGCCGTGAAGCCTATCCTGGAGATATTTTCTATCTGCATTCAAGACTTCTGGAGAGAGCAGCCCGCCTGGACGAAGCGGCCGGCGGAGGAAGCATGACAGCTCTGCCGATCATTGAGACGCTGGCAGGAGATATTTCCGCCTACATTCCGACAAACGTTATTTCCATTACAGACGGACAGATCTTCCTGGAATCCGGTCTTTTCCACGCAGGAGTAAGACCGGCGGTCAATGTCGGGCTTTCTGTATCCCGTGTCGGCGGCGACGCCCAGATGGGAGCCATGAAACAGGTAGCCGGAACACTGCGTATGAACCTGGCGCAGTACCGTGAGCTGCAGGCCTTTGCCCAGTTCGGGTCCGATCTGGATGAATCTACACAGAAGACCCTCAACCGGGGAGAACATATGTCCTGGGTCATCCGGCAGAGGCAGTTCTCGCCGGTCAGCGTACCGGATCAGGTTATACAGATCCTGGCGGCATCGGAGGGATTTTCCGATGAAGTTCCCATAGAGCGGATGGATGATTATCTGGAAAAGCTGGTTCTGTATGTAAAGACCAATTTCCCTGCTTACGAGGGGGAAGTCATGACAGGAGCCAAGCTGAAGAAGGATTCCATGTATCTGCTGCAGACCCTGATCCGTGAATTCACGGACCGGTATCTGGACAAAGTGAAGAAAGCCTCTGCAGATGAGGAGAAATAACAGACACGGTATAGGAAAGGGAGTGAGCACATGCCTTCGATGCGCGAGCTGCGGGAACGCAGAGCAACGGTATCCAGTATAGAGCAGATCACCAAGGCCATGAAGGTAGTTTCAGTCTCCAAGCTGAGACGGACACAGAGAGCCCTGGAAAACATGCGCCCCTTTGCCGAAAAGAGCCGGGAGGTCTTCCGCCTGCTAGCCGATGATCCGGCTGCGCAGGCCAATCCCTTCATCGCAAAGCGCGATATTAAAAAAGTCTGTTATGTTCTCTTCGTAGGCAATAAAGGTCTGTGCGGTGCCTATAACAACAATGTTCTCCGCTTTCTGGTGAATATGATCGCCGGTGAGAAGAGGCCCTGCAGCCTTGTCGTTGCAGGCCGGTGGGGATCAGATATGATAAGAGAACTGGATCTTCCGGTAAAGCATACATTTACGCAGATCAGTGATACGCCGGATATGGATCAGGGCATTGAGATCGCAGGATATCTCCGGGATATGTATCTTTCCGGGGAAGCTGATGAGATCGTGCTTGTCTATGAAAAGTACCACAACGTTATGCTCCAGAAACCGGAGGCGCAGAACCTTCTTCCGGTAGAACTGGCACAGAAAGAGGCGCAGTCCGACCGGCTGCAGTTCGAATTCGAGCCGGAGAGAAGGATGGTTCTGGATAACGCGGTGGAACTTTATATCGTATCTGCCCTTTACGGGGTTCTGCTGGAAGCAAAGGCCGGCGAGCATGCGTCGCGCATGACCGCCATGACAACAGCCACGGACAATACGGAAGACCTGCTCCGTGAGCTGAAGATCTACATGAACCGTGCCCGTCAGGCTGAGATCACGACCCAGATCAGTGAGATCGTGGGCGGCGCGTCAGCTATGAAGAAGTACGAAGAAAAAGAAGCTAAAAGGAGTTCAGATGAATAAAGGAGTTGTGAAAAGGGTCACCGGTCCTGTCGTAGACGTCCGGTTCCCTGACGGCGAACTGCCCGAGATCAACAACGCGATCGAGATTCAGATGGGAGACCACAAGATCGTCATGGAAGCTGTCCAGTTTCTGGAAGGCGATGTGGTCCGCTGCATTTCTCTGTTCTCGACCGATGGACT
>ONFL01000018.1 GCA_900317095.1 uncultured Eubacteriales bacterium | reverse complement strand
CTATAACTGTCTGAACCTGCGGGTGCTTCATCTGGGCGCGGCTGTCCGTTCCATCGGCTTTGGGGCTTTCAAGAACTGTGAATTGCTGGAGGAACTGATCCAGGATAAGGAGTCTGGGCATGATATGAACATTGGAAGCATCCTCGACGATCTGGACCAGGAGATCCATGTGGAGATCCGTCACAGGGAACTCCCTGCGGACCAGGGAAGGGCGAGGGTTACCTTCACCCGCCACAGCTATGAGATCGTGGCCAATGTAGCTTCCATGTGCAAGCAGTTTGAATCAACGGAATACGGGTCCGGCAAATATCTCCGTTATTGTATCGGCAACGACGACATAGACTACACAAAGTATGACGGAATGTTCTATGTGCTTCTGCGCGGCGACAGCTTTGAGACCATCATCACAGTGGTCATGGACCGGCTGATGTACCCCTATGCTCTGACAGAGGGGGCTGCCGGGCGTTATGCAGCTTATCTGCAGGAACACGCGCAGCAGGCCGGCCTGCTTTTCATTCAGAAGGGACAGACTGACAGGCTCAGGTTCCTCTGTGAGAAAGATATGCTGACAAGGGATGCTCTGGATGCCCTGATAGACGCATCTGTGCAGACAGATGACGCCGCTGTGACAGCCTATCTTATGGACTGCCGGCATCAGAAATTCCCCGCAGATGACCAGGATGAATTCATCCTCTGATAAGGAGGCGTCCGGGAAAGGTATGAAAAATAAATTTATATATAGAGATGAGAACGGCCTTCACCTGGCGCCGCGATTTAAGAGAGGATTTTTATCCGTAATCTTCAGCCGTTTTACCATCGTCTGCGCCTTTCTGGCACTGCAGGTCTGGGTCTATGTTATGATGTGGAACTTTTTTGACGAGTTCCTGACAAAATATTTCGTAAACTGTCAGACGGCTTTTGTACTGATCGTGCTGCTTATTCTTATCAACAGTTCATCCATCTCATCCGTAAAGGTCCCCTGGCTGCTGCTGATCGCGGTTTTTCCCTTCTTCGGAGCGGTCTTTTATCTATGGACCCAGACGGATATCGGCCATCGCCGGATGACAAAGAGGCTGGATGAAGTTATGAATTTCTCCAACCGCATCCTGCAGCCGGATGAAAAGGTGTTTGGGGAGATCCGAAAGATCAATGAAGAATCCTATTCTGCAGCCCGTTATCTGGAGCATGTGGGCAATTTTCCGGCCTATCGCGCGCAGGATGTGCGCTATTATCCGTCCGGTGAAACAATGTTTCCCGCACTGCTGGCGGAACTTAAAAGAGCAGAGAAGTTTATTTTCCTGGAATATTTTATTGTGGAAGAGGGCTATATGTGGGGAAAGATCCTGGAGATCCTTGCCCGCAAGGCAGCTGCCGGCGTGGAAGTCCGCCTGCTTTATGACGCGACCTGCGAGCTGGGAAAGATTCCTTTCTATTACCCCAAGAGACTGGAAGCGATAGGCATCCGCTGCCGGGTCTGGGAGCGGATGAAACCCTTTATCACATCTACCTATAATTACCGTGATCACCGGAAGATCGCGGTGATAGACGGAAAGACCGCCTTCACCGGCGGCATCAATCTGTCGGATGAGTATATGAACAGAGGAAGCCGATTTGGCTACTGGAAAGATACTTCAGTCAGCTTCACCGGCAAAGCAGTAGAAACATTTACGCTGATGTTTCTGCAGATGTGGAATGTATCCAATCCGGAAACAGAACACCTGGAGAAATACATCTTCCGGGCGGCCGGCGCAGATGATCTGTTTCTGCCTGCTTCGGCAGGGAAAACATTTGAACTGAAACCGGAAAGGGATGCACAGGGAGCGGCAGCGAAGCCGGGACGGCTGATGGTTCAGCGGGAGAAAGCATATGAGGGTTATATCATTCCCTATGGCGATTCTCCGCTGGACCAGTACCGGGTAGGAGAGAATATCTATATGGACATCCTCAATACCGCGGAAGACTATGTATATATTATGACCCCCTATCTGATCCTGGATGACAAGCTCCGGGAGTCCATGTGTTTTGCTGCCGAGCGGGGAGTGGATGTACGTCTGATCATGCCGGGTATTCCTGATAAGAAGGTGATAAATGCCCTGAGCAAACGCCAGTACCGCCATCTGCTGGATGCCGGTGTGAAGATCTACGAATACACTCCCGGCTTCGTCCATGCGAAGATAATGGTGAGCGATAACATCAAAGCTGTGGTGGGAACTATCAACCTTGATTACCGCAGCCTTTACCACCATTT
>ONFL01000006.1 GCA_900317095.1 uncultured Eubacteriales bacterium | reverse complement strand
TCTTGCCCACGGAATACATCTTCTCTTCGTATTCTACACTGAGAGGGAAAAAATCTATTCCTTCCCTCGGCTTTGCAGACGCGGTCGCTGTAGAAAGGACGACCGTATCTCCATAATGCATCATAGCCGCGCCGCTGGCCTGCGCAGCGACTCTGCCGATATCAACACGCAGTGTTCTGCCGGCAAGTTCCATGGAATAACTCTTGTACTCTTTTGCCATTTCTTTCTCCTTTAAGCTTCTTCTCTTCTTACTTCTGATAAATTCTTTGCTTTTCTCTTCTGCTCTTCTTCTCTTACACTATGATGCCGGTAAAACATGAACGGGAAACCGCTTTTTACTGCATGGAAAACGCCGGGCCATATAAAAGGTCCGGCGCATACTGCAGGGACTGCAGGCGTCCTCCGTCCCTGTAAAATTACTTTCTGAGTCCTAACTTCTCAACGATATCTCTGTAACGGTTGATATCCGTCTTTCTGAGATAATCAAGAAGGCCGCGTCTCTGGCCTACCATCTTCAGAAGGCCGCGTCTGGAATGGTGATCCTTCTTGTGAACCTTAAGATGAGCTGTAAGATCAGCGATTCTCGCTGAGAGAAGTGCGATCTGAACCTCCGGTGAACCGGTGTCCTGGGGTGTCTTGCCATACTTGGCAATAATGTCTGCTTTCATTTCCTTTGTAACCATGGTTACATCCTCCTTAATCTGAAAAATGCCTTATGCCAGGATCCGGCTGGAGATTCCAGGAACCGGGCACAGGTTGATACCTGTGTAGTTTATCACACCGCCGGCCGCTTGTAAACATATTTTTCTCTTGCGCAGGGCTGTAAAAATGTTTATCATTGGAAATGTCACAGCTTATGAAATATTACCTTATTAAAAAGGAGGAAGATTTACTAGTGAAACTCTGGGGAGGCCGGTTTACAAAAGAAGAAAACCAGCTCGTACATAAGTTCAACGCATCTATAGATTTTGATCAGAGAATGTATCGCCAGGATATAGAAGGCAGCATAGCCCATGTGACCATGCTGGCCGCGCAGGGCATCCTGACCGACGCAGAGAAGGATATCATCATAAAGAATCTGCAGCAGATCCGCAGCGAAGTCGAGGACGGGACCCTCGTCATCACAGAAGAATATGAAGATATTCACAGTTTTGTGGAATCCGTTCTCATAGAGCGGACCGGAGATGTAGGAAAGAAGCTGCATACCGGCAGGAGCCGCAATGACCAGGTCGCTCTGGATATGAAGCTCTATGTCCGCGATGAGATAGATGAGATAGACACTCTGCTTAAGAAGCTTCTGCAGACATTACTTTCCATGATGGAGCAGAATCTGGATACCTACATGCCCGGCTTCACGCATCTGCAGAAAGCACAGCCGGTCACATTTGCCCACCACCTCGGCGCTTATTTTGAAATGTTCAAAAGAGACCGCGGCCGTCTGTCTGACATCCGCAGCCGCATGAATCTGTGCCCGCTGGGAGCAGGCGCCCTGGCAGGCACAACTTACCCTCTGGACCGGGAGCTTACCGCAAGTCTGCTGCATTTTGACGGACCTACTCTTAACAGCATGGATTCCGTCTCCGACCGTGACTATCTTGTTGAGCTTCTCAGCGCCCTGTCCACCATCATGATCCATCTGTCCCGTTTCTGCGAAGAGATCATCCTCTGGAACAGCAATGAATATCGTTTTATAGAACTGGATGACGCATACTCTACCGGCAGTTCCATTATGCCCCAGAAGAAGAACCCGGATATAGCGGAGCTGATCCGCGGCAAGACCGGACGTGTCTTCGGAGCCCTGACCACCATGCTGACTGTCCTCAAGGGCATTCCCCTCGCCTACAATAAAGATATGCAGGAGGATAAAGAACTGACCTTCGACGCCATCGATACCGTGAAGGGCTGCCTTGTCCTTTTTGAAGGCATGATCCGCAGCATGCATGTGAAAAAGGAAATCATGGAAATAAGCAGCAAACGCGGCTTTACAAATGCCACTGACGCTGCCGATTATCTTGTCCGCCACGGCGTTCCTTTCCGCGACGCCCACGGCATCATCGGTCAGCTGGTTCTGATCTGCATTGACAGGGGCATTTCCCTGGATGAACTCCCGCTCGAAGAGTTTAAGAAGGTCTGCCCTGTTTTTGAGGAAGATGTATATGAAGCGATCAGCCTGAAAACCTGCGTAGAGCAGAGACAGACTCTTGGAGCCCCTGGCCGGGCTGCTATGGAAAAGGTTATCACCCTTGAAAAGAAATATCTGGAGGATTGATATATGAATCTGTTTTTCCCTTTTCTGGCCGCTGCCCAGCCGGAAACAAATGCATTTCAGCAGACAGCACAGGAATCCGTCAGCTACCTTACAAAATTCAAAGATCTGCTGGTCGACAAGGCCCAGGTCCTGGTCGTTGCGCTGATCATTTTTATAGTAGGCTGGTATGTGGTAAAGGCTGTCTGCCGCCTGATCGCCCGCGCCCTGGAAAAATCCAGCCTGGACGAATCTGTCGTAAGTTTTCTCAACTCTGTGATCAAGATCCTGCTGCGCGTCCTCTTGGTCATCATGGTCATCACCAAGCTGGGCGTGGATATGACTTCCATCATCGCTCTGATCACATCGGCATCCCTGGCTGTCGGCCTGGCTATCCAGGGAAGCCTGGCGAACTTTGCCGGCGGCATCATGCTGCTGATCACCAAGCCCTTCAAGGTCGGTGACTATATAGACGATGGAAATGGCCATGAAGGTACAGTAACCGCGATCGAGATGATCCATACCAGGATCCATACCGTAGACAACAGGGCCATCTGGATCCCCAACGGCAAGCTGGCCGACGCCCCCATCACCAACGTAACACAGGAAGCGACCAGAGGGATAGACTTTGCTCTGGCTGTCCGCTACGAAACCGATATTGATAAAGTCCGCGCCATCCTGCTGGAAACAGCCGGCGGGTGTTCCTATGTTCATCAGGATCCGGCTCCTTCCGTCTTTGTCGACAGCCTAGCAGACGGCGCTGTGAACATTGTTCTGCGGCTGACCTGCGGCACCGGCGATTACTGGCCCTGCAAGAACGATATGCAGGAAAAGATCAAAAAGGCCCTGGATCAGAACCGGATAGAACTGCCTTACCAGCACATAGAGGTTTCCATGGCAGAAAACCGGTAAATATTCCTTTCAGCGGCATATATGCCCATGAACAGCAAATGACCTGAGATGCAATGATCTCAGGTCTTTTTTTCATTATGAACTTTAGTGTGCGTTGACCATGGAGTTTTTCGCGTTCCGAAAAATGGAATGGTCAACGTAAAAAATCCACCTGCTACGCGGGTGGAGACAATAAGTTATACGATAAAGATCACCTCGACATATAATAAAGGTGTCCAAGCCAATATT
>ONFL01000054.1 GCA_900317095.1 uncultured Eubacteriales bacterium | reverse complement strand
TTCAGCCGCGACGCCGAGACTGGAGATGATGCCGCTCAGGTCAGTGGGCATATAGATCTTTGTCGCCCGGCCGTTGGAAACATCTTTGAGAGCCTCCAGTCCTTTCAGTTTCAGGACTTCTCCCGTAATGCCGGCATCGCGCAGGGCGCGCAGACCTTCTGCTTCCGCGTTATAGAGCATGCGGACGGATTTGGCCTGGCCTTCTGCCAGCGCGATCTTGGCGTCACGCTCGGCTTCGGCAGAGAGGATCTTTGCTTTCTTATCACCTTCCGCACGGGAAACAACAGCTTCCTGGTGGGCCTGGGCTTCGAGAACGGTCTGACGGCGTTCACGCTCAGCACGCATCTGCTTTGTCATGACTTCCTCGATTTCCTTGGGCGGTTTTATATTTTTTATCTCTACACGGGTCACCTTTATGCCCCAGGGGTCGGTGGCTACATCCAGTATGGCCTGCATTTTTCCATTTATGGTCTCACGGGAGGTCAGGGTCTGATCCAGCTCCATGTCACCGATGATGTTTCTCAGGGTGGTGGCAGACAGATTCTGCAGAGCTCCGATCGGGCGTTCTACGCCGTAGCAGTAGAGTTTGGGATCAAATATCTTACAGAATACGACGGAGTCGATCATCATGGTGACATTATCCTTGGTGATAACAGGCTGGGGCGGGAAATCAAGCACCTGCTCCTTGAGACTGATCTTGGCGACTATACGGTCTATAAAAGGTATTTTTACATGCAGGCCCTCTCTCCATGTGCTCTGGTATTTGCCCAGGCGTTCTATGACGTAGGTGTGAGACTGCGGTACGATGCGGATGTTGGAAAAGATCAGAATGACAACGATGGCTATAATTATTATGACCGGTATCATTATGCAAACTCCTTTCTAATATCGATGGATATATACATCTATAAATGATCGGACGCTGCGGCAGTCCGTATCCTTTCACTGCGCATAGATAAATTTCTTGGACACGAAATAGCCCAGGAAGAAGAGGGCGATATCGACCGGCCATTTTATAAGGGTCTCAGGTCCGCCGAAGAAGCCGTGGATCAGGGAAACGGCCAGGGCTGAAAGCCCCATCTGGATCGCGTTGAGGATGATCCATCCGGCAACGCCCTTTCCGCCGTTCTGGGCTTTGAATACCATCTGGTAGTTAAGCTTGTAGCTGATGGAGGCGGAGATGATCCTGGCCATTACGGTCGCGGCGACGATGTACAGCTGCATTTTTGAGAAAATGCCTACATCGTTCAGCATGTGGCAGAATATAGTGAACAGCAGCAGATCGATACCGGAAGCGATCACCGATGTGAATATGTATTTGGCGAATGTCCGGTATATGGGGTAATAGTCCTTGAAGGGCCGCATCTTCGGGTGGCTGCGCCAGGGCTTGTACTCGGACTGCAGCTGGAGCTCTTCCAGGGGAATCTTGGCCTTCTCCGTGCCTATCAGCATCTCCGTCTCATATTCGTAGCGGTCCGGCGCGATCGTCAGCAGACTCTTCAGATAGGAAGAGGGTATGCCGCGCAGCACGCACTGGGCGTCATTGACTTCTATCTCTATGAGAAAATGAAAGGACAGGTGGACGATCTTATTGCCGATCAAGGATCCCAGAGTCTGCGAACCGCGTGTAACCTGGCGCTTTCCCAGGATAAATGTGTTGTCGTCCGCGGACAGCCGGTTCATGACCCGCACGACATCGTCTGCCAGGCAGCTCTCCCAGCAGTCGGTTGTTACGCAGCCAAGACTGTGGCGGCGGCTGACCAGCAGATAGTTAAAGGCGGTCTTGAGCGCCCGGCCTTCCCCAAGGTTCACGGCATGGGTGAGCAGGACACAGCCTTCTGTCTGTTCCACCTGGCGGAAGACATCATTGGAAGCCGGATCACTGCCGTCGTTCACGACGACAAAATAGCGGACGCCTCTTTTCTTCAGATGTGCGATCTCGTCCAGCAGAGTTTCATCTGGATTGTAAGCGGGGATCACGATGGGGATTCCCGAAGCTTTTTCATCTACAGTAATCAATATAATGTGTGGACCCCGCGGCTGGATAAAGGGGGGATCTCTCTCCTGTTCTAAAAATCAGATTTATTTTTCCGAATATACTTATCAATAATATTATATACGATATTGTGTGGAAACAAAACATTTAATTTTTTTGCCATCTCCGGGGGATAAGGCGGCTTTTATCAGGATAGAGGACGTCCTGAAGGCATTTATAATTTGCCCTGGCTAAAGGCTTTGTGCTACACTGTCCCTTGAATATGACAGGAGGAACAAGAATGAAGAGGAAAATATTTAAGGCGGCGGCGGTCCTGCTTTCAGGTCTGATATTTTTAGGGGCTGCAGGCTGCCAGGGCCGGTCCGGCGGGAGCGCGGCCCAAAGCCAGGCAGAGAGTGCGCAGGCAGAGCAGGCGCAGGAGGATGCGCTGCCCGCTGACGGGCAGTATCAGATTCCCGTGGAGCTGGAAGGCGGCAGCGGGAGGGCATCCGTCAGCTCACCGGCCAGTCTGCAGGTGAAAGACGGCAGTGCCATTCTCACCCTCATCTGGAGCAGCGCTCACTATGATTATATGATCGTGGACGGAGAGAAATATTTTCCTGTTAATACGGAGGGGAATTCTTCTTTTGAGATCCCGGTCCGCTCTCTGGACCAGCCGCTGCCGGTCAGAGCGGATACTACTGCCATGAGTCAGCCTCATGAGATCGAATACATTCTGCATTTTGATAAAGACGGGCTGAGCAAGGGAGAAAGTGCTGCCGGGCAGAGCACGCAGGAAGAGACAGGGGATCAGAGCACGGCGGCAGAGACCGGAGAGCAGAGCCCGGCGGCGGGCAGGCTTACTGACCCGGCATCCATAGATCCCGATATCAGCGCGGATCTGACATTTACAAAGCAGACTGCCTTTTCAGCGGCAAAGCGTTTTGCCATTTTTGAATACCAGGACGGATACCGGCTGCTCTCTATCTGTGACGGAACAAAGCTGCTGGTCGTACCGGAGGGGAAAGCGGTTCCGGCTGACCTGCCGGAGCAGATCAGCCTGGTCCGGCAGCCTCTGGATGACATATATCTTGTCAGCAGTTCGGACATGGATTTTTTTGATGCCCTGGGCGCCCTGGACCGGATCTCCTATGTTTCAAAGCCGGCCGGCGAGTGGGCCAGTCAGAATGCGAATGATGCCATCCGGGCGGGAAATATGACCTATGCCGGGAAATACAGCGCGCCGGATTATGAATTGCTCCTTTCGGGCGGCTGCTCCTTTGTGATAGAGAATAGCATGATCCTGCATTCACCGCAGGTTCTGGAAAAACTGCGCAGTCTTGGCATGACGGCGATCGTGGATTATTCCAGCTATGAATCGGATCCCCTGGCCCGGGCGGAATGGGTCCGCTTTTATGGTGTGCTTGCCGGACAGGAGGAAAAAGCCGGCGGAATATTTAAGCAGATAAGCGGGCAGATCAGTCAGACGCTGGCAAAGGCCGGGCAGACGGAGAAAAAGACGGTGCTGGCATTTTACTTTACATCCGCGGGTCAGGTAAATGTCCGCCGGGCAGGGGATTATTTCCCGCAGATGGTGGAGAATGCGGGCGGGACTTACCTGCTGCCGGCGGATCAGGAGGAGCATTCAGCAAATGCGGCGGTGACCATGCAGATGGAAAACTTCTTGGAGCTGGCGGAGCAGGCGGATATCCTTATATACGACGGAACCATAGACAGTCAGGTAAAAAGCCGGGAGGACCTGCTTGCGCGCAGCCGGCTGCTGGAAAATTGTCCGGCCATGCAGAGCGGAAATGTTTTCCGCCTTTCAGGGGATCTCTATCAGAAGCCCCTTGCCGCCGGTGATGCCATGGAAGAGATCAGCCGGATCCTGGCCGGTGACAAAACAGACAGCGGTATGAAATACCTGTCCCTCATGGAATGAAGACAGTAAAAAGCTGATATTGGTGATCATCACAGCAAAAAGGAGAGATAGCATGCAGAGCAGAAAGAGATTTAGCCTGATCCTGGCGGCGCTGGCGGCCCTGGTCCTGGTCCTGCTTGCCCTCAATGTCTGTATAGGAAGTGTGCCGGTGGCACTGGGTGATGTGCTGGCGGCGCTGACGGGCAGCGGGCAGGGGACCCAGGCGGATATAGTGATGAGTCTGCGGCTGCCCAGGGCACTGACGGCTCTTTTCCTGGGAGGGGCTCTGGCCCTGGCCGGCTATCTTATGCAGACCTTTTTCTATAATCCTATAGCAGGACCCTTTGTCCTGGGCGTTTCATCCAGCGCCAAGCTGGCCCTGGCCCTGGTCATGCTCCTTTCCCTGCGGCAGGGCTGGCTGCTTACTTCTCCGGTCATGATCGCCGCCGCCTTTGCCGGATCCATGGCATCCATGGGCTTTGTCCTTCTGCTTTCCCGGAGGGTGGACAGCGTGTCCATGCTGGTCGTCGGAGGCATGATGGTCGGTTATATCTGTTCCGCATTGACAGATTTTATCGTGACATTTGCTGCGGATTCGGATATTGTAAATCTTCACAACTGGTCCAGGGGAAGTTTTTCCGGTATGAGCTGGCCGGATGTGGGAACCATAGCCCTGGTCGTGAGCCTGTGTTTTCTGGCAGCCCTGTTTCTGGCAAAGGCGATCGGGGCCTGGCAGATGGGGGAATCTTATGCCGCAAGCGTAGGCGTTAATCTGAAAAGGATCCGCCTGCTGATCGTGCTGCTGGTGGGGATCCTGGCAGGCATTTCGGCAGCCTACGCAGGACCGGTCTCTTTTGTGGGCGTGGCGACGCCGCATATTGTCCGCCGCCTGCTGAAGACGGAGCGGCCCGGCGTACTGATTCCGGCCTGTTCCCTGGGAGGAGCCGTTTTCTGCCTGTTCTGCGATCTGCTGGCGAGGACCGTGCTGGCGCCGACTGAGCTGGCCATCAGCACGGTAACGGCCGTCTTCGGGGCACCGGTCGTACTTGCGGTCGTTATCCGCAGAAGGAGGGGCCAGGCATGAAAAGGGATCTTTTAAAACTGGAGGATCTGGCTGCCGGCTACGGAAGCAGGGTTGTAGTCGACGGGCTGACCCTGACTCTGCCGGCAGGACAGATCATGACGCTGATCGGGCCCAATGGGGCGGGCAAGTCTACCATACTAAAGACCCTGGCCGGAGAGCTGGCTCCGCTGGGAGGCACAGCCTTGCTTGACGGGAAAAATATTTACCGTATGCAGAGACGGGAGCGGGCTCTGCAGATGGCTGTGGTCCTGACCGGCGGGATCAGGACAGAATCTATGACCTGCCGGGAGATCGTGGAGAAGGGGCGTTATCCCCATACAGGTACCATGGGCCGCCTGACTCCCAAAGACCAGGAGGCTGTGGCCAGAGCACTGGCGGCGACAAGATCTGCCGGACTGGCGGACCGGATATTTTCCCGGATCAGCGACGGGCAGAGACAGCGGGTCCTGCTGGCCTGCGCCTTGTGTCAGGAACCGCGTTTTCTGCTGCTTGACGAGCCGACCTCCTATCTGGATCTGCACGGCAAGCTGGAATTTATGGAGCTTCTGCTCCGGCTCTGCCATGAAAATGGAATGACCGCGGTCATGTCTATCCATGAGCTGGATCTGGCCAGGAAGGTGTCCGATCAGATCCTCTGTATCCGGGATGGCAGGGCTGACAGGATCGGAAAGCCCGAAGATGTTTTTAAGGGCGGCTATATTGCTGACCTGTTCGATGTCAGTCTGCAGACCATGCAGCGGTTCGGTATGGAATATCTGTGCGGACAGCCGCAGGAGGGGGAAAGCGAAGAATGATAGAAGGGATAGAAAGGCTGGCGCCAATGGAAATTGAGCGGCGCAGCTTTGAGATCATTAATCAGGAACTAGCGGAGCAGGGAATCTGCCTGCCGGAAGATCAGCGGGAGATTACCATCCGGGCCATCCATGCCAGCGCGGATTTTGATTATGCCCGGAATATGTACTATTCTCCGGGCGCGGTGGCTATAGCCCGGGATCTGCTCCGGCAGGGGACCAGCATCGTGACTGATACAAACATGGCCAGGGCCGGCATCAGCAAAAAGTCTCTGGAGGCTCTCGGCGGCCGGCTTTGCTGCTTTATGGCGGATGCAGATGTAGCCGCAAGAGCAGCAGCTCTTGGAATCACGCGGGCGGCGGTCAGTATGGACAAGGCAGCCCGTCTGCCGGGGCCGGTATTTTTTGCGGTCGGCAACGCCCCTACTGCCCTGGTCCGTCTGCGGGAACTGATGGACGAAGGAACATTTGCGCCGGCCTTTATAGTTGCCGCGCCGGTAGGCTTTGTCAATGTGGTACGCAGCAAGGAGCTGATCATGGAAAGCGGCGTTCCCTGCATCGTCTGCCGGGGCCGCAAGGGAGGCAGCACGGTGGCAGCTGCTATTGTGAACGCGCTCCTGTATGGGATCAAAAGGGTCTAGCTCTCAGCTGGCAGCTGGAAAGGTGAAAATAAACAGAAGACAGGAGGAAACGGATGCGCTGCGGATTTACGACCGGAAGCTGCGCGGCGGCGGCCGCGAAGGCGGCAGTTTATATGCTGCTGGGCGGACAAAAGCTGCGGCAGGTGACCATCATGACGCCTAAGGGCATTCCCTATCAGGCAGAGATAGAACATATCTGCCGGGAGGACGGCGGAGTCAGCTGCTCTGTGAAAAAAGACGGGGGAGATGACCCTGACCGCACAACAGGGCTGGACATTTATGTGCTGGCAAAATGTGCGGGGCAGTACGAGGACGGGCAGGTAAATGTCCGCATCCACGGCGGAAAAGGTGTGGGCATCGTTACCCGGCCCGGTCTGGATCAGCCTGTGGGGTCAGCTGCCATAAACCATGTACCCCGGCAGATGATCACTTCAGAGGTGCGGCAGGTCTGTCAGGTCTTTGATTTTCACGGAACTTTGGATATTACTGTCTTTGTGCCCAGCGGAGAGGAGACGGCGGCGCAGACATTCAATCCGGTCCTGGGCATAGAGGGCGGCATCTCCATACTGGGGACCAGCGGGATCGTGGAGCCCATGAGCAGCCGGGCTCTGCTGGACACCATAAAAGTGCAGCTGCGCCAGCGGCGGGCCATGGGCTATGATCATGTTGTCCTGTCTCCCGGCAATATGGGGCAGCATTTTGTACAGGAGCTGACCGGCTGCCCGGCAGAGAGGGTCGTTCCCTGCAGCAACTTTATAGGCGAAAGCCTGGATATGTGCCGGGAACTGGACTTTGAGCGGGTTCTGCTGGCCGGGCATCTTGGCAAGCTGATCAAGATTTCCGGAGGGATCATGAATACCCATTCGCATGAAGCGGACTGCCGGATGGAGCTGCTGGCTGCCGCTGCCCTGCGGGCAGGAGCCGGCAGAGAAGACCTGCTGCGGATCCTGGACTGTATTTCAACAGACGCGGCTGCCCGGATCCTGGCGGAGGCAGGTCTTCTGGAAAAGACAGCGGAGCTGGCGGCAGAAAAGATGGTTTATTACCTGAACAGGCGGACAGAGGGAAAACCGCAGGTGTCCTGCCTGGTATTTGACACGGCCCACGGGCTTTTGGCAGAGAGTGGAGG
>ONFL01000032.1 GCA_900317095.1 uncultured Eubacteriales bacterium | reverse complement strand
TTTCCGCAGGTTTTGCGATCTATGACACCATGCAGTTTATAAAGTGCGATGTGTCTACGATCTGCATGGGCATGGCGGCCAGCATGGGTGCTTTCCTGCTGGCAGGCGGAACAAAGGGCAAGCGGCTGGCGCTTCCCCATTCCACGATCATGATCCATCAGCCTTCCGGCGGCGCGCAGGGACAGGCAACCGAAATCGAGATCGTCGCGGACCAGATCCGCTATACCAGACAGCTCTTGAATGAGATCCTGTCTGAGAATACCGGGCAGCCGCTGGATAAGATCAAAGCAGACACAGAAAGAGACAACTACATGACAGCTGAGCAGGCAAAGGCTTACGGCCTGATCGACGCGGTTGTCACAAAGAGATAAGAGGGCAGACAGGTATATGGGCAATCGTTCAGACGATAAGAAGATTCCGAGATGTTCCTTCTGCGGAAAGACGGGTTCCCAGGTCCACAAGCTTGTAGCGGGACCCAACAACGTTTATATCTGCGATGAGTGCGTTTCCACCTGTGCCGAGGTCCTGGCGGAAGAATTTCCCAGGGAGCCGGAGCTGACCGAGATCAACCTGATGAAGCCGGTTGAGATCAAAGCCTTTCTTGACCAGTATGTCATAGGGCAGGATAAGGCGAAGAAAGTCCTTTCCGTGGCCGTTTACAATCATTATAAGAGGATCCTTTCCGAGGACTCCTATAATGACAGTTCTGATGTGGAACTGCAGAAGAGCAATATTCTGATGGTCGGACCGACCGGATCCGGCAAGACACTGCTGGCGCAGACACTTGCCAGGATGCTGAATGTTCCTTTCGCGATCGCGGACGCAACTTCCCTTACGGAAGCCGGCTATGTCGGTGAGGATGTGGAGAATATTCTCCTGAAGCTGATCCAGGCGGCCGATTACGATATAGAACGGGCTGAACGCGGTATCATTTACATTGATGAGATAGACAAGATCTCCAAGAAGTCCGAGAACGTCTCCATTACCAGAGATGTTTCCGGAGAGGGTGTCCAGCAGGCGCTGCTGAAGATCCTTGAGGGTACGGTGGCTTCTGTTCCTCCCCAGGGCGGAAGAAAGCATCCTCATCAGGAATTCCTTCAGATCGACACCACAAACATCCTTTTCATCTGCGGCGGCGCTTTCGACGGACTGGAGAAGATCGTCGATTCCCGGCTGGGAGGTCAGTCCATCGGATTCAATGCCGATATCCGTGACCGTAATATAGACCAGAATATCGGTGTCCTTATGGGACAGGCACTGCCCCAGGACTTTGTGAAATTCGGGCTGATCCCGGAGTTCGTCGGACGTGTGCCGGTGACCGTATCCCTGAATCAGCTGGATGTTGATTCTCTGGTGCGGATCCTGACAGAGCCGAAGAACGCTCTTGTGCGTCAGTACAAGAAAATCCTCGAATTCGACGGGGTGGATCTGGAATTTGAAGAGGATGCGATCCGTGAGATCGCGGAGCTGTCTTTCAAGAGGAATACCGGGGCCAGGGGCCTGCGTGCTATCCTGGAGGATTCTCTGATGGATATCATGTATACTGTTCCTTCAGATGAGACAGTGACCAGATGCACAGTTACAAAAGATGTAATAGACAGCCATGCGGCTCCTCTTCTGGAGCATGCACAGCCGCAAAGGCAGCTTCCCGCGGGAAAACCTGCAGGGCGCAGCGGGGAGACAGCCTGAGTTATTATTAGTATAGTATTTTTAATAGGGACTGCGCCGGTGAGCGGGCTTTCATGCTTTTTCCGGCGCAGTTTTTTACGCGGAAGCCTTCTGGAGGCGGCCTTAACGGGACAGCGCCAGGATCGGACCCGCAGAATTGAAGTTTGAATATAACAGGCGGCAGACTCTGCCGCATGTTTACCATATATACGGAGATTTAACATGGATGAGATGAATTACAGGGTGCCTCTGGTCGCCCTGCGTCAGATGGCTGTGCTGCCGCAGATGAGCGTCATGTTCGACGTTGAGAGAGAAAAATCTGTGATGGCAGTGGAGACGGCCATGAAAGAAAATCAGATCGTGATGCTCTGCGCGCAGAGGGATCCCGATGTAGAAGATCCCGGGCCCGAAGACCTGTTTGAGACCGGCTGTGTGGCCAGGATCCTGCAGGTCGTGAAGACGCCGGGCGCAGCTGTCCGCATTCATGCACGGGGATTGTACAGGGCCAGGATAGATGAAATGATTTCTGTGAGTCCCTGCAATATTGCAGATGTGCTGGTGCAGACCGAAGAAGACCCTCAGTTTACAGAAGCCGAGGAAGAAGCTGTCATGAATACACTTCATGACACCATAGAAAAATATGCCGACTATAATGAGCATATAGGGCAGGAAGCGTCAGAACTGCTGGGCAGTTCTGACGGTACCGTCCAGTTTATAAATAAGCTCGAGGCGGTCATCCACATGAAATGGGAAGACCGTCAGCGGCTGCTGGATACTTATGATTTCCGGGAGCGCTTTCTGGAATTCTGCCGGATCGTGAACCAGGAGAGTGAGGTCCTGAAGATCACCCGTCAGATAGAGTCCAAGGTCAAGGCCCGTCTGGATCAGAATCAGAGAGAATATGTGCTGCGGGAACAGCTGCGGGAGATCCGCACCGAGCTGGGGGATGATCCGGATCAGGAAATAGATGAGCTGGAAGAGAAGGTAAAGCATTTCCGCGCGCCGGCCCAGGTAAAGGAAAAACTCCGCAAGGAGATCAGCCGTCTGCGGGCAAATGCCGGCAACACGGCGGAAGCCGCTGTATACCGCAACTATATCGATACGGTTTTTGAAATTCCCTGGAGCCGCAAAAGCACGGACAATAAGGATTTTGACAAAGCGGAGAAGATCCTGCGGGAGGACCATTACGGACTGGAGAATGTCAAGGACCGCATATTGGAATACCTGGCGGTCCGTATGCTGAGCAAGAAGAGCAATACGCCTATTCTCTGCCTTGTCGGCCCTCCCGGAACCGGCAAGACTTCCATCGGCCGCTCCGTAGCCCGCGCGCTGAATAAGAAGTATGTCCGCATCAGTCTGGGCGGTGTTCATGACGAGGCGGAGATCCGCGGCCACAGAAAGACCTATATAGGCGCCATGCCCGGCAGGATCGCTGCCAGCCTGCGCCAGGCGGGCGTCCGCAATCCGGTCATGGTCCTGGATGAGATAGACAAGGTCAGCAGCGATTATCGGGGAGACACATTTTCCGCCCTGCTGGAGGTCCTCGATTCAGAACAGAATTTCAGCTTCCGGGACAATTATCTGGAACTGCCCCTGGACCTGTCCGATGTCTTTTTCATAGCAACGGCCAACACCCTGCAGACCATTCCCAGGCCGCTGCTGGACCGCATGGAAGTAATAGAGATCAATACCTATACCCAGAATGAGAAATTCCACATAGCCAGGGAGCATCTGATCGGGAAGCAGATAGAGGCCAACGGACTTAAGCCCCGCCAGCTTAATATCAATGACAAGGCTGTGGAAGCGATCATTACCTACTATACCCGGGAAGCAGGCGTCCGCGAACTGGAGCGCTGCATAGGCGAGATCTGCCGCAAGGCAGCCCGCAAGATCCTGCAGGAGGGTAGAAAGAGCGTCCGTGTAACGGACCGCAACATAGAGCGTTTCCTGGGACCGAAGAAATATGATTTCAATCCGGCAAACGAGCAGAACGAGGTAGGCATTGTCAGAGGCCTGGCATGGACGCAGGTGGGCGGAGATACCCTTTCCGTAGAAGTGAATGTCATGCCCGGCAAGGGTAAGTTTGAGCTGACGGGCCAGCTGGGCGATGTCATGAAGGAATCTGCCATGGCGGGCATCAGCTATATCCGTTCTATTGCCCCCAGTCTGGGTGTGGAAAAGGAATTCTTTGAGCAGAACGACATCCATATCCATATACCGGAAGGCGCGGTACCCAAGGACGGTCCTTCCGCAGGCGTTACCATGGCGGCGGCCATGATCTCCGCCATCACCGGGATCCCGGTCAAGGCGGATGTGGCCATGACCGGTGAGATCACGCTCCGGGGCCGTGTCCTGCCCATAGGCGGCCTGAGGGAGAAGACCATCGCGGCTAAGACGGCAGGCATCCGCACGGTTGTTGTCCCGGAGAAGAACCGCAGGGATATAAAGGATCTGGACCGGGAGATCACCAAGGGAATGCATTTCGTGTATGCCCGGACCATGCGCGACGTGATGGCCGTTTCCCTGGAGCATATGCCTGTACTTAAGAAGCCCGAAGAAGACGCGAAAGCGGGAGATTAGAACATGGTTATAAAAAGTGTCAATCTTGAGACGGTCTGCGGCGTAACAAGCACCCTGCCGGACAATAAACTTCCGGAAGCTGCCTTTGCCGGCCGCTCCAATGTGGGCAAATCTTCTCTGATCAACGGTCTCATGAACCGCAGGGCTTATGCAAGAGTTTCCCAGAAGCCGGGCAAGACCCAGACTATCAATTACTACAACGTTAATGACCAAATGTATGTTGTGGACCTGCCCGGTTACGGCTACGCTAATGTTTCTGATTCTGTCAGGGCGAAATGGGGAAAGATGATAGAACGCTATCTGCTGACATCCCGCCAGCTGCGGATGGTCTTCCTGCTTGTCGACATCCGGCATGACCCGACAGCCGATGACCGGCATATGTACCAGTGGATCGTAGATTCCGGCTTTAATCCGGCAGTTATTGCCACCAAGCTGGATAAGATTAAGCGCAGCCAGACAGCAAAGCAGCTTCGGGCCATCCGCACCGTCCTGGATCTGCCGGAAGACACTCCGGTCATAGCCTGGTCGGCGCAGACACGCCAGGGGCAGGATCAGATCTGGGAGCTGATGGAGCGGTGGGTCATCGGCAGCATCCCCCCGCAGGAGCAGGCTTAGACGCAGCTATCTCTGCAATCATTATCAGGTTATGAAAGTTTTATAAAGAATAAGTGCCGGCATGGCAGAGCCCCCTTCTTTTTGATATACTAAAATTATATTGGAAGGGGGTTCTTTTTATGAGACTCATATTTTCTGGAGCGGACCATGAGGTTACCGGAAGCAGACACTGTCTGCAGGCGGCCGGGAAGTATGTTTTAGTAGACTGCGGCATGGAACAGGGAAAGGACCTGTATAAGAATGTAGATATACCTGTTTCTCCGGCAGATATAGACTATGTATTCCTGACACATGCCCATATAGATCATTCGGGCCTGCTGCCCCTTCTTTACGCGCAGGGCTACAAGGGTCCGGTATATGCTACAGAGGCGACCCGGCAGCTGTGCGGCATCATGCTTCGCGACAGTGCCCATATTCAGGAATTTGAGGCAGAATGGAGGAACCGCAAGGGCAGGCGTGCCGGCAGAGAGCCGGTAGTCCCTCTGTATACGACAGAGGATGCAGTCGGGGTGCTGACACAGTTTGTCGGCTGCGGTTATGATCAGAAGATCAGTATCTGCGAGGGGATAGAAGTCCGTTTTATAGACACGGGTCATCTGCTTGGTTCTGCCAGTATAGAGATGTGGATCACTGAGGAAGGGCAGACCCGCAAGCTTGTTTTCTCCGGAGACATTGGCAATACAGATCAGCCGATCATCCGGGATCCTCAGTATATCAGCGAGGCGGATTATGTCATCATGGAGTCCACCTACGGCGACCGCAGCCACGGCGAGAGGCCGGACTATATAAAATCTCTGACGGAAGTTCTCCAGAGGACCTTCGACCGGGGAGGCAATGTGGTGATTCCTTCTTTCGCGGTCGGCCGGACCCAGGAGATGCTGTATTTTATCCGGCAGATCAAGGCTGAGGGTCTGGTTCACGGCCATGACGGCTTCAAGGTCTTTGTAGACAGTCCCCTGGCAGTGGAAGCGACGCATATATTCAGCAGAAATGTGCCCGGCTATTATGATGAAGAGGCCATGGAACTGATAGAACAGGGTATAAACCCGATCGGTTTTCCGGGACTGACCACATCGGTCACCAGTGATGATTCTATTGCTATCAATATGGACAAGTCTCCCAAGGTCATACTCTCGGCATCCGGCATGTGCGATGCCGGCAGGATCCGTCATCATCTTAAGCATAATCTGTGGAGACCGGAGTGCACGATCCTCTTTGTGGGCTATCAGTCCGAAGGGACGCTGGGCCGGATCCTCCTGGAAGGAGCAAAGGAAGTAAAGCTCTTCGGCGAGACCATCCAGGTCGCTGCCGAGATCACATCTCTGGCCGGGATAAGCGGTCATGCCGATGTGAATGGTCTGATGAAGTGGATCGGTTCTTTTGGAAAGACTCCCAGGAAGGTATTCATCGTTCACGGAGAAGACCAGGTCACGGATATATTTGCACAGCGCGTACATGAAGAGCTGGGACTGGACGCGCAGGCTCCTTACAGCGGCTGGGTTTGGGATCTGCTGGCCGGGGAGTGGACGCAGCAGCCCGAGCCTGTACGGATTGCTTCCAAGCCTGCCCAGCGGCGCGCCGCGGCAGTATTTG
>ONFL01000113.1 GCA_900317095.1 uncultured Eubacteriales bacterium | reverse complement strand
TGAGGTGCCCTTTGCCGGCGGCCGCCAGGCCCAGGCAGCTTATGATGCAGGACTTGCCCGCCTGCATGAAGCTGCGGACAGCGGAAGGATCACAAAAGCCATGCTGATCCTGGTGCAGCTGATGGGCGGTATGGACCGCCGGGCCCGGCCGGTGACCCTGCAGCAGCAGGCCAGGAATCTGGAGAATTATAAGATATTTTTATACCGGGAGATGGATGATTTTCTGGGCTACAGCCGCCGGCAGCAGGGCCTGCGCCTGTCCGTGCCCGCGGCCCTGGCAGCCGGGAGCGAGGACCGGGAAGGCCTCTTCTCCGGGTATATGGAAATGGCCGCAAAAGAGCTGGGGGCCGCCTGCGTGCGGCTGCCGGGCTGGCACAATCTGGCCTGGGACGACCCGCAGACATTTGCCGCCGGCCTTAAAGGAGCGATGAGGGCCATGTCTGTCAGCTGAAAGACATGGCGGTCAGCCTTTTCCTCCAAAGAGACGGTTGAGGCTCCTGTTGCTGATCTCTTTCTCCTGCTCTTTCTGCCGGCGGGCACCGTCATAGCGGCGCTGCAGTTCTATAAGAAAGGCAGCATCCGGAGAGGATCTTTCTATGAAGGGCGGGATGAACATAGGGTCGCAGGCGCAGATGGCCCGGCTTATCAGATCATAGGACCGCAGACATTCCTGCCGCAGTGCATCCGGTGCGGCATCCGGTTCTGTGATCCGGCAGCCCTGCGGACTTACATCATTGATCATGGTCTGTGCTGCCTGACAGCAGGCAGTAAGAGCCTGCCTGAGGAAGGGGATCAGCTGTCCGTCAGCAGCCGGGTCTGCTCCCTCTTCCAGAAGAAGGCAGGCGGCGCGGACTGTGCTAAGTTTCAGGCTGCGGAAGCGGCGGATCTGGTCGGGACCGGCCTGCCCGCCGGAGAGCAGGGCATCGGCGGCCTGGCTGTCGGCCAGGATTTTCCGGTAATCGGTTTGCATGGCAGACTCCTTTACAGTTGTTTATCGGAATGTGATTCTGGTATGTATTCATTTTAGTATGCCGGCTTCCCAAAGACAAGAAGCAGGAATAGCGAAAGACAACATTACAGAGGATATACAGGAAAGAACAGAAGATGAAAGATATTCGTGAATTCGATCCCGGGGATTTTGAATGCTCCAGGGACCTGCTGGAATATGTTAATGACGGGATCTATATAACAGACAACGAGGCGAATACGATCTATGCGAATCACCGTTATGAGCTGATCAGCGGCCTGGCCAGATCGGAGATCCTGGGAAAGAACATGAAAGACATGGTGGAGGACGGGATCATTTCCCAGAGCGGAACACTGGCTGTGCTCCGGGACGGGAAGAGCGTCAGCATGGAGCAGAGTTTCCGTACCGGCAAGCGGGCGCTGATCAAAAGTTCTCCGGTCTGGGACGGTGAAGGCGAAAACCGCCGCATCATCATGGTCATCACTGTGGTCAGCGAAGTAACGGAGATCTATATGATCCGCCGTGAACTGGAGAGGCTGCGGGACCAGAACAAGTACTATCAGAATGAGATCGCCATGCTGGAGCAGGAGCGCAGCGGCGGCCGGGCCTATGTGGCGGAGGACCGCAGTTCCAGAGAGGTCATGCGGCTTGTGAGCCAGGCAGCCCTGCTGGATGATCCCGTGTTCATCAGCGGACAGGCAGGGACCGGACGGGAATTCACCGCCAGGGCCATTCATGACCTGTCCCGCAGAAATGTCTTTCCTTTCCTCAAGATAGATTTTTCTGTCATGCCGGCTGAAGGCACGTCAAAATATCTTTTTGGATATATGGATCCGGGCACCGGTGAATATAAGCCCGGTATTCTGGACAGCGCTGCCGGCGGGACAGTCTATATCAGCGAGATAGACGATATTCCTGCGGATGTCCGCAGCCGTTTTCTGGGTCTGCTGAGCACCGGAGAATGTGTTCTGGGCGATGGAAGGCTGACCAGGCTGGACCTGCGCTTTATAATAGGGAGCCATTACGATATGCAGGAGCTGGCCCGCCGGGGCAATGCCGGGGATTCGCTCATGAAGGCGCTGCTGGTCATCCAGATCCATCTGAAAGCCCTGCGGGAGCGAAAGGATGACATACTTCCGCTGGCAGATCACTTTCTGCAGCAGGTAAATGCACAGGGGGAGACAAAGAAGACATTCTCGGCGGACTGCGTCAGGCAGATCTGCGCCTACAGCTGGCCGGGCAATGTCGAGGAGATGCGGGTGAAGATCCGCAGGGCGGCGCTTGTCAGCAGGTCTGGCGTCATAGAACCGGAAGATCTGTTCCCGGAAGGGCGGAGCAGGACAGACGGAACCGCGCCTGAGCCGGTTCTGGTTTCTGTTCCGGAAAGCGGCAGCATCCGTCTCAGGGAAGAGCTTGCCAGAATAGAGGCGGCCTGCATGGCAAAAGCCTTTGCCAGATATGGGAACGCCAGACAGGCCGCCCAGAGCCTGGGTATGGACAGCTCGACATTTGTCCGCAAGCGGCAGAAATATGTAAAACTGGGGCTTATGGATAATCAGTGATGGTAAAGCTTTTTAGGCGGCCTGCAAAAAAATGGATCTGCAAAGATCCATTTTTTCTCTGCAGCAGCTGATTTTTGGCTGCTTTATCTGTAAAGCTGCTGAAAGCAGAACAATAAAATGTTTTTTCAAACGAATTGGTTAAAAAGTTGACAAATTCACAAACTTGACATACAATAATAAACGGAGGTACGGAAACAGACATCAATATGATGAAATATCAGCTGCTGCCGGCGGGAAAACAGGTAATATTTCCCAAATCACCGGGAATGCACGGCTGCCTGATATTTGCAGACTGTTATTCCATGAAAGGAGAAGAAGCAATGGGATATATCTTGAATGACGATCAGAAGTCTATGGTAAAAGCGGCAAAGGAATTCGTAGAGAAGAAGGTTCAGCCGGTTGTTGCTGAGTACGATCGTGAAGGAACACTTCCTATCGAGCTTTATCAGGAAGCAGCAGAACTCGGGTATACCGCACTGGAAGTTCCCGAAGAATACGGCGGCAGCGGACTTGATTACTATACCATTCTGGCGATGTATGAAGAGTTTGCAAAGGTTGACGCTGGTTTCGCCACTGGTGTAGGCGCAGCTTCCCTGGCTCTGAAGACCGTTCTCATCGCAGGCAGCCCCGAGCAGAAGAAGTATTTCGCAAGCTTCGTAAACGGCGAGAAGCAGGGCCTGGATAAGCCGGAAACCGGATATCAGGGCTATGCGGCATTCGCACTGACTGAGGCAGGCGCAGGCTCCGACGCTGCTCAGCAGAAGACTGTAGCTGAGAAGGACGGCGATGACTATGTCATCAATGGTTCCAAGTGCTTCATCACCAATGCTTCCCTGGCATCTGTATTCGTAGTATTTGCTACTACCGATAAGACAAAGGGAACAAAGGGTATTTCCGCATTTATCGTTGAGCGTGACCTGCCGGGCGTTTCCATCGGCAAGGAAGAAGATAAGATGGGCATCCGTCTTTCCAATACAGCTGAGGTTCTCTTTGACAACGTACGTGTTCCTGCTGACCACCTGGTTGGCGCTGAGGGCAAGGGCTTCGTTTATGCAATGCAGACCCTCGATATGGCAAGACCTTCCGTAGCATCCTTCGCAGTAGGTGTCGGCCAGCGCGCGATCGATGAGGCTGTTGCTTACGCAAAGACCCGTAAGACATTCGGCAAGCCGATCATTGCTCATCAGGCGATCAACTTCAAGCTTGCAGATATGGATATCAAGGTTGAGGCAGCACGTTCTCTGGTTATCAACTATGTAAATAAGTACTATGAGCAGATCGCACTCGGCAAGAGGAACTTCACCCGTGAGGCAGCTATCTGCAAGTGCTTCGCCGGCGATGTAGCTGTTCAGGTATGCCTGGATGCCATCCAGATCCTCGGCGGCTACGGCTACTCCAGAGAGTATCCGGTTGAGAAGCTTCTCAGAGATGCCAAGATCATGCAGATCTACGAAGGCACCAACGAAGTTCAGAGAATGGTTATCGGCGGCGCCCTTTCCAGATAATCTCCGAATACAGAAAAACAGATATTGTGTACCATATGGATCCGGAACCCGCGGGAAACTGCGGGTTCCTTTCTCTATCCGGGCCATTTGTTGACATTAACCGCGGCCTTGTGTATGATTTTTCTAAATGAAGCAGGGAACCCATGTCTGAAAGGGAGAGGTGAAGAATGTTCAATACGCAGAAAAAGATTCATCGGATGATAAATGGCCTTAAAGACAGGATCAGCAGGGATCCCAGGACTTTTCGGATTTATACTGCCCTGCGGGCCCTGGTAATCGTGTCGCTGATCATAAGCCTGATCCAGGGCGAGTATGAGAGCGCAGCCCTGTGCATCCTTTCCCTGGTCCTTTTTCTTCTGCCTGCCTTTTTCGAAAAGCAGCTGAAGATCGAGGTCCCTCCTCTGTTTGAGTCCCTGATCTACATTTTTATATTCTCTGCGGAGATCCTGGGCGAGGTAGACCGCTTTTATACGGAAATACCCGGATGGGATACCATGCTGCATACCATCAATGGCTTTTTATGCGCAGCGATCGGCTTTTCCATGGTGGACCTGCTCAACCGCCACAGTGAACGTCTTAACCTTTCCCCGGCTTATGTGGCATTTACCGCCTTCTGCTTTTCCATGACGATAGGCGTTGTCTGGGAATTTATAGAATTCTTTGTTGATTCGAACTTCTTTCTGGATATGCAGAAGGATTTTATCATTCAGAAGATCTCGTCTGTGACACTGGATCCAAGCCATTCCCAGACACCCATTGTAGTAGACCATATCACAAAAACGATCATAGAAAAGGCCGACGGGTCGACCGTGGTGATAGACGGCGGCTATCTGGATATAGGTCTCATCGACACCATGAAGGATCTGCTGGTCAATTTCCTGGGCGCCATAACCTTCAGCCTGATCGGTTATTTTCAGATAAAGAAGAGAGGTGCCGATTCCCTTGTAAACAGGCTCATGATCCGGGTCCGGTCTGAGGAAGAGCTGGAGGATGTGAAGGCCTATCTTGAAGAGAGAGAAAAAAGTCGTGGGGAAAGATCTCTCCGGGGCAGAAAGAAGAAAAGAGAGGAAGCAAGGGAAAATGGATAAAAAACTCGTAGGACCTGTGATGATCCTCTACATTGCCTGGGGTCTGAACTGGGTGGTCATGACGGTGGCAAACCGTTATTTTCCCGCCATCGTCTTTGTCGCGCTGCGCTTTTCTCTGGGTGCCCTTGTCCTGATCCTTTACTGTCTGATCCGCCGTGTGCCGCTGCCGGAGAAGTGCTTCTGGCCCTGGATCGCTCTCAGCGGCATTTTGATGATGGCCCTGAACAATCTGCTGGTGCAGATCGCCACCCGCCATCTGGGAGCAGGCCTGGTGGCCGTTCTCAATTACTCCATGTCTGTGTGGACGGCCATCCTGGGTATGGTTTTTCTGCATGAGAAGATGACGGCGCGCAAGGCCGGGGGCATCATCCTGGCCCTGGTCGGGCTTTTCGTCCTCATGCGGGTAAATGTCAGCGGCGAGCTGTGGGCTGTATTTATGATGATTGGGGCTTCTATGATCTGGGCTGTTTCCAACCTGATCACCAAAGCGAAGCTGGCAGGCTGCAGCCGCATAGCCATGACGACCGGGCAGATGATCTGCGGGGCCGCCGTTCTGGATGTGGCTGCGCTTGTGACAAATCATGACCCTGTGCAGTGGACCCTGCAGGGACTGGGCGCACTCGTCTATAACGGCGTGCTCTGCTCCGCCGTGGCCTTTGTGATCTGGAGCCGGATGCTTGATAAGATGGAGGCCGGAACGGCGTCCGTTACGGTCATGGCCGTACCGGCGATCGGCGTGCTGGCCGGCGTCATCTTCTTGCATGAGCCCATGACCGTCAGCAGAGCTATAGGGATGATCCTGCTCTTTGTAGGAATCCTCACCGTGGTGGGGGCAGGGCTGCCGGCAAAGAAGAGGAGCAGGAAATGACATTTTTACCGCGGATGAACTTAAAAAGGTGCTCCGGCTGCTTGCCGGAACACCTTTTTCTTTCTGGAAAAGAGCACTGCATATGCAGAGAGAATAACAATATTATTTTTTGTAACGCTCTTTCCAATATTCCTGCTCGCACATTGTTCCCAGGAATTCCAGGATCAGCTGGACAGCTGTATAGGATGTAATCTGGTTGGGCGTGTCCAGCAGAGGGTTGACACAGACAAGGTCCAGGCCGACGATCCGGCAGCGGCGGGCGATCGCCTGCAGATTGTCTCTCATCTCCGGATAGGTGAAACCATTCGGCTCTGCAGATGTACATCCGGGAATCAGGGAAGGATCCAGAGCATCTATATCAAAACTGATATAGACAGGTTCTCCCTCCGGGAGGGATGCTGCCAGGGCATCTGCTCCTCCCATCTGGTGGTATTCTTTCATGCCGATTACGCGATTGCCGTCCGCGCGGGAGTCCCGGGCTTCAAACTCCCGGAAGGAGCGGATACCGGCCTGGGTAAGACTTTTTACATAGGGAAAGGAATGTACCCAGCGGAAAGGGTGTCCGTTGGTATATTGAAAACCCTCACTAATTGCAGAGTAATCCGGGTGTGAATCGAAATGCACAACGTGGAAGGATTCCCCAAGGGCGTCATAGCCCCTTACGATCGGTGCCGTGCAGGAATGGTCACCGCCCAGACAGACAAGCATGGGTCTGTTGCCGCGGCT
>ONFL01000141.1 GCA_900317095.1 uncultured Eubacteriales bacterium | reverse complement strand
GCTGTTGTTGGAGACGACCGGCGTCTCGCACTTCGCGTAAGCTTCCTCTATCCGGCGGATTTCATCCTTGGACATGTCTACGGCGCTGAAAACAAAATCAACATCCGCGCACATGGCTTCAACCTCCATGACATTGCGTACCGTCAGTTTTCTGACGCTTTCAGGGATCGGAGTATCCATCTTCCACCGTCCCTCGACTGCCTCTTCGTATGTCTTGCCGGCAGAACGGGGGCTTGCAGCCACCTCCGTCACCTCAAACCAGGGATGGTCCTCCAGCAGGGCAATAAATCTCTGTCCTACCATACCGGTTGCGCCTAATATACCTGCTCTCAGTTTTCTATCCATTGTTCCTCTCTCCTGTAGATGTGAAAAATATGTCTTTTATCTATAGAAAAACCCAGCCAGTACGGGCCGGGTATCTTCCTATTTCTAAATCACAGCATTCTGCGGTAATTCCCGATTGACAATCTGTTTTAGTTAATTGTATAATTCCAGGCGTGCGAATGTCAAGTTTTCACGGCAAAAATCTATCCACTTTCTGTATACAAAAAATGTAATTTTCTTTATAAAATATGTTTTATATTTCGCCTGTCTGTGTTAATATAGAATATATGACTATTTAGAAAGGTGGTAGCAAGATGAAGATGAAAAAGTTCTTTAAAATAGCAGCTGCTGTTATCGCCATTTCCGCTGTAGCGGTTGCGGCTGTCTATTTTCTGAAAGACAGATTCGCCGGCAAGAACGACGATGATGATTTCGATGACGACTTCGACGATGATTTTGATGACTTCGATGATGAAGACGAAGAAGACGTGGAAGAAGAGACAGAAGACAATGCAGACCTGAACACCCAGGCTCAGGATGAAGATAAGGCTGATGAAGCCGTTCAGAATTCTGACGAGGCTTAAAGGCACCCGGCAGTCCGGCATTCGTCCTGACCGGTCACTGTGCCTGTATCTATCGTTAAAACGGCTGGACATCAGCGTTTTTTTATAGTGTTTTTTTAAAGGAGAATTGACCATGAGTACTGAAGAAAAAGATCTGGAAGCAACTGCAGCCCCTGCCGCTGAGGAAACAGCCGCTCCTGAAAAGCAGGAAGAGAAGCCTGCCAGAAGGCCGGCCAGAAGATCCCGCAAGCAGGTTGCCCCCGAAGTATGGGAAGAGCTTAAGGCTGACATGGAAGACGGCACCATTCTTTCCGTCAAGATCAACTCCGCTGTTAAGGGCGGCGTGATCTCATTTGTAAATGGCGTCCGCGGATTTATCCCTGCTTCCTTATTATCTATTGCATATGTTGAGAACCTGGAAGACTGGGCCGGAAAGACCATCGACGTTAAGGTTATCACAGTTGAGCCCGAAGACGGACGTCTTGTTCTCTCCGGCAAGGCTGTTGAGGAAGAGCGCAGAAAGGCCGCAAGAGCTGAGAAATACGACGCAGTCAACATCGGCGACGTATTTGACGGAACCGTTGAAAGGATCGTAACATTCGGCGCATTCGTAGGATTCGACGAGTGCCTGTCCGGTCTTGTCCACATTTCCCAGATGGCTAACCACAGAGTTGAGAGCCCGGACAAGGTCGTTGCCGTAGGCGATACCGTTAAGGTTAAGGTCATCGGCAAGAAGGACGGGAAGATCAGCCTTTCCATGCGTCAGGCTCTGGAAGACGGCGAAGTACAGCCCCGCCGCTACAGAGAGAAAGATCCTGCATTTGATTACCACGAAGACCGCAGAGCTACTACAAACCTCGGTGACCTTCTCAAGGACATCAAGCTCGACTGATTTTACTGCAGAACATACTGCCCGCCTTTTGAAGGCGGGCTTTTTTCATATTTCCCTGCGCGTACCGGTCTTCTTCCCCGGCCGGCTGACGGGAGAAAGGACATATAACATGAAAATCTACAGAGCAGGAATAGATATAGGAGGAACATCCGTCAAGGGAGGCCTTTTCGGCCCCGAAGGACAGCTGATCCGCAAATGGTCTTTTCCGACAGACCGGTCGGATAATGGCAGCCGCATTCTGCCGGACACAGCCTCTTCTATCCGGCAGATCTTCCGGCAGACCGGACTTGACCTGAAAGATCTGGCAGGGATAGGGGTCGGCGTTCCGGGGGCAGTTACTGACCACCAGACGGTGAACCGCTGCGTGAATCTGGGCTGGGGCGCCCTTCCTGCCGGTCCTCTTCTGTCCAGACTCATGGACGGGATCCCGGTGAGGATCGCCAACGATGCCAATGCCGCGGCCCTGGGAGAATCCTGGGCAGGCTCCGGCCGGGACTTTGACAGCCTGGTCATGGTGACAATAGGGACCGGGATCGGCGCCGGCCTGATCCAGGGCGGCCGGATCGTGGAGGGAGCATTCGGGGCAGCCGGTGAGATCGGGCATCTGCTTGTGAACGAAGAAGAACAACTTCCCTGCAGCTGCGGCGGAAAAGGACATCTGGAGCAGTATGCCTCTGCCTCCGGACTTGCCGCGCAGGCGGAAAAACTTCTTGCATCCTCCGATACACCCTCTCTTCTGCGCCGCGCAGAACATCTTGACGCGGAGGCTGTCTACAAAGCGGCCGGTCTGGGCGATCCCCTCGCTCTCAAACTGACAGACCAGGAAGCCAGGATGCTGGGCCTTGCCCTGTCCTACGTCTCCTGCGTTTTCGATCCCGGGATCTTTCTGATCGGCGGCGGCCTCAGCCTTGCCGGTGATGTGCTGCTTGAGGGGATCCGCAGATACTATAGAAAATATGCCTTTCACGCCAGCCGAGATACCGCCTTCGCTCTTGCGAAACTGGGACCCGACGCCGGAATCTACGGCGCGGCCCGGCTTATACAGATTTAAAATGAAAAAACTGTAAAAACACCTGCGTGTCTTCACAGTCTCTTCCCTGTTAAAATGTCCGGAATCTGGGCCACCACATGAAGTAGACCTTTGCCAGGATCTTATCTCTGCTTACATAAGGATTATTCCAGTAGCGGGAATCCTTAGAATTATCCCGGTTGTCACCCAGCATAAAATAGGAGTCCGCCGGCACCAGGTAGGGGCCGAACGACCCGGTCGGAGTCTGGGTAAGATAAGGTTCATCCAGCGGAGTCGTGGAGTTATTGATATAAACCTTGCCGTCTATGATCGTCACCGTCTCACCGGGCATGCCGATGATCCGCTTTACGAAAGTCATTGACTCATCATCAGGATTTTTGAAAATAACAATATCTCCACGCTGCGGATCTTCGAAATGATAATCCGGCCGCCAGCCAATGATCCTGGATCCGGCCGGGATCGTCGTCTCCATGGAGCCCGTGGGCACACTGGAATTCGCGATCAGGAAAAAATTGATAAGACCGGCCAGGATGACAGCTATGGCGATCGTCCGCACCCATCCCAGCACTTCCCGCAAAATGGATCTGCCTTTTTCCTTCTTTTCTCCCTCTTCTTTCTCAGGCATCCGGACATCTTCCATCTTCAGATCGTTTTCATTCTTCTCTGACATGAATCTGTCAACGCTCCTTTACCTATTCTATCTGATATATCCCGCCGGCATTAAATGATCACTGCTGCTTCTTCTCCACCCGGTCCATGACAAGATTGTAGCCGTCATTCCCGTAATTGAGAGAACGGTTGACCCGGCTGATGGTTGCCGTAGACGCGCCGGTCTTGGCGGCGATCTCCAGATAGGTTTTCTTCTCCCTGAGCATTCTGGCTACTTCGTAGCGCTGTGACAGTGAAAGCAGCTCATTGATGGTGCAGATATCTTCAAAAAAAGCATGGCATTCTTCTACATTCTCAAGACTAAGCACCGCCTGAAATAAATTCTCCACAGCATCTGATGAAATCTTCTTATTCATAAATACACACTTCCCTTTTCGCAAGTACCGGCAGATCTCTCCGGCCCAGATAATGCATGCTTACTTTGTTATTTTAACATTTTACAGAATTAAAGTCCATACATTTCAGTCTATTGAATTTGTGCATAAGAACAAATAGATTTCTGATTTCGGAAGGTGCAGGCAAATGAACTCACTTTCTTGTGTACTGATATACAAACAACTGATCGCCCCTCTTCCCGGAGAGCTTCTGCTGCAGCAGGAGCGTAAGAGCCGGCGCCGCGTCCGCTGCTCTCCGGAAGATGTCTGCCTGCGGGGCGCAGACAGCCAGGATTCCCTTCCCGCCCATCCAGACAGGAACCCGGCGTATAAAATCCTGGTACAAAACCGCCAGATCCTGCAGGGTACGGTTGGTTCCGACGGCCGGCAGCTCTGTAATGATCTCATCAAAACTGTATTCATGAGAAAAATCATGAAAATCCCGGTTTATAAAATTGGCCATGACCCCGGCTGCTCTGGCATTCTCCCGCCCCATGCGGACCATCTCCCCGTAACTGTCCACTCCATAAAGGCTCCTTGCCTGCAGCCGTTTCCTGCGCTCTATCAACAGCGTTCCCGTTCCGCACATGGGATCGAGCACGATGGCATCCTTATCAAGCCAGGGCTCTGCCAGGCTGATCATCTCTGCTGCCTTTACCGGGTGCATAGAAACAGACGGAGCGTTCCTGCGGTAGCTGAAGCGGTCGTCCGGTATCGTATTGATCTGCAGATAAACACTGTACCTGCCGCTCCTGCCCTCCGTCAGCCGGATCTCAAACTCATAATCCGATGCGGAGTTCTGCAGGACAAAAGCGCTCCTGCGCTCTATGGCTGCCGCCAGCCTTGCTATATAGCGGCTCCTTTCTGTCAAAAAGAGCTTTGTCCGAAGATCGATGCGGAAATAATAGGGGCCTGTCCCGCTGTGCCGGCAGGCTATAAAATCCTGCAGATTGCTGTTGATCAGCGTCTGGGCTGCCGCTTCCGGACTGTTATCCGGCAGAGGATTGGCACAGATCCGGAACAGCATACCCTTCACGGTCCGGATCTGCATCAGATCCTGCAGGCGCTCACTGTGCACCCGCACACCGCCGCGGACGATCCCTGCCCTCTCCTGCTGCTCAGGCGAAAGCTGGTCAAATGTAAGCTGCTCCAGGCCGGCACTGGTGAGGAGGATCACCGTACTGTCCACATTCCATCCTGTAAAATGATGCCTGCGGGCCGGCGCGGCATCCATCAGCATATCCCGCAGGGCCTTGATCTCGGCTGCCAGATGTTTGGCACTGCTGCCGGCGCTGCCTGCCTGGCTCTCTTCCTTCTTCTCTTCAAATATTTGCTGCAGGTCGGCCATGCAGAAACGGTAATTCAGGCCGGACAGGGCCCGCAGCAGATCTGCCCGGATAAAGAGGGTCTCCTCCTTCTGGTATGTCCGGAAAATGGCTCTCGCCGCGTCCTGTATGCGGTTCTCTCCCAGAATATAGGCTGCAGCCCTGCGGGTCTTGGGATCATCACTCTCCAGCAGCCCTGTCAGCAGGCTGACCTTATCGGGCTGAAGTTCGCGGACTGCCCTTCTCCCGTTCTCTCCCTTGAGGATCTCCCTCATAGTGATCAGCGATCCCCGGACATCCTGTCCATGTTCAATCTTATAAAATAATTTCTCGAGCATGTTCTCCCTGTCATTCACACAGTGCTGTTACTGTGTATACGCTGTTCTCATAAACGACATCCTTGACAACCGCGTGCAGGCTCGTAAGCCGCTGTGCCGCCGGAATATTGTCACTCATCGCCAGAGCCGGTTCAATTGTGTAATAATACATCGTTCCGGACAATGTATTGAGTCTGGACTCGGTCATCTCCGCCTCATCGCCGGGATGGAGCAGATCAGGCCGCTCCATCCGAAAATGTACTTCCCTTAAAATAACGATCAGATCCTTTCTATAGAAATCTATTCTACCATAAGAGCGCACCGGGCGCCACCCGCAAAGAGAGCGCCGGGCGCCGCCCGCGTAAAAAAAGAAAGACCGGTGCAGCGCACCGGCCTTTCCTGCATTCATATATATTCGGGTCGACTACAGAAGAATTCCAACGAAGCATCCGCTGAATACAAGCGCAACGATCGTCATGAGCTTGATGAGGATGTTGATGGAAGGACCTGAAGTATCCTTGAAAGGATCACCGATCGTATCGCCTACAACAGCTGCCTTGTGAGCCTCGCTGCCCTTGCCGCCGTGATTGCCGTTCTCAATGTACTTCTTTGCGTTATCCCATGCACCGCCGGCATTGGACATGAAGATGGCCATCAGAACACCGGTAACAAGAGAGCCGGCCAGCATACCGCCGACAGCCTCTGTTCCCAGAAGGAGACCTACGACGATAGGAACAGCTACGGCCATAACGCCGGGAGCAATCATCTCGTGCAGGGCTGCCTGCGTGGAAATGGATACGCAGCGCTTGTAATCGGGCCTGGAAGTTCCGGCAAGGATGCCGGCGTCAGCATGGAACTGACGGCGTACTTCCTCTATCATCTTGTATGCGGCCTTGGAAACGGACTCCATGGTAAAAGCGGAGAACAGGAAAGGCAGCATACCGCCGATCAGCATACCGACAATCGTGGTGTGGTCAAGGACATTGATGGCTTTCAGGTTAACAGCCTCTGCATAGGACATGAACAGGGCCATGGCTGTCAGAGCGGCAGAACCGATCGCGAAGCCCTTGCCCATGGCAGCGGTGGTGTTGCCTACCGCGTCCAGAGAGTCTGTGATATCACGAACGGACTCATCCAGACCGGACATCTCGGCGATACCGCCGGCATTATCAGCGATAGGACCATAGGCATCAACGGCTACGGTGATACCGGTCGTGGAAAGCATGCCGACAGCGGCAAGTGCGATACCATAAAGGCCGGCTGCCTGGAAGGCTACGAAAATGCCGACACAGATCAGGATGATCGGAATAGCTGTGGACTGCATACCGGTTGCCAGACCGGAGATAACAGTTGTGGCAGCACCGGTCTCTGACTGTTCCGCAATCTTCTTTACAGAACGGTAATCAGCGGAAGTGTAAACCTCGGTTACGATACCAATGATTACGCCGACGATCAGACCGGCGATAATAGCAACCGCCGGGCCGCCCTTATGCAGAACGCCGAGGCTGAGGGCGATGGCGCCGATCACAACGATGACAGAAGCGCAGTATGTACCGCGGTTAAGAGCCTTCTGGGGATTGCCGCCCTCTTTGGTCTTTACCAGGAAAGTACCGATGATGGAAGCTACGATGCCCAGTGCGGAAAGCAGAGCCGGGAAAAGAGCCTGTGCACTGGCCAGATCAGCGTCGCCGCCGGCGGCTGCAACACCAAGAGTGATGGCAGAGATCAGGGAACCTACATAGGACTCGAAAAGGTCAGCACCCATACCTGCAACATCGCCTACGTTATCACCTACGTTATCAGCGATAACGGCAGGATTTCTCGGGTCATCCTCAGGGATGCCGGCTTCAACCTTACCTACCAGGTCAGCGCCGACATCGGCTGCCTTTGTATAGATACCGCCGCCTACACGGGCAAACAGAGCTATGGAAGAAGCACCCAGGGAGAATCCGAAAAGGATGTCCGCATTGCCGGTGATCGCGTAAATGATGCTGACGCCGAAAATACCGAATCCGGCAACGCACATACCCATAACAGCACCGCCGGAAAAGGCTACGCTCAGAGCCTTGCTCATACCGCCGGTTCGCGCGGCATCAGCGGTTCTGACGTTCGCACGGGTTGCAACTGTCATACCTGCATAACCTGCCAGGATAGAAAGAAGCGCACCGCAGATAAAGCAGATAGAAGTGGGCAGGCCTCTTAAGATCCAGAGGATGATAAACAGGACAACGATGAAAATCGCCATGAACTTGTACTCAGAAAAAAGGAATGCGTGAGCACCTTCGGCGATAGCGGATGCGATTTCCTTCATTCTGTCGGTTCCATCGCTTGCCTTGCTTACGCGATGGGAAAGGACGAGCGCGTAGAGGACGGCCAGAATACCGGCAGCGACCGCTACAAACATCAGCGTGTTCATTGAATATTACCTCCTAGTAAAATGAATGTCTAAAAGTTATTTTATCATAATTTTATAAAATCACAAGATTTATTTTATAAACTCTGTTTAAAAGTAAAAAAGCAGGAGAGCCCCCATTTAAGGCTCTCCTGCCGGATTCTTCTATCTGCAGACGGAACTGCCTGTCCGCGCGGTCAGACTTTCTGTGCTTTGGATATATAAATAGGAAACGCAGCCGTTCCCTTCAGCTCCACGCCAGCTGAGATCCGGGCACGCTTGTCAGCAATGACTCTGTCTATCTCCGCGTTCTCCTCTACCACCGTATCCTGCATGAGGATACAGTTGCTGACCTTTGCACCCCTGCCGATCTTCACGCCGCGGAAGAGTATGCTGTTTTTAATCTCTCCCTCTATCACGCAGCCGTCGGCAACCATAACATTCTCGGCGCTGCTGTCCCCCACATAACGGGTCGGCGTATCGTCACGGACCTTTGTATAGATCCGGTTCCCGGCAAAAAGCGCGTCCCGGTTCGCGTCATCCAGCAGCTTCATGTTCTCCTCTAAATAGGACCGGCGGTCCAGGATGCGGGCAGTATAGCCCGTATATTCGTAGCCGCGCACATCGAGCTGATCTACCCTGACGCCGACCACATCCCTCAGAAAATGACGGAGGCCGTGGACATAGGCATCTCTGATGGTGTTGATCAGCCATTCCCTGCCGACAATGTAAATATTCATGGAAACGTTCTGCACGCCCTTGTCCTTGGGATTAATGTGAATACCGCTTACCTTGTCTCCATCGACATCAAGCGTATAGTAATGGCCCTTTTCCGGATCATCCAGCTCCATGAGCGGACGGGGGATCGGCTCTTTCTTATAAACGACCGTAATGTCAGCGCCGCTGGCCATATGCTTCTGGATCAGATCCTGAAAATCAAAATTCATGGCTATATAACAGTCTGTAAGGATCACATACTCCTCTCTCTGCTGCGTGAGAAAGTCACGGATGCTCTCCAGAGCCTGGATCCAGTCGCGGTAGACGCCGATGCCCTCCCTGGAATAAGGAGGGAAAATATTCAGGCCGCCGTTCTTGCGGGACAGATCCCACTCTTTACCGGCGCCGAGATGATCCACCAGAGAATGATAATTCTTCTTGACAATAATGGCGACATTGTCGACACCGCCGTTCACCAGGCTGGAAAGAAGGAAATCTATGATCCTGTATCTGCTCGCAAAGGGAATAGATGCCATGAGGCGCAGATGTGACGCCTCCGGGATCAGTTCGTCATAGGTATTGGGAAAAATTACCGCAAGTGCATCAGCTCTTGTATCAATCATGGACGGCGCCCTCCTTTACATTCTCACGTACGATCGCACCTGCTTTTATCTCTGCTCCCGCGCCGATCCTAAGCTCGGATCCCACGGTAGCGACTCCTGCGGACGTCTCTTTCTCCGGCATGCTGCCGACCACGGCTCCCGCGCCGATCTCAACATTCTCGGCAATAATGCAGTGAGATACATGCGCTCCTCTTCTGATCACGGAACCGCCCATAACAACGGCATCCTCCACAAGAGCACCTTCCTCTACAACAACACCTGCAAAGAGTACGGAATGCTTTACTGTTCCGTAGATCCGGCAGCCATCTGTGATCATGGAATTCTTTACCACAGCACCGCTGCTGATCTTATGTCCGGGATTGCCGCTGTTCCGGCTGTAGATCTTCCAGTCATCGTCAAAGAGGTTTATGCCGCTGTGCTCCGGATCCAGGACTTCCATATTGGCTTCCCAGAGGGAAGAAATGGTTCCTACATCCTTCCAGTAGCCGCTGAAGTGATAGGCATACATGCGGCGCTGGTCTCTCAGGAGAGCAGGAATGACATTCTTGCCGAAATCATTCTCGGACTGCGGATCTGCCTCATCTGCTTCCAGATATTTCTTCAGGATATCCCAGTTAAAAATATAGATTCCCATCGACGCAAGGTTCGATCTGGGATTTGCCGGCTTCTCCTGGAATTCCGTGATCCGGTCATCCTCGTCTGTTACCATCAGGCCGAAACGGGGCGCCTCTTCCCAGGGAACCTCCATGACCGCGACGGAAAATTCCGCGTTCTTCTCCTTATGAAAACGAAGAAAGTCACTGTAATCCTGCTTGCAGATCTGATCACCGGAAAGTATGATGACATACTGCGGATCATACCTTTCAATAAAGCCTATATTCTGATAAATCGCATTTGCCGTTCCCTTGTACCAGTCTGAACCGGAAGCCTGCTGATAAGGCGGAAGCACATGAACTCCTCCAAAAAGGCGGTCCAGGTCCCAGGGCTGCCCGTTCCCAATATATTCATTCAACAGCAGCGGCTGATACTGTGTCAGGATGCCTACTGTGTCAATGCCGGAATTCGTACAGTTGGAAAGCGGAAAATCTATGATCCGGTATTTGCCCCCGAACGGTACGGCCGGTTTGGCCAGTTTCTCTGTCAAAACGTGCAGTCTGGAACCCTGCCCGCCGGCAAGAATCATTGCAATCATTTCTTTTCCCATAAAAAACGATTGACCTCCCCTCAATTCTTACAGAAAACAATTTATTATCTTAATCCTACTTTTATATTGTACCAATATTAAATTCAAAAATAAACAGCTATCTCCATTAATTAAATGTAAATAAAAAGAAAAAGTGTGGTATGACCCACACTTTTCTGCTCATTGAAAAGAGATTGTCTGTTTATGAAATATCCTGGGCCTGCTCCTTTACATCCGCGGGAACTTCGATCTTTTCCACACTGTCAAAGCTCTTGTAGTCCATTCTCATATTGAATGTATCAAATCTTACTCCCTCCGCCGCCAGGCCTTTGAACTTCAGATCTACATAAAGAGGCATCTTATCATCCACGCTGACTGCGTATTCTACATCCACGGAAAGATTGGAATAATCCATATCCTCGGTCGTCCCGGTGAGGCTGCTCATGGCGCCCTGGGCGGAATCTGCCAGATCCTTGAGATCCTCACCCTGCAGTGTACCCGTGATGATATAGGCTTTTTTGCCGTCTACATCCTGTGTTCCCTTCTCTACCTGCAGATCCTTTGCATGCGCCAGCAGGGAACTGCTGGTGCCATCAAGCTGCTGCGCCGCTTCTTCGACGGCACTGCTCTTCTCAACCATCCACTGGCCCAGCATTCCCAGATATGTGCAGGTCTGTCCGTCTTCCGGTACGGTATAGATCTCCGTGTCTATATCCATGCCCAGCATGCTGACTTTACCCTTCATATAAGCAGCTGACGGATCCTGGGTTGCCTGCATGTCCATATCCATGCCCAAAGTAAGGCTCTCATCGGCAGATGCCGTCTCACCGCTCTCAACCGTATCAGAGACAGCATTCATATCCATCTTCATATGGCCGTCCACGCTTTTGGCATTCTTTACATTGTCATCAGCTTCCTGGAGCAGCGACTGGGCGCTTACTGATGCGCCGCATCCTGCAGCCATAGAAAGTGCCAGTACGACCGTTCCCGCCAGTGCAAGTAATTTTTTCTTCATATTTTTCTCCCCTTGTGCTGTACCACAGGATTCGCAGTACATTTTCTGAATTCTTCACAAAAAAGTATAACATATAAGACATTGTTAGTAAAGATGCCTTGTAAAAGGGATGCCGTATCTCCATTTTCACAATTCAGGCCAGATAAGGTCCTATCTCCTTACACCAGCAGGCAGTCAGTCTTTCCAGGTCCCAGGACGCGTTTGCCGGACTGGTGGAAGGGAGCAGGACTGACGGCCGCCCGGTCAGAGGCTGCAGATAGCGCCGGTAAAGCCGGTCCGCGGCAGCTCCGTTTGTAAAAACCGCCCTGATCCGGCTCTCTTCCAGTATGGGACGGATGTCATTGGGGACGGCATTCCTTATACTGCTGTCACTGGACCCTATAATGTCGCATTCCCGGATCACATCCCAGAGGGCTATCCCGCTCTCCAGCAGCAGACATTTTTTCTCCGGGATCTGTTCAGGGACCGGCCGGCCGGTCACGGCAGATATTACCTTCCAGAAGCGGTTGCGCGGATGATTGTAAAAAAAATGCCCGCGGGACTTCACCGAGGGCAGCGATCCCAACACCAGGATCTTCGAATGTTCGTTATAGACCGGTGCCAGATCGTGTATAACATGTGTATATTCTTTCACAGCAGCTCCGTCTCTGATCCTTATGATCAGTACTTCAGCTTTCTCGTGGCGGTAACCGCCAGGGCACCGGGGCCTATATGGCAGGAAACGCTCAGGGAAAGCGGTGCGTGGTAGACCTCATTATCCGGAAAAGCCTTCTTTACTTCCTCAAGCCATCCGTCCACACTCTTTCCGGGAGTATAGGATGCCGCAGTATGTATATCCCGATAATCGCCGCCCAGCCTTCCGGCAACATCTCTGCGGATGGCGTCGATCATAATACTGCGGGCAAGCTTCTCTGTCCGGGCTTTGGCATAGGCATCCAGCTTCTCACCCTGGATCTGCAGCACCGGCTTCAGTTTCAGCAGCGTTCCGATGGCAGCTGCCGCCGGAGTGATCCTGCCGCCTTTCTTAAGATACTTCAGGGTATCGACCATAATATATATAGTAGATTCAAACTTCTGCCGGGTCAGGATCTCCTTGATCTCTTCCGCTCTCTTTCCCGCCTGTGCCAGTTCGATCGCGTCAAGGACAGACTGCCTCTGCGTTACGGAAATCCGCTGATTATTGACAACCTGAACCTTCCCGTCATAATCGTCCGCCAGCATGGCAGCTGTCATGCAGGAACTGCTCAGGCCGCTGGACATGGGAATATGGACGATCTCATCATAGTCCTGCAGCACCCGGTCCCAGAGATCCGTCACGTTCCCGGGAGCAGGCTGAGATGTCGTAACGTCCGCGTCACCTATGAGCTTTTCATAAAATTCTTCCTGGGTAAGATTAATATCCTCCAGATATTCCTGTCCGTTTATGTCAAATGGCATGGGAATAACCTGGATTCCCAGCTTTCTGCCTTCATCCTGCGTAATCCCACTGTTACTGTCCGTAATAATAGCAACCCTTGCCAAGGCAATCTCTCCTTCTGTGTAAATCCGCCGCTTTCCACACAGCTCCAAATCTGATAAATACTATACCTTATAAATAAATGATTTGCAAGGAACGTCTGTGTATTTACTGCGGTTTTCTTGACAAATAAAGGCCTCCACGATAAAATGGGGGTAGTTTGCTGTAGAATCGTAAGGATGCTTTCGGAGAGGAGACTAATACATGTCAGATTTAGAAAAGGAGATAAACCGGCGCCGGACTTTCGCGATTATTTCCCATCCTGACGCGGGAAAGACGACGCTGACGGAGAAGTTCCTTCTGTATGGAGGCGCCATAAACCTCGCGGGTTCCGTAAAGGGCAAGCATACCGCCCGTCACGCGGTGTCTGACTGGATGGAGATTGAGAAGGAACGAGGAATTTCCGTTACCTCTTCTGTTATGCAGTTCAATTACCGGAATTTCTGCATTAACATTCTCGACACACCGGGACATCAGGACTTCTCAGAGGATACATACCGTACCCTGATGGCAGCCGACTCCGCCGTCATGGTCATAGACGCTTCCAAGGGTGTTGAGGCGCAGACCATCAAGCTTTTCAAGGTCTGTGTCCTGCGCCATATTCCTATATTTACCTTTATTAATAAGCTGGACCGCGACGCCCTCGACCCTTTTGACCTGATGGATGACATAGAAAGCGTACTCGGCATCCGCACCTGTCCCATAAACTGGCCGATCGGAAGCGGACGCAGCTTCAAGGGTGTCTACGACCGCCATACAGGCCACATCCACGCCTACACTGAAAACAACAATGGCGCTCGCCAGGCATCCGACCAGGATATGACCCTGCAGTCACCGGAACTGGAAAATACACTGGGCAGCGAGCTCTATGACAGGCTTAAGGACGATGTCGAACTGCTGGACGGCGCCAGCGATGAATTCGACCTGGACCGGGTATCCCGCGGCGAGCTTTCCCCCGTTTTCTTTGGATCTGCTCTTAATAACTTCGGTATAGAGCTTTTCCTGAACTATTTCCTGGATATGACCCTGCCGCCCAGGCCCCGTATGTCGGACCAGGGTCTCATCGATCCCGTGAAGAATGATTTTTCCGCCTTCGTCTTCAAGATCCAGGCGAATATGAATAAAGCCCACCGTGACCGCATCGCTTTCATGCGCATCTGTTCCGGCCTGTTTGATGCTGACCGGGAAGTATACCATGTGCAGGGCGGCCGCAAACTCCGCCTCTCCCAGCCTCAGCAGCTGATGGCCCAGGAAAGGAAAGTGATCCGCCAGGCTTACGCTGGGGATATCATCGGCGTCTTCGACCCCGGTATATTTTCCATAGGCGACACGGTCTGCGCGCCGGGCGGCAAGTTTGCCTTCGAGGGCATCCCGACCTTCGCCCCGGAGCATTTCGCCAAGGTCTACCAGGTTGATACCATGAAGCGCAAGCAGTTTATAAAGGGCATGTCCCAGATCGCCCAGGAAGGCGCCATCCAGATATTCCAGGAATACAATACCGGTATGGAGGAAGTCATCGTCGGCGTTGTCGGCGTCCTGCAGTTCGATGTTCTGGAGCGGCGGCTGAAATCAGAATATGGTGTCGATATCCGCATGGAGATGATGCCTCACGAATACATCCGCTGGGTTGAGAACAAGGATGAAATAAGTGTGCAGGATATCATCGGCACATCCGACATGAAGCGGATCAAGGACCTCAAGGGCAATCCTCTTCTTCTTTTCGTCCATGAGTGGGCCGTTCAGACCGTGCTGGATAAGAACAAGGGCCTGAAACTTTCTGAATTCGGCAGATGGTAGGATCAGGCCGGACAGAAAATATATCTATTACAGGAAAAAGCGCCCGGGAAAAGTAAAGACTTTTCTCAGGCGCTCTTCTATATGGGTCCATATTCTTATTAATCTCTTATTCTTCCGGCGCTGCCGCGTCTTCCTGGGCCGGCGCTTCTTCCGGCGCTGCCGCGTCTTCCTGAGCAGGTGTTTCTTCCGATTCGGCTGCTGCCGCGTCGGATTCCGTTACCATGTCTTCATCCTGCTCTGCTGTCTCCGGCTCTGCATCACTGACAATATCTTCATCCTGATCCGCCTCATCCGCCTGCGGCTGGCAGTCTTCTTCATCTACCTCAGCCTGGACATTCTCCGGTTCCGGCTTCTCAAGCTTCGCGCCGCACTTCGGGCAGAAGCTGTTGTCAGCGTCTACCTCGGCTCCGCAGCCGGGACAGATGACAACTCCGCGCAGCTGGGAGATCCGTGCGGCACCTTCCTCTATCGCTTTCAGGCACTCCTCTATCTGGCCTGTCAGCTCCTTCATCTCTTCGGGTACTTCCCCGGCCGGGGTGTTCTTTACATAGAATTCTCCTGCCTTGGCATAAAGATCCTTTAACTTTCCTTCAAGAACGGCTTTCTGCATCTTTGCCTTCTGAAGCTCCAGCATACCGCCTGACTTCTTTACAACGGTCTCGGATGTCCTGGATAAATCTGAAAAATTTTTCTTTAAACTGTCAAATAATGCCATGTCATATTCTCCTTTGCATACTGTCCCTTATGTTACCCGATCTCTTCCGCGCTGCCCTGGCCAAGTACCGGGACGCTGCGCATGAGGATCCGGGGACCTCCGGTTCCTTCTACATATTCCTTTGTAATGACAACAGTTCCAATATTCTTATCCTTGGGGATCTCATACATGATATCCAGCATAAAGTCCTCAATAATAGAGCGAAGTCCGCGGGCGCCGGTTTTCTTAGCCAGGGCCCTGTCCGCGATGACGCCAAGGGCCTCGTCCTCAAATTCAAGCTCCACCTCGTCCAGTTCAAGCAGCTTCTGATACTGCTTGAGGATAGCGTTTTTCGGTTCCCTGAGGATGCGCACCAGCATATCCCGGTCAAGCCCCTGCAGCGTTACCACGATGGGCAGACGGCCGAGGAATTCCGGCACCATGCCAAAAGCCCGCAGGTCGTCGGTCGTCACCTGGCTCATAACGTCCGGATCCTGGTCATAGGCATCCCGCAGCTGTGCTCCAAAACCGATGGAACTGTCATGGGTCAGCCTTTCCTTTATGATATCTTCCAGATCCGGAAAAGCGCCTCCGCAGATAAATAAGATATTGCGGGTATTAACTGTGACCAGAGGAACCATGGCGTTCTTGCTGGTTGCCCCCACCGGCACTTCGACATTGCTGCCTTCCAGGAGCTTTAGCAGCCCCTGCTGAACAGACTCGCCGCTTACATCCCGGCTGGTGGTATTCTTCTTCTTGGCGATCTTATCGATCTCATCTATGAAAATAATACCCTGCTGGGCTTTCTCTATGTCGTTATCCGCCGCCGCCAGCAGCTTGGAAACAACGCTCTCTATATCATCACCTATATAACCGGCTTCTGTCAGAGAGGTGGCATCGGTGATCGCCAGCGGTACATCGAGCAGGCGGGCCAGGGTCTGCACCAGGTAGGTCTTGCCGGATCCGGTAGGTCCTATCATGAGGATGTTGGATTTCTCAATCTCTATGTCATCCATGGCATTCGCCGCTACCCGCTTATAATGGTTGTAAACCGCGACCGCAATGGTCTTCTTGGCTTTCTCCTGCCCGATCACATACTCATCCAGCTTTCCCTTTATCACATGGGGCGCCGGTATCTTCTTAATGTCAAAGACCGGGACCGCCTTCTTATCTTCGTCTTTCTTCTTAACCTTCTGCCGGTCCGGGATGTTCT
>ONFL01000072.1 GCA_900317095.1 uncultured Eubacteriales bacterium | reverse complement strand
CTATTTTTGGAATCCTTCCGCAGGCTATTGTAGCTGATGTGGCAGAGAGTGATGCTGTACTGACCGGGGAGAACAGGGAAGGTATGTTCTACGCGGCAAGAACATTTGCCTTTAAGCTTGGACAGAGTGCGGCCATGCTGCTCTTTACAGCACTGGCAACGCTGGGCAGCGGAAGTGACGGCTACCGGATCGTAGCTGGTGTATCCAGTGCGCTGGCGCTGCTGGGAGGCATTGTCCTGATCTTCTTTAATGAGAAGAAAATAAATTCTATCATCAGCGGTTCCGGTCAAAGTGCTGCCAGCGGCGGACAGGAGCAGTCATAAAGGAGGTGCCGCATGAGGGCACGAAGAAATGTAGAAGTGGAGATCATCCATCCTGCCCAGTATCCTGTTCCTCCTTTGATCAGTGAGGAGAATTACGGGCAGCAGATGCAGGAAATTGTGCTTCCGCGCCTGGGTGCAGTCAGGGAAAGCGGCCGGTTCGGAGAAAAGGGAGAACTGTATTATGAGCTTTTTCCCCAGCACCCGAACAAGGGAACCATCGTCCTGTGTCATGGCTTTACGGAATTTATTCCCAAAATGTATGAATTGATCTACTATTTTCTGGAAGATGGCTTTCAGTGCGCGATTTTTGACCAGAGAGGGCATGGAAAGTCACAGCGTGAAGGGAAAGAGGACGGGATCGTTCATATAGACACTTTTGACACATATGTGAAGGATCTGCATCGGTTCCTGCTGGAAATTGCCGCCAGGAAGATGAATCTGGACCGGGAGAGGCTCTTCCTGTTCGGCCATTCCATGGGCGGATGCATCAGCGCCCGCTATGTGGAGACCTACCCGGATGATTTTGCCAGAGTGATCCTTAACAGTCCCATGCTGGGTATTAATCTGGGAAAGATCCCCGAATGGGCCGCTGTGATCATCTGCAGTTTTATGCAGATGATAGGAAAAGGTACGGAACCCATCATCGGCCAGGGTCCTTTTGATCCAAAAGAGAAGTTTGAAAATGCCTCCTGCAGGTCACGGGCAAGATTTGCCTATTCACAGCTGCAGAGGATCCATGAAAAAGCTTATCAGCAGGGCCCTGCAGATTACAGCTGGGGGAAGGCCGGGATCCTTGCCGGCAGAAAAGCGGTGTCTGCTTCGGAGATCAGGCGGATCAAGGCAAATGTTCTGATGATCATAGCAGGGCAGGATACCCTGGTCCAGCGCAGCTCCCAGGACCGTTTTCTATCCAGACTCAGGAGCGGCAAGGCAGTCCTGATGCCGGAATGCAAGCATGAGACCTACCGTGATATCAATCCGGTACTCAGGGATTATCTCAGTCTGGTTCTGGCATATCTGAACAAATAAGAAAAGAGAGCCGGCGCCTATTTGACACGGGCACCGGCTCTGTGTTAAAATATATAATCATGCAGCCATGGTTCATCGGTAGAATGTCGGCTTCCCAAGCCGAAGAGGGGGGTTCGATTCCCCTTGGCTGCTTATTAAAAAACAGAACAGGACTTGCCTGTTCTGTTTTTTTGCTTTTTATACGCTGCTATTAACGATTGTCAACTTTCTCCGGGTAGAGATCATGACACTCAAGCCGGTGCCGGGCGACCTGCTCCCAGCGGGTGCCGGGTTTGCCGTAGTTGCAGTAGGGGTCTATGGAGATGCCGCCCCGGGGAAGAAATTTCCCCCAGACTTCAATATATTTCGGATCCATCAGCCTGATCAGATCCTCCATGATGATATTCATGCAGTCCTCGTGGAAATCTCCGTGATTGCGGAAACTGAAGAGATAGAGCTTAAGCGATTTGCTTTCCACCATATTAATAGAAGGAACATAGGAGATGGTAACGGTCCCGAAATCCGGCTGCCCCGTAATAGGACAGAGACTGGTAAATTCAGGACAGTTGAATTTCACAAAGTAGTCGTGATCCGGGTGCTTGTTGGGAAATGTCTCCAATACCTGCGGCGTATAATTAAAGTCATACTTTGTATTGTGGTTCCCGAGAAGTGTGATATCTCCCTTTTCATTGGAACTTCTTCCAGTCATTTATTTCTCCTTCCTGTGAAGAGCAGGGTCGCTTACGCCATTGGCGGCAAAAGCTCTGGCACGGTCCAGACAGGTACCGCATTTGCCGCAGGGTTCATCGCCGCCCTCGTAGCAGCTCCATGTCAGCTCATAGGGAACGCCAAGCTCCAGTCCCGTGTGCACAATCTCCGCTTTGTTGCTGTTAATGAAGGGGGCTTCCAGACGGACCTGATGTCCGCTGCCTTCATAGATCGCCTTTGCCATGGCGTCTTTGAAGTCCTGGGAACAGTCTGGATAGGCGTTTCCTGCCGCGTCGTCAAGATGGGCGCCGTAATAGAGAATGCCGCATCCCAGGGAAAGTGCCATGCTGGCCGCGACAGACAGAAAGAGGCCGTTGCGGAAGGGTACGTAGGTGGATACCGGTTTTCCGTCGGTCTTCTCCAGCTGGCTGGCATAGGATTCTTCTGGAATGTCCTGATCGGAGTGCTGCAGAAGAGAGCAGTTGCTGCAGCGGAATATGTCAGTCAGGTCTGTCTCTGTCAGCCTGACATGATAGTAGTCCGCCACATCGTGGGCAGCCTGGATCTCCCGGCTGTGTTTCTGGCCATAGCTTACAGCCAGGGCTGTTACATTTTCGTGTCCGTATTTCTGAACTGCAAGGGCAAGGCAGGTCGTGCTGTCGACACCGCCGCTGCAAAGTACAAGTGCTTTCATGATTCGGAAACCTCCTTCTCAGGACATAAACAGGCGCATCTGCAGGGCAGGTTCATCCTTGAAACGTCCTGTAAAATTTGTAGTCAGGGTTTTGGCGTTGGGCCGCTTTATGCCGCGCGCGGTCATGCAGCTGTGACAGCCTTCTATCTTTACGGCAACGGAGTCCGATCCGGTAACTTCGGAAATGATCTCCGCAATGTCAGACCCGATCCGCTCCTGCAGCTGCAGCCGTTTGCCGACCATATCTGCGATGCGGGCAATTTTGGAAAGTCCGATCACTTTGCCCTGCGGGATATAGGCCACTGTGACTTTCATGTCATACATCAGTGCCATGTGGTGTTCGCAGTAACTGAATATATCAATGTCGCGGACAATGACCATGTCATCGCTGCTGCTGCAAAGGTCCAGATCCTGGCTGAATGTCTTTCCAAACATCTGGGCGATCTCATGATTTGTATAGTTCATGCCGTTAAAAACCTCGGCGCACATCCGCGCGACCCGTTCCGGCGTGTCTTTGAGCCCTTCACGGTCCGGATCGTCACCGAGTGCTTCCAGAATTCCACGGACATGCTTCTTGATAGCTTCCTGATCTATTGCCATATTTTATGCCTTTCTTTTCTATTGAAATTCCAACTATGGAAAAATGTTTTTTCAGACACCTCTTTTATCTGCGTCCCAGATGACCTTGTGCATCTGGATCTGCAGATTAACGTCATTGAGCAGATGTTCCTTCATGAAGTTCACCATGTCTGCCGGGTCGATCTTTCCGAAGACAGGACTCAGGTAAATGGCGGTTCTGCCGGTCAGATCATAATGGCGGATGATGTCCAGAGCCCTGCTGCAGTCACTGAGGCTCCCCGCAACAAACTTAACTGTGTCCCTTGTGTCCAGGATCCGGAAATTGTCCAGACACATATATTCCTCCATCCCGCTGTCCGGGAGTTTATAATCCATTGTGAAGGAAGGCCGGTTGGGGATATGGCAGAAGGGAGCCAGGGGAATACTGCCATTTGTCTCGATTTCGACCCGGATCCCGGGCAGACAGGCCAGCTTCTCAAGCAGGACTTTTATACCTTCCCGCTCAAGTGGTTCTCCTCCGGTAAGGGTTACGTTCTTTATCCTGCTGTCCCTGACTGCCTGCAGGATCTGGTCTGCTGTCATCCTTTCAGCCGGCGTATCCGGCTGGCTGGCCCAGCGTGTATCACAGTAGGAACAGCAGAGATTACAGCCCTTCAGACGGATAAAAAAGGCAAGCTGTCCGGCCCTTCTTCCTTCTCCGTTAATACTGGTAAACATCTCCGCGACATCAAAATAATATTCAACCATGACATACATTCCTCATTCGCCTGAGTAGACGGCGCAGTTGACCGGTGTCTCGTAGACTTCTGCCTGTTTCACAGCATAGCCTCTGGCTTTCATGCGCTGATAAAAATAGCGGGCCAGGTTCTCTGCAGTTGGACGGAAAGGAACCTGAAAAAGAGAAAATCCTTCCTCCTTCAGTGCCCTGAGAGTTTCACATCTAAGACTGCCTTTTTCTATGATAAATGTATGGTCCAGACTGCCGGCTTCTTCTCGCAGACTGTCTTTCAGGGTTGAGAAATCCACCAGCATGCCCCGGGTCTGTCCCTGACCTTCAAGAGCCTCAGCGCAGATAGTGACAACTACTTTCCATCGATGGCCGTGGATGTTATGACATTTACCGTCATATCCTGCAAGAAAATGAGCGGAATCAAAGTCTGCTTCTGTTTTTAGAAGATACATGCGCACTCCTTTCTGTCTTTGTCTGTAAACGAACAGAGCCACGCTTTGCGGGTTTCGCTCGTTATCGCGGTGTTCGCCCGGTGGACATGCGGACATGTCCGTTCGACTCACTACTCGCGTAAATAAAACAGCCGCAGATCCTGCGGCTGACAAAAATATCCTGTAGATAATGAAAGCCCTGGTTTTTTTGATCAGCATCCCTTCCATATCAGAAGAAGAAATGCTTCTTTCCCGCGCGGCAGCTTCCAGAAAGAAGCTCCGGGAAAGGGACAGGATGGTGCAAGCGAACTGTCCTCATAACTTATATCACCGAGGTAGCGAAAAGTCAAGATATGCAAATGTTATGTGATATGATAAAATAATAAAACTGGAGGATTCGTATTTGTGAAGATTATAAACAGCAGAAGACGAAGGAGCCGGGGAGATCGCGCCGGAAGCGGGAACAGGGAGAAGGTATTCCGCGTGCAGCACCGTTTTGAGATATCCCTCATAGCTGTGCTTACGGTCATCATCCTGCTGGCGGGTACCGTATGGTCTTATGCCAGACCCTGGGTGAAGACATTTCCCGCTTTTAAGGCAGCTCTAAGTGAAGAAGTCCTTTCCTATGAATCTGAGATCCGGTCCTATGCAGTCAGCTATGGGATAGAAGAATATGTTCCGCTGATAGAAGCCGTCATGCAGCAGGAAAGCGGAGGCAGGGGGACAGACGTTATGCAGGCCTCGGAGAGTCATTTCAATGAACGCTATGAGCGGGTGCCGGGGAGTATAGACGACCCGGATTATTCTATTGAGGTCGGGGTGCATTATCTGTCGGAGTGCCTTAAGAAAGCACAGTGCCGGGGCCCCTGGGATATTACCCGTCTGCGGCTTGCTCTGCAGGGCTATAACTATGGATACGGATATATTGAATGGGCATTGCAGAAAGATGGAGGCTACACGGAAGAGAACGCGAAGGCCTTTTCAGAGAAAATGAAGGAGCAGCTGGAATGGGACGTATATGGTGATACAGAGTATCCTGCGCATGTGCTTCGTTATTACAGCTGGCAGAATAAGTCAGAAAGTCTGGAGAGTGAAGAGTAATGAGGATAAAATATCTGATCGTGGTAGATATGCAGAAGGATTTTATAGACGGGGCGCTGGGAACACCGGAAGCTCAGAAGATACTGCCCGCTGTCATCAGCAAGGTAGAGAATTTCCGGGGGCCGGTCATGTTTACGCGGGATACCCATTCTGAGGATTATCTGCAGACGCAGGAAGGGAAGAACCTTCCCGTTCCCCACTGTATTTACGGGACAGACGGCTGGCAGCTGGATCCGGTCCTTGCGGACTACGCGCAGGAGCACCACAGCATGATTTTTGACAAGCCGGCATTCGGTTCCATCTCTCTGGCCTCCTGCCTGAGCGGAATAGACCGCATGGGCCATATAGATGAGGTAGAGCTTATAGGATTGTGTACAGACATTTGTGTTATTTCTAATGCACTGCTGCTCAAGGCGGCCATGCCGGAGACTGTGATCACGGTCGATGTTTCCTGCTGCGCCGGGGCGACGCCCCAGGGGCATGATACGGCGGTCCGCGCCATGAAAGCCTGCCAGATAAATATCACAGGGGAAGAGGAGAACTGATCTATGCGGGGCCTGACTTTAAGAGGTCGAAAGCCCGTCCGTCGTCATACCTCTCCGAAAGAGCAGCCTGATAAAGACCGCAGACGTATCTGGCTGATTCTCATTCTGATCCTCATCGTTCTGGCAGCACTTGTGGGACAGTATCTGCTGAAGCCGGACCGCCGGGCACAGATACGGGTCATTTATACAGGCGGCATTCAGGGGCATCTGGATTATAAAAAGGACAGCTGTATAGGAGCAGGCAATCTTTCTGAACTGGCGGCAGACGATGATGGGACAGACCGGACGATCCTTATAGATGTCGGAGACAGTCTGGGCGGCAGTGAAGCCGTGATGCCGGACCAGGGCCGGGATATGATCGGCCTGATGAACGCGCTGTCTTATGATGCACTGGTTCCGGGGGCACTTGATTTTGGCGAAGGTACGGATGAACTGCATGCGCTGCGGGCTGAATCCAGATTTCCCATCCTGGCGGCGAATATTTCCAGATCTGATTCCGGTGAGATATTTGAAAATTATAAGATCCTCAATATCGGAAAGGTGCGCGTAGCCCTGGTCGGGGTAACACAGGGCCTGAGCAGCTCCCAGGCTCAGGCTGCCAGTCTGGTGACCGCGGATCCATATGAGAGTGTTGTCAGCGCGGTTTCCGAGATAGGCGGCAATGCGGACGCTGTCATTGTAGCAGCCTATGTCCGCAGCCAGGATACGCTTGAAAAGATCGCTGCTGTTCCCGGAGTAAGCCTGGTCATAGGACCGGCCCAGGAGGAGGCAGGCGATGCCCAGACAGATTCCGGAGTATTGATCACGCATCCCGGCAGCGGTCTTGGCGCGGTCGGCTGTGCCCAGATAAATATTAAAAAAGATTCTGTGCAGGTGACGGACAGCTTTATAAAAGCGGAGGACATGCAGAATGAATCGCAGGGCACATCCGATACCGAAAAAGCGCTTGAAAGCATGCGGGAGAGTCTTGCCCGGTTTCAGTCAGCGTCTGCCGGGACCTACCAGCTGAAGCAGTCCGCAGAGGAAGAGGACTACAGCAGCAGTTCCGGAGAGGATGAGCAGGACCAGGAAGACCCCCTGACAGGGGAGACGGTCCTGGGGGATTACATTGCCGATGCCATGCTGGACAGTGCCTCTTCACTGGGAGCTCAGGCAGCGGTGATCTCCGGCAGTGAGATCCGCTCGGAGCTGGCCTGGGGGCAGGTGACAAATGGCGATGCAGGAGCAGTATTTGATGATGACCTCAGCCTGACGGTCTGCCAGATGACCGGAGGACAGCTGCGAAAAATGTTAGAAGACTTTTTTAAGGAAGATACAGTGGGAAAGGGATTTCCTCAGGTATCGGGCATTACATTTACCGTCAGCATTTCCGACGAGATCGGCAGTCACATCTCGGATATAGTTGTCGGCGGCAGCGCCCTTGAGGACGCAGGTCTGTATACGGTCTGTATGACCGGGAAAGCCGCACAGCAGTACGGCTTCCAGGATGAGGCGTCCGGCAGGATCGCGGCTGGTCCCTGTATGGCCGGGGTGCTGATCCGTTACCTTGGCCAGGGAGCTGCTGCGCAGGGGGAGAAAGGCCGGATCAATACCAGTCAGTAGGGGCAAGTGTGGAAAAATTATACTTGTTAACACTTTGTAAATGGTGTAAGATTTGAATAGCTGAGCGGGGCTGCTTCGATTTTACGATGCAGCCTCTATTACGATGGAGGAGAGGGGTTCATGAGTTTAATTCAGTCTATTTTAATGGGAATTCTGCAGGGACTTACAGAATTCCTTCCGGTCAGCAGTTCCGGCCATCTTGCTATTTTCAAATATCTTTTTCATGTGAATACAGATACTGGACTGCTTTTCGATGTACTGCTTCATCTGGGTACGCTTGCGGCGGTCTGTATAGTCTACTGGAAAGACATATGGAAACTGATTTATTCTTTTATACAGATGATCATTGCCCTGGTCATGAATCTGAAGATTTTTATTACTTCCAGAAGAAGCGGGACCAGGCCGGTATACCAGAAGATCATCACCAACGCCTATAAGAAATTTGTATTCATGATCATCGTAACAACGATCCCCACCGGGATCATCGGGCTGCTGCTCAAGAACGTCATCGAGAGTGCATCGAATTCCCTGCTTGTTCCCGGTGTCTGCCTGGTCATTACGGCGATCATCCTCCTTCTGTCTGATGCAAGGATAGATGGCCATAAGAAGATAAAAGCTTCCGGTTATAAGGACGCGGCCCTGGTCGGTGTCGCGCAGGGTATTGCGACTCTGCCCGGTATTTCCCGTTCCGGGACCACCATCACAGCATGTCTGCTGCTTGGTTTTGACAGAGCTTTTGCGGTAAGGTATTCTTTTATCGCCTCTCTGCCTGCTATTCTCGGTGCCAATATCCTGGAACTCAGAGAATTCAGCTCGGCTGCCGTTACCGGCGGGCTTGTGGGAATATACCTGGTCGGCATGGCCGTGGCAGGTGTGGTCGGATATATCTGCATCAAGGCTATGATCTACTTTGTAAAATCCAATAAATTTAAGTATTTTGCTTATTACTGTGCCGCTGCCGGCATCGTATGCATCATTTACTATTTTGTAAAAGGCTGAAGCTTTTTACCATATTAATATTCATCTTAATACTGTGATACAAAGGATAAATCGGGCACAAGGCTTTCCTGCGCTCGATTTATTCTGATACGGATAAAGGAGTGATTTTTTGGCTTCAACCGCGAATAATCAAAAGCGCCGGACCAGCCGGACCACGGCAGGAAAGGGAACCGGCTCCCGGGGCGGCAGCAGAAAGAGGTCTTCCGCGGGCAGTTCCCGGGCAGGAAGCCGCGGAAGAACGGCGGCAAAACGCGTTTCTTCAGCAAACAAGACTTCTGCGGCTTCCCGGCAGAGCAGGCGGCAGCCAGTCCGGGAAGAGCATTATGCGCAGCCGATCGCAGATGAGATCCGCTTGGTGATCATACTGGCGGCGGCTGCTTTCCTGCTCCTGAGCATTTTCGGAATGGGAGGCCCTGCAGGATCGCATATTGCGTCATTCCTTTATGGCATGCTGGGCCGGCTGGCAGTGGTTCTTCCTTTTGCCATATTTATCGGCTCCGCTTTTATTATGTCAAACCGGCACAGCCGGCTTGCCCGTATTAAGCTGGCGGCCGCTGCCTGCTTTCTGTTTTTCCTGATGACACTGCTGGCGATCGTGCATCTGGCGGCAGATCCCATAGCTAATATCATAGATGCCTATCAGGTTTCTTCTGCTACAAAAGCCGGAGGCGGTCTTATCGGCAATCTGCTCGGCATGCCGCTGCTGCGTTACTGCGGCAGGGTCGGCGGCACCCTCATCGCTGTATGCGGCCTTGTGATCTCCGGAATATTTGTTACCGGAAAGCGTATGTTCATATCTCTGTTCAGAAATCTGCGCCTTGGCCTTTTACGGCTCAGAGCCAGGGCAGAACAAAGAAGCGAAGAGCGGGCTCTTGCCCGGCAGAAAGCGCAGGAAGAAGCGGAGCGTGACCGGATGCTGGCAGAAGCAGAGCGTGCCCGCCAGGAGGAGGCTGTCCGCAGACAGGAGGCTGCTCTTGCTAAGAAGGAACAGGCAAGAAAAGCCAGGTCGGAGCGTCAGCCTGCCTCTGCTCAGATTGATACTCTTCTCGCTGATGAAGAGGACAAAGAGGGGGCAGCATCCGGGCTTTCGGCAGATAAGGCATTTGGACAGTTCGAGGAAGATCTGCCTCATCCTGCTTTTACGATAACCGTGGACGGAGAGAGCTCTGCCGCAGATTCACTGCCGGATAAGGCTGCTGCAGACGCTGCTGCTGAAGAGCATGAGAAGAAGAAAAGCCCGCAGACCGGGGATAAGACCGGGGAAGAAAGAAAGACTGAGCTGGGTTCCATACAGATCCCTGATTTTCTGCGGGGCGGCAAGTCCTCACCCGCCCGTACTTCCAGAATGAAGAGGGCCGGGGATTTTACGTTCACATCTGTCCCGGAAAAGAAGGAAGCGGCGGCTGAAGGGAAGATCGTTCCTCCGCCCTTTATGCGCATGAACCATATAGAAGAGGAGATCCAAAAACCGGAAAAGCCGGCTGTCGAAGAAGAAGAGATACCTCTGCAGCAGCCGGCCGGGCCGGAAGACCTTCCTGAGGAGATGCCTTCTGAGGAGAGCACGGCAGAGCCTGCCCAGGAGGAGGATCTGGAAGCAGAAATACCTGCTTTTCGGCCGGCGTCATCTCCTGCGCAGGAGGAAGCCGTTCCCGCTCCTGGCGCACCTGCCGCCGGGGAGGAAGTACAGACTGCGCCGGTTTCATATGAATTTCCTCCGCTTAGTCTACTTGAACCGGGCAGATCCGGGGCCGGAGCGGATAAGAGTGATCTGAAAAAGACTGCCGCCAAGCTCCAGGAGACCTTTGACAGCTTTGGTGTAGGCGTGACCGTTACCAATGTAAGCTGCGGGCCGACGGTAACCCGCTATGAGGTGCAGCCGGATACAGGTGTCAAGGTCAGCCGGATCGTCTCTTTGTCCGACGACATCCAGATGAATCTGGCGGCTTCTGAGATCCGCATAGAGGCACCTATTCCCGGCAAGGCTGCTGTTGGTATAGAGGTTCCCAACGCAAGTCCCCAGATGGTGCACCTGCGGGAGCTGCTGGACTCGGATTCTGCCAGGAAGGCCGGTTCAAAGATTGCCTTTGCCCTGGGCAAGGATATCGGTGGTACGGCCATATTCGCCAACATAGAAAAGATGCCGCATCTGCTGATCGCCGGTACAACAGGCTCCGGAAAGTCTGTCTGCATAAATACTATGATCATGAGTATTCTCTACCGGGCAGATCCGACGGATGTGCGGATGCTGATGATAGATCCCAAGGTCGTAGAACTGACAGGTTATAACGGTATTCCGCATCTGATCACACCGGTGGTGACCGATCCCAAGAAGGCTGCCGGGGCTCTGCAGTGGGCTGTGAATGAGATGATGCGCCGTTATAATGAATTTTCGGAAGCCGGCGTGAAAGATATCGGACATTATAATTCCAGCCTGGACAGGCTCAACGCCGGATCCCGGGATGGACGCGTATACAGGAAACTGCCGCAGATCGTTATTATTATTGATGAGCTAGCGGATCTGATGATGGTGGCTCCGGCCGATGTGGAGGGATCCATCAACCGTCTGGCGCAGCTCGCCAGAGCCGCGGGCATGCATCTGGTCATAGCTACCCAGCGGCCTTCCGTAAATGTTATAACAGGTCTCATAAAGGCCAATGTGCCGGCGCGGATCGCTTTTAAGGTATCATCCGGTGTTGATTCCCGCACGATCCTGGACAGGGTAGGCGCTGAGAAGCTGATCGGCAACGGGGATATGCTTTTCTTCCAGCAGGGATTCTCCAAACCGAAACGGGTCCAGGGCGCTTTTGTATCCGAGGAGGAGATTGCCAGAGTAGTTGACTTTATAAAAGATCAGTACCAGGGAAGTGTGCAGTACAGCAGGGAGGTTACTGATTCTATTGAGACCAGTTCTAAAACAGTCGGCGAGAAGGTTTCCATCGGATCCGCCGCCTCGACAGCCAATGAAAAGGACCTGTATTTTGAGGAGGCAGGAAAACTGGTAATAGAAAAGGATAAGGCTTCCATCGGAATGCTGCAGCGGGCTTTTAAGATCGGTTTTAACCGGGCTGCCCGCATCATGGACCAGCTTGCCGGCGCGGGAGTCGTCGGTCCGGAGATTGGTACAAAGCCGCGGAAAATTCTGATGAATATGGAACAGTTTGAAGAATATCTGGCACATAATTGAAAGGCGCCGCCTTATTCATACTTGAAAAAAGATATTACTGTGTTATAAAAGAAACTAGTACATTTGTTCTGAGCAAAATTTAACCGACATGTGTAAAAGGGGAGGAAACATTTCATGTACAAGACTGACATTGAGATCGCACAGGAAACGAAGATGGCCCACATCCGTGATGTGGCCGCGAAGATCGGGGTTGAAGAAGAGGATCTGATCTACTACGGCAAGTATATGGCTAAGTTCGAGGAAGAATTTATCCAGAAGGTTCAGGACAGACCCAACGGCAAGCTGATCCTGGTCACAGCTGTTAATCCCACACCGGCAGGAGAGGGCAAGACCACGACGACGGTCGGTCTTGGGGAGGCCTTTGGCCAGCTGGGAAAGAAAGCGGTAATAGCACTGCGCGAGCCCTCTCTTGGTCCCTGCTTCGGCATTAAGGGCGGCGCTGCCGGCGGCGGTTACGCGCAGGTCGTTCCCATGGAGAATCTGAATCTTCATTTTACCGGCGATTTTCACGCTATCACTTCTGCCAACAATCTTCTGGCAGCCATGCTGGACAATCACATCCAGCAGGGCAACGCGCTGGATATTGATACCCGTCAGATCATCTGGAAGCGCTGTGAAGATATGAACGACCGTGTCCTCAGGAATATTGTAGTCGGACTTGGTGCCAAGGGCGATGGATTTGTCAGAGAGGATCATTTTGTAATTACAGTTGCTTCCGAGATCATGGCTATCCTCTGCCTGGCTGAAGATCTGGATGATCTGAAGGCACGTCTGGGAAGGATCATCGTTGCCTACAACCGCAGCGGCGATCCGGTAACTGCTGCAGATCTTAAGGCGACCGGCGCCATGGCAGCCCTGCTTAAGGACGCCATAAAACCGAACCTGATCCAGACTCTGGAGCATACACCGGCTATCGTGCATGGCGGCCCCTTCGCGAATATTGCCCACGGCTGCAACAGTGTGCGCGCGACAAAGCTCGCTCTGAAGCTGGCTGATTATGTTGTTACGGAGGCAGGTTTCGGCGCGGATCTGGGCGCTGAGAAATTCTTTGACATCAAGTGCCGTATGGCAGGCCTGAAGCCGGACGCTGTCGTTCTGGTAGCTACCGTACGCGCTTTGAAATATAACGGCGGTGTAGCCAAGAGCGATCTTCAGGAAGAGAATCTGGAGGCTCTGAAGAAGGGAATCGTCAACCTTGAAAAGCATATAGAGAACCTGCAGAAGTATCAGGTGCCGATCGTTGTGACACTGAATGCATTTGTCAGCGATACCCAGGCTGAACTGGATTACGTCCGCAGTTTTTGTGAAGAGCGGGGCTGTGAATTTGCTCTTTCCGAAGTCTGGGAGAAGGGCGGCAAGGGCGGCATTGCTCTGGCTGAGAAGGTTCTTGAGACTCTCGAGACAAAGAAGAGTAACTTTAAGGTTCTTTACGAGGACAGCCTGTCCCTGAAAGAGAAGATAGAGACGGTAGCCAGGGAGATCTATGGCGCGGACGGCGTTACATATTCTCCGGCAGCAGAAAAGGCTTTGAAGAAAATTACCGACATGGGCTTTGGCGGCCTTCCTGTCTGCATGGCGAAGACACAGTATTCTCTGTCTGATGATCCTAATAAGCTTGGAAGACCGACAGGTTTTACGGTAAATGTCCGCGAGGTATATGTTTCCGCGGGCGCCGGCTTTGTAGTTGCTATAAACGGTTCCATCATGACTATGCCCGGTCTGCCCAAGAAGCCTGCGGCTGAGGGGATAGATGTAGATTCCACCGGACGGATCACAGGACTGTTCTAAGCATTTACAGAAAGGAATACTATGGCATTTTTAATAGATGGAAAGAAGATTTCCGCGCAGATAAAGGATGAAGTAAAGGAAACGGCGGCAAAACTGAAGCAGAAGGGGGTAGAGCCTGCCCTGGCTGTTATTCAGGTCGGCGCGGATCCTGCCTCGTCGGTATATGTGCGTAATAAAAAGAAGGCATGCGAGTATACAGGCATTCGTTCCGTATCCTATGAACTGCCGGAAGAAACGACGGAGGCAGAACTGCTGGACCTTATTGCCAGGCTGAACGCGGATACATCCGTTCATGGAATCCTTGTTCAGCTTCCGGTCCCGGATCAGATTAATGAGAAAAAGGTGATAGAAGCCATATCGCCTGAAAAAGATGTTGACGGTTTTCATCCCATGAGCGTAGGCGCCCTTGTCACGGGGGAGGATGGTTTCATGCCCTGCACGCCTGCCGGGATCATCCAGCTTTTAAAGCGCAGCAATATCGACATAGATGGCAGGAGATGTGTTGTTGTCGGCCGCAGCAACATTGTGGGCAAACCCATGGCCATTCTGCTGCTGCGTGAGAACGGAACCGTTACCATATGTCATTCCCATACGAAGGATCTGAAAGAGATCTGTAAAGAGGCGGACATCCTGGTAGCGGCGATCGGGAAACCGAAATTCTTTAACCATGAGTATATTAAAGAAGGCGCTGCCATCATTGATGTCGGTATCCACAGGCTGGGCGGCAAGAAGCTCTGCGGGGATGTTGACCGCGATGATGTTATGGATATTGCCGGAGCGATCACTCCGGTCCCCGGCGGAGTGGGACCGATGACAGTTGCCATGCTGATGGTGAACTGCGTAGAGGCGGCTCAGAAGCAGACCGGTGTAAAGGCGGCAGAATAAGGGCAGCTGATGGCAGAAAATTCTTTACACACGATATTTTTTATTTCTCTCGGCTGCGACAAGAATCTTGTTGATTCCGAGATCATGATCGGCCTGCTGCGGCAGGCCGGTTTCGAACTGGTGACAGATGAATCAGAGGCGGAAGTCATTGTGGTCAACACCTGCAGCTTTGTCTGTGACGCCAGAGATGAAAGCATCCAGACGCTGATAGAGATGGGCCGTATGAAGGAAGAGGGCAGATGCCGCGTCCTCATTGCAGCAGGCTGTCTGGCGGAGCGCTATAAGGACGAGATCCTGACCGAGATGCCGGAAGTAGACGGCGTGGTCGGGACTGCAAGTTACCAGCATATAGCGGAACTGGTAAAGCAGACTCTGGGAGGCAGACGGGAGGAAGTCTTTGAGGATGTGAACGGCCTGCCCCAGCCTGATGTAGACCGGGCAGTCCAGACCGGCAGCTGTTCTTCTTACCTGAAGATAGCAGAGGGCTGCGATAAGCACTGCAGCTACTGTATCATTCCGTCTCTGCGGGGACATTACCGCAGCTACCCCATGGATTACCTGGTCCGGCAGGCCCGGAAGCTGGCAGAACAGGGAATCCGGGAACTGAATCTTGTCGCTCAGGAGACTACGGTCTACGGCACGGATATTTACGGAAAGAAGATGCTGCCGGAGCTCCTGCGCCGGCTTTGCAGGATAGATGGTCTGGAGTGGATCCGCATACTTTACTGCTATCCGGAAGAGATCACGCAGGAGCTGCTTGAGACCATCCGCGACGAAGACAAGATCTGCGACTATCTGGACCTCCCAATCCAGCATGCCAGCGACCGTATCCTGAAGCTGATGGGAAGACGGACAAATCATGATGATCTGGTCTCTATTATCCGTAAAGCCCGGGAAATCGTACCGGATATCTGCCTGCGGACTACACTGATCAGCGGATTTCCCACAGAGACAGAGGAAGATCACCAGATCCTGAAGGATTTTGTCCGTGAACAGAAATTCGACAGGCTGGGAGTGTTTTGTTATTCCAGGGAGGACGGAACCCGTGCGGCCCTTATGGAAGGGCAGATAGACGAAGCAGTCAAAGAGCGCCGGCGTGGTGAACTGATGGAGATCCAGCAGGACATCGTTTTTGAGAAAAACCGCTCCATGGAAGGCAGACAGCTGGAAGTGCTGATAGAGGGCCGGATCCCGGAGGATGACGTCTACGTAGGAAGAACCCGCAGGGACGCGCCTGATGTGGACGGTTATATATTCCTGGACTATGACGGCAGTCTCATGAGCGGGGACATCGTGCCTGCCCTGGTTACCGGAGCCCGGGACTATGATCTGACAGGAGATGTGATGGATGAATTTACCGAATAAACTGACAGTATTGCGGGTGATCCTGGTGCCGTTTTTTGTTCTGTTCCTGCTTGGAGCACCGACATTCGGCAGCTGGGCTAACGTCCTTGCACTGATCATTTTCATTGCGGCGTCCCTGACGGATATGCTGGATGGAAAGATCGCCCGCAAATATAATCTGATTACAAACTTTGGAAAGTTTATGGACCCGCTGGCAGACAAGCTGCTTGTCTGCTCGGCGCTGATCTGTTTTGTTTCCCTGCACAGGATTCCCACCTGGGTTGTCATCGTGATCATAGGCAGGGAATTTATCATAAGCGGCTTCCGCCTGATCGCGGCAGAGCAGGGCAAAGTTATTGCCGCGGGAATCTGGGGCAAGCTTAAGACGGCTTTTACCATGGTGACCATTGTCATCATGATTCCCAATTTCCCGGGCAGAGGGATGTATGTATTTGAACAGATCCTGATCTATATCTGTCTGGCACTGACGATTATTTCTCTGATAGATTATCTGGTTCACAATAAATCCGTATTGGGCGGAGATATGTAATGATCAAGGCAGGGTGAAGATGAAATATTTGCGGGGATTACTGATTCTGGCCGGTATGCTTGTGCTTTTCGCTTTTGCAGGCTGTGCCCGTTTTGAAACGATCCAGGTTGACACGACCATGACCGTTGATCAGAGATTCGACGGCAGCAGGGTCATGTCTGCCAACATTCCCTACAGTATCTACAAGAAGTATTTTGATGGAAATATCGACAACCTGAAAAATACTATATCATCCTATGCTCCGGAGGAAATGTACTGCACAGCTTCTGCCAATTCTTCCGGAGGTGCGCTGGTAGAGATCCATATAGATTTTGGGTCTTTGAAGGAGTATCAGAAGAAGATCAGCAATATTTGTGCTGATAACAAATCGGCAGATGCAATTACTCCATCCGTCGATTTTGATTACTCCAGGTCTATTCTTAAGAACGGATATACGATCAAGGAGAATTTCAACTCTCTGGATCTTCTCTACTGGCTGAAGGACGGGATCGCCAGAGAATACTCGTCTGTCTCGGAAGAGGACACCTCCGGTATGTTTTCGAATGGAGCGGTTCGTCTGATCCTGAACGGACAGGAGATAGACCTTGGAGACGCAGGCAGAATAGAATCATCCAATATAGAATCACATACATTTGATACGGTAAAGGTGACGGCACAGCTGAACGAGGATGAGTCTGTGGACGCGCAGGTAGACTACACAGTCAGCAAAAATACGGCAGCCGCGCTGGGTGCAAAGCTGGAAGAGCTGATGAACAGCGTTATTCCCAAGGGTGGAACCATGTCCTATTCAGATGGGGATACTTCCCGGACCTACAAGCTGAAATTCAGCAGCGCAACGATCCAGGTATATATCGCGGCTATGAATAAGGCGCTCCGCTGCAACAATACTGTATTTAAGGTATCGACCGAGGGTGATGCTGATTCTATGTCTGCCAGAAAAACCATAACGCAGTACTATGACGCGGGTTATTTTCTGGATTTCACCGATGATAAGGCATATATGACCTATGTTCTGCGGCTCCCTTCCAACTATACGGTAAATGAATGCACAAGTTCTTTCGGCTATCTGGACAATTATGATACGGTATACAGTAATGACCAGTGTGAAGTATCCATGGCTGTGCGGTCGCCGGATGAGGTTACGGATGTCATGGGATTTGTCGTGGATATAGATTCCATTCATATCTCCACACAGATCCAGAGCGAAGTAAGCCTTACCAGGACAATTAAAATGAAGCTGGGATCGGATGTTGTAAACCTTCTTGAAAACGGCCTGCAGAAGCGGATAGAAAAGACTGTAGAAAAATATCCGGACAATCTTTCTGTCAGCAGCGAGGACCTTGCAGGTGCCAAGGAATATACGTTGACCATTAAAGCAGCTTCCTTCGATGATATGACGAAATATACCAGAGCCATACTTGGCGAGGACATGGACGCCGATGAGGAGCAGATCGTCTCTTCTGACGGAACTGTCAGCCAGTCTGAGAGTTCCAGACTCAGCGGCGGGATCCAGGCCAGGAAAAATCCCTTTAAGATCCATATGAAGGCGGAAGACACCCTGAATCTTTCACGTTTTCTGCAGGGCTCGGTTGTAACAGAAGGAATATCCTATGAACTGATATATCCCAAATATTACAAAGCGGCTTTCACGGAAAATACTTCTTTTGATGACGCGGTGGCAGAGGGACAGAAGATCAGCTGCAGCACGCATAACAAGATCATTTCCGTCAAATCCGAGGCGGTAAGCTGGAATCTGGAGGGGATTATTGTCTTCTTGATGTGGGCTGCATCGCTGGTCTGTGTTCTGGTTATTTTTATTCTGGATTTTCCGACGATCATACATTATTTAAAAGACAAAAAACTGGACATAGAGGGAGAGTCACTTTTCAGAGGAAAGAATCTGGCAAAGATTACAATGCTGGTATCCGGCCTGTCCTGTCTGGTCATTATGTCAGCAAGACTGCTCTTCCGCATTTATTAGAAAAGATACAGGCAGGGCCCGGAATCCGAAGATTCCGGGCCCTGCCCAATTAAAGCGGTTTACCTGATATCAGCCGCCGAGTTTCTTTTTTGCAAGCATTGCGATCAGCTGGGCGGTTTCGTCTATGCCCAGCATGCTGCTGTTGATCAGAATATCATGTCCGTTCTGGCTGCCCCAGCGGTATTCTGTGTAGTACTGGTAATAGTTGCGGCGGATCTTGTCGACACGGCTGATCTCTTTACGGGCTCTTTCTTCGTTCTCAATAAGATACCGGTTCATGACGCGCTCGATCCGGTCGTGCAGAGGAGCATAGATAAAGACATTCAGTGTATCTGCAACTCCATAAAGGACAGAGTTGGCGCACCTGCCGACGATTACGAAGGATTCTGTCTCCGCCAGGGAACGGATCAGGTCGCTTTGTGCATAGAACAGCTGGTCAGAGAGAGTGGGAGCGTAGCCTGAAGCAAACAGACCGGGAGCCCGTTCGTCAGAAGGTGCAACAGATTCGGCATCCAGGCCGCTGCGGTCGGCTGCCAGTTCAATAAGATTCTTGTCGTAGAAACGGATATTAAGAAGCCGCGCGACCTTTTCACCGATCTCGTGACCGCCGCTTCCAAATTCACGTCCAATAGTAATGATCATCTTTTTCCCGTCCATAAAAGCACCTCCCTGTCTTTTCTATATCATAACATGAATTATCAGATAATTCAATGTAAACGTCTTAATTTTCTGTAGAAAAGAAGGCTGATGATGCCGCCGAGGATAACAAGGATCAGGATCAGCAGAGCGCAGTGCAAAAAGAAAGTATCCGGCAGAATGTTGATGACCGGATCCTGCGCAGGGTCAAAAATCCAATAATCATTATTAAAGAATAAATGATGAAAACCGACAAAGAACCGGTCCCAGTCTGCAAAGAGCAGGACGGTCAGCAGGGCGGGAACAGCGAGCGATATCACCCCTCCCACTGCCAGATAGAGAAAATTTCTGCTCTTTCTGGAATAGAGAATAAGAATAAGAGTCAGCGGTCCTGTGATGATCAGCACAATACTGATAAAATCAAAGATGACTTTTACTTCCTGGAAATGAATGCGTCCGCCCTCTGACATGGAGAAATCCGGCAGCACAAGCTCACTGCGGTTTCCAAGTGTGTTATAGTCTATCAGAATATCATAATTCTTTTTTATGGTTTCCTCATCGATACCGGTATTCTCACTGATGTCCAGAATGCGGATATCGGCATAGTAAAGCGGGCGCAGCTGCAGCGTGAATGTTACTGAAGCAGAAACAATAAAAAGGAAGAGTATGATGCCTGACAGAAGCTGAAAAGGCAGAGACCTTTCTCCGGCTTTTTTTTTCTTTTGCTGGACATGATGATTTCCTTTCCGGACAGGCGTCATGCCTTTCCGATTTTTTAGAGAAATAATAGTACAAAGGCGAAAATCCGTCAAGAAAAAATAGAAGAGGCTGTCCTTGTAAGAGAAAAAACGGTATGCTATAATGAGCACGACTTTATAAAGCAATTACAATTCCGCAGACAGATATGGAGGTTCGGATGGAAGAATTATTATACAGAAGTACCAGAAGTGATGACAGCAAGGTGACCGCTTCCTATGCCATTCTAAAAGGACTTGCCGAGGACGGCGGACTTTATGTACCGGAACGTTTTCCCAGGCTGGATGTCTCGATGGAAGAGCTGTCGAAGATGACCTATCAGCAGGTAGCCTACGAGGTAATGAAACTGTTCCTCACGGACTATACCGAAGAGGAGCTGAAATACTGCATCAGCCACGCCTACGACAGCAAGTTTGATACCGAGGTGATCGCTCCTCTGGTACGCGCGGACGACGCTTATTGTCTGGAACTGTATCACGGAAAGACGATCGCTTTCAAGGATATGGCCCTTTCCATTCTTCCATACCTGATGACGATCGCTGCCAGGAAGAACAATGTGAAGAATGAGATCGTGATCCTGACCGCTACCTCCGGCGACACAGGGAAAGCGGCTCTTGCCGGGTTTGCCGATGTACCCGGCACAAAGATCATTGTATTTTATCCCAAGGACGGGGTCAGCCCGGTTCAGGAACGGCAGATGGTGACCCAGAAGGGGGACAACACCTTTGTTGTCGGTATTCATGGAAACTTCGATGATGCCCAGACCGGCGTAAAGAAGATGTTCTCGGATGAGAAGCTCCGGGAGGAACTGGATAGAAGCGGATTCCAGTTCTCATCCGCCAACTCCATAAATATCGGACGTCTGGTTCCCCAGATCGTATATTATGTTTATTCCTATGCTGTACTGGAAGCAAACGGCGAGATAAAAGACGGTGATCCCATCAATGTTGCGGTTCCTACCGGAAACTTCGGCAATATACTGGCCGCTTTCTACGCAAAGCAGATCGGTGTGCCGATCAGAAAGCTCCTGTGCGCATCCAACCGTAATAAGGTTCTGTATGATTTCTTCAGCACAGGCGTCTATGACCGCAACAGAGAATTTTACGTGACATCTTCTCCTTCTATGGATATCCTGATCTCCAGCAACCTGGAGAGGCTGATCTATCAGATTGCGGGTGGCAGCGCCCAGAAGACTGCAAAGTTGATGAAGGAACTGACGGCTTCCGGCAGATATACCATAGATGAAGATATGAGAAAGCAGCTGAAAGACTTCTACGGAAACTATGCGTCTGAGGAAGATACCGCCAAAGCCATCCATGATACTTACGCGGCAGGCTATGTTATAGATACACATACAGCGGTCGCGGCTTCAATCTGGCGCAGATACAGAGATGAGACAGGTGACAGGACGCCTACGGTGATCGCGTCCACCGCAAGTCCTTTCAAATTTGCCAGAAGTGTAATGACAGCTATCAATCCGCAGATCGGCGATAAGACGGAATTTGAGCTCATAGATGAACTCAGCCGTGTCTCCGGCAGAGAAGAGCCGCAGGCTGTCCGTGAACTGCGCACGGCACCCATCCGCCATAAGACGGAATGTGATGTGGATCAGATGGAAAAGACTGTAAAAGACTGGCTTGCTGTAGAGTAGGCTGCAGGATCCCATGAAATGGCAAATCCCTGCGCAGGTTTATTCCTGCACAGGGATTTTTTACGCTCAGGGACGAAAGCCCTCGAAGATGACAATATCACATTTCTTTTTATATTTTTCGTAAGCCGGCCGATTGTGTATGGTCCACAGGGCGGTCATGGCATGCATCACTTTCTGGTTGAGTATAAAGGCAGGGACCCCCATATCCAGGTATTTATAGGATATGAAGTCCGGATGGGTCAGGAAATTTGTCATCAGATTGGTCACCAGGAAAAGGGCGATATCCGCGTGAGGGCTTTCCCGGAAGAAATCACAGGAAAGCTGTCCCCGGACAACAGCGGGCTGATGAAAACGGAACCAGAGCAGGACCAGGGGATTGAAGGATTCTATGAGGTAAGGACCGTCATATTTGGAAAGCAGCTGCCATACAAGCGGGCAGATCAGGGAAGGGCTGGTCTCTTCAGCCTTTATCTCTATCAGCAGCGGGACCCTCCCTCCGACCATATCCAGGACATCGGAGAAAAGCGGGATCGTCTGGTCTGTACCGGCCAGACGCAGGACAGACAGGTCCTCCAGCAGCATATGAGATATACGCTTATTCACCCGGCACATACGGAGAAGATTATTGTCATGCATGACCACCAGCCTGTTATCAGCGGTAAGCCTTACATCCAGTTCTATGGCGTAATTCCCCGCGACAGCGGCCCTGAAAGCTGCCATGGAATTCTCCGGAATTCCCCTCTTAATATCATGAAGTCCGCGGTGGGCATAGTCCCAGCCGGTAAGTCCCCGCCAGCGCCGGCGGTCGTGAAAGCCGGAAGAAGAGGCAAATGCATAAACAGCGGAGAAGACTGCTGCAGCTCTTGCGGTTTTTTTCAGAATAGAGCTTTTTTCCATGTATAAATCCCTCCTGTATCGTCATAATGATTCCACATGGCACTTATTACTATAGAACGAAAATAACGGGAAATGCAATAAAAATCTGCAAATTGCAGCAGGCTCGATTCCTTCTTGAAAATAGAAATCCAATCATGTATAATGTGGATGAGAATTTATCTGGAATGTTCGTCAATCTGTTTATTTTTGAACCTACATTATTTGACAGGGAAGCGAACGTGTCGCGTTTTATGTCAGGCCTCCTGGAAGTGGAAGACAGAAGGCGGGACCGGCTGCCCACCTAGCGGAGCGGCTAGGCGTCAGAAGAACAGTCAACGGCATTCTGGAGGTTCTCTTTTTCTATTCAGACGATAAAAAAGGCAGAGCCGAAAAGCTCTGCCTTTTTGGATCATATATATGAATTACTTCAGGAGATCTCCGAAATAGTGTTCAAAGTCTGCTCCGGTATAATCGGCAAGATTTTTCATCTCCTCAAGAGTCTTCACATCGACATCAATACCGTTCTTTCTGCGGTCTGCGACAGCGAAGATCTCCTTCTCACCGTGTGTGTAGATGCGGTCCTGTCCGTCTGCTTTCGGTGAATCACGCAGTTCCTGAAGGAATGTGGAAAGATCCGCGCGGATCTGCTCGGGCTGACCGAAGATAGCGGGATCTATAGCTGCGAAGCCATGGCAGGTACCGCCTTTCCCATCAATGATCGTGTGGTTGGAAGTCAGTCCGTGTGAGAGAATGGAGCTGAAGATCTCCGAAACCATAGCCCAGCCGTAGCCCTTATGGCTGCCGGTAAGTTCCTGAGAACCGCCAAGCGGCATGATGCCGCCGCCTGCTTTTTTGTCGATATTGGTAAGGACGGTTGCAGCATCCGTGCAGGGATGACCCTTGGCGTCCAGTCCCCAGCAGTCGGGGATCGGCTTCTCTGCCTTGCGGTACATCTCAAACTTGCCCCTGGTTACAACACTGGTAGCCGCGTCAAAGAAGAAGGGATAAGGATCGGCCGGTACGGAGATGGCAATGGGGTTTGTGCCCAGCATGGCTTTCTTGCCGAATGTAGGAACCACGATCGCCTCAGAGTTAGTCGTTGAAAAACCGATCAGGCCCTGGTCGGCAGCCATCTTTGCATAGTAGCCTGCAATACCATAGTGGTTGGAATTGCGGGTGCTGACGATCGCGATGCCTGACTTCTTCGCTTTTTCAATAGCAAGATTCATGCTGTAATGTCCTATCAACTGCCCCATACCGTCATGTCCGTCAACTACTGCGGAAACCGGGGTTTCATATACAATTTCGGGTTTGGCGTGCACTTTGATCATACCGCTTGCGATACCTTTGTGATAACGAACCAGACGCTGGGCGCCGTGGGATTCAATTCCGTAGAGATCTGCAAGCAGGAGCACATCAGTGATAATGCGGCTTTCTTCCTCTGTAAAGCCAAAGCGCTGATAGACATCCATGCAGAAGTCATTCATTGCCTGAACCTGAATTTTTACGTGTGCCATCTTAAACCTCCTGTTATAATGGGTGTAAGGATTTTTTCCTCATATAGTATAGCATATGTAAAATCGGAATCAACTTGTTTTTATAGATGTACAGATACGGAACAAAGGCGGACTTATGGGCATATATTTTAACAAAGAAAAATCCATATTCACATTATACAGCAGACATTTCTGCTACCAGATGCACATAGACTCTTTTGGAGTTTTGCAGCACAGATACGCCGGACAGACCTATGCGGGGATGTACGAATCTGCTCCGGAGCCGGACCGCTGCGACCGGGGCTTTTCCGGCCAGATAGCTGAGGCGGGGACTGACCGCACATATTCACTGGATGTGCTCCCCCAGGAATATCCGCATCTGGGAAGCGGGGATTATAGGATCCTCTGTCTGCAGGCCGGTTCCCAGGGTCATCAGCGGGCACTGGACCTGCGGGTTTCATCATGGGAGATCCTGCCTGGTAAATACGCACCGCAGAGCTGGCCGTCTCTGCGTGATGACCCCGGGCAGACACAGCAGCTGAGGATCCGGCTGCAGGACCGGGAGGGGAAAGCCTGCGTCCTGCTCTGGTATAATGTCTTTGAAGCCTATGATGTTATAAGCAGGGGAGCTGTTATAGAAAATACCGGAGATGACTGCCTTCATATTTACAGGGCCATGAGCCTTTGCCTGGATTTCCCTGAAGGAGAGGATATTGAAGTTCTTCATTTTCCCGGACGATATGCCATGGAACGGATCCCGGAAAAGGTCAGGCCTTTCCAGGGCAGGATGCAGTTCGCCAGCGGCAGGGGCTTCAGCAGTCATCAGGAGAACCCCGGTATCCTGCTGACGGCTCCCGGGGCAGATGAAAATAATGGCAGCTGTCTGGGAATTTCCCTGATCTACAGCGGCAGTTTTGAAATATGGCTGGAGAAGGATCCCCTGGGTCAGCTGCGTCTGACGGCGGGCATCAGCGGGGAAGGCCTGGACATACCCCTGGATAAAGGGGAATGTTTTGAAACACCGGAAGCCCTTATGGCCTTTAGCAGCAGCGGCTGCGGGGATCTTTCAGAGAAGCTGGGAACATGTTACCGGCGTCTGCTGCTGCCGGTATTTCCGGCAGGAACCCCTTCTCCGGTGCTCATAAACAGCTGGGAAGCCGCCTATTTTCATTTTACCGGCAGCAGATTTTTGCAGATGGCCGCTTGTGCGGCCAGGCTGGGAGTCGAGCTTTTCGTTCTGGATGACGGCTGGTTCGGACACAGAGAGGATGACACTTCTTCCTTGGGAGACTGGCAGGTAAATGAGGATAAGCTGGGGATGTCTCTGGGGGAATTTTCCGGCAGGCTGCGGGGACTCGGCCTGCAGTTTGGGCTCTGGATAGAGCCGGAGATGGTCAGCCGCAGAAGCAGGCTCTTTCAGACTCATCCCGACTGGGTGCTTATGGATCCGGACAGGTCTCCGGTTGTCAGCAGATCTCAGCTGGTTCTGGATCTGGGCCGGCAGGATGTACAGGATTATCTGCTGGACTGCATCCGCGATCTCCTGGACCAGGCAGATATTTCCTATCTGAAATGGGATGCCAACCGCAGCATATCCGCTGCTTTCAGCCAGGAAAGGCCGCTGCAGAGTCCCGGCCTGGTTTCTCTTTTATACATAAAAGGTCTTTACCGGATCCTGAAGACTATCCGTCAGGAGTATCCGGACCTGCTGATAGAAGGCTGCGCGGGCGGCGGTGGTAGGTTTGATCCCGGCATGCTGGCTTTCTGTCCCCAGATCTGGTGCAGTGATAATACCGACCCCATCAGCCGGCTGTTTATTCAATACGGTACTTCTTTTCTGTATCCCATGTCGGCCGTCAGCAGTCATGTCAGTGCCAGCCCCTGTCATCAGACCGGAAGAAGCACACCTCTTCACACGCGGATCATTTCCGCTCTGCAGGGGGCATTTGGATTTGAGATGGATCCGGCCTGTCTTACCCCCGAAGAGCAGGAGCTCTGCCGCAGAGCTGCGTATTTTTACAGACGTTACAGGGATATTTTCCGGGTGGGAAGCTGCCGCCGTCTGATCAGCCCCCTGCAGGAAGCAGGAGCGGCCAGCTGGATGTATATTTCAGAAGACAGAGAAAAAGCGGTCCTGTCGGCGGTCTGGATCCGTGCCCAGGCTAATCCTCTTCCGGTCCGCATTCACCTGCAGGGGCTGCTTGACGGCCGGCGCTACCGGATATGTCTGCAGGAGGATATCTGCGGGAGGCCGGGGAGCGGGTGCTCCGGCGGGATTTTCTACGGGGAGAGCCTGATGACGGCAGGAATCCTGCTGCCGTCTGCCCGTCAGGACTATGATGCCTTTCTCTGGACCCTGCAGGTCATGCCTGAGACCGGTGCAGACTTTTGACACTGCTTACCTAACATGATACACTATAATACAGTTATTTGAAATTTTACCGGAAGCGCGGGAGCGCTTCCGGATCTATCTGGAGGATGAATAGAGATGGGCAAAATCATACTAAGCGGAGACAGACCCACAGGAAGACTGCATGTCGGACATTATGCAGGTTCCTTAAAGCACCGTGTCCAGCTCCAGAGCGACAGCTCTTATGAGAAGATTTTTATCATGATCGCAGATGTACAGGCGCTGACAGACAACGCGGATAACCCGGAGAAGGTGCGGCAGAATATTATTGAGGTAGCTCTGGATTATCTTGCCTGCGGCCTTGATCCTGACCGCTGCACGCTGTTTGTGCAGTCTCAGATCCCGGAACTGGCAGAACTGACCGTTTATTATATGAATCTGGTCACTGTTTCCAGACTGCAGAGGAATCCCACAGTCAAGTCCGAGATCCGTATGCGCAATTTCGAGGCCAGTATTCCGGTCGGTTTCTTCTGTTATCCCATCAGTCAGGCTTCCGATATCACAGCCTTCAAGGCGACGACGGTTCCCGTCGGAGATGACCAGGAGCCCATGATAGAACAGGCCAGGGAGATCGTCCGCAAGTTCAATTCCACCTATGGAGACGTGCTGGTCGAGCCGGACATCCTGCTCCCGGATAATAAAGCCTGCATGCGGCTGCCCGGCATTGACGGCAAGGCCAAGATGTCCAAATCTCTGGGCAACTGTATCTATCTGTCCGAGGAGGCAGATGATATCAGGCGCAAGGTCATGAGTATGTATACCGACCCCAACCACATAAAGATCAGTGACCCGGGAAGCCTTGAGGGCAACACGGTATTCACCTATCTGGATGCTTTCTGCAGGGATGAGCATTTTGCGCAGTTCCTGCCGGAATACAGGAATCTGGATGAGCTCAAAGAGCATTACCAGCGGGGCGGCCTTGGCGATATGAAGGTAAAGAAGTTCCTCAACAATGTACTGCAGGAGGAGCTGGAGCCCATCCGTACCCGGCGGAAAGAACTGCAGAAGGACATTCCGGCAGTTTATGAGATCCTGCGCAGGGGCAGTGAGAAAGCCAGAGAGACGGCTGCGCAGACCCTCAGCGAAGTGCGCGCCGCCATGAAGATCAATTACTTTGACGATATGGAACTGATCCGGTCCCAGTCCCGCAAGTACGCCGGACAGGAAGATCAGCAATAAGAATATTCATAAGCTTGACAAAGGGAAAATGAGTCGGTTATAATTCATATATCTTAACTAGGAATATAGGAATTATGACCGGCTTTTCTATAGGAGATTACACTATTATGATTAGAAATACGATTCGGGATACGGTTGCGGCAATTACAAGGACCTGCTCCGGGGAAGATGTTTTTATTACGGACGGAGAAGATGTCTGCCTCCCCAACCGGGGAATCATTATCGGGATCATTAAGGATCTGAGAAGAGTTATATTTCCGGGCTACTTCGGGGATGAGAACATTTCCAGTACCATGCCTGATTATTTTCTGGGCAATATGATGACCGAGGTCTACGAAGCGCTGCGCGAACAGGTTGAGCTTGCGTTCTTTTATGAGAGGGCCAGAAAGAGAGTCAGCCCGGAAAGGACCGATGAGGAGATACGCAGCCATTCCGCCCGGATCTGCGAGGAATTTATCAGCCGTCTTCCCTACATTCAGGAGATGCTGCTGATGGACGTGCAGGCCGGCTTTGACGGAGATCCGGCGGCCAAGAGCAAGGAGGATATTATTTTCTCCTACCCGGGCCTTTTTGCCATTTATGTTTACAGGATCGCCCATGAGCTTTACAGGAGGAATGTGCCTTATATTCCCCGGATCATGACAGAGTACGCACATGGCAAGACCGGTATAGATATAAACTCCGGTGCTGTGATCGGGAAATATTTTTTCATAGACCATGGAACGGGTATCGTTATCGGGGAGACAACACAGATCGGCGATTATGTTAAGCTCTATCAGGGCGTTACCTTGGGCGCTCTTTCGACCCGCAAGGGCCAGCAGCTCAGCGGCGTCAAGCGGCACCCCACAATAGGAGACCATGTGACAATATATGCCAATTCTACGATTCTCGGCGGAGGGACTGTGATCGGGGCCAATACCATTATCGGCGGCAATACGGTGATCTCGGAAAGTATTCCGGCCAATACCAGAGTCAGTATGAAAGCGCCGGAACTGACTATGAACACGGCAGTATCCGACAAGAACCGGATATGGGATTAATGATAAAGGAAGGTATGATGATAAAGTGAAAATTTCTACACGAGGAAGATATGCGCTGCGCATGATGATCGATATTGGAATGCATGATGCAGCAGGACCGGTCCGCATAAAGGACGTAGCGAAACGGCAGGGAATTTCTGTAAAATATCTGGAACAGATCGTAGCTATCCTCACGAAGGCCGGCTATGTTAATTCTGTGCGCGGCCCCCAGGGCGGCTACAGACTGGCTATGGCTCCCAAGGACTATACAGCCGGCATGATTCTTCGTCTGACAGAGGGAGATTTTGCCCCCGTAGCCTGCTGCAATGATGATTACGAGTGCCCGCAGAAGCAGGACTGCGTGACTATCCGCCTGTGGAGAGAACTGGACATAGCCATTAACCAGGTGCTTGACAAATATACGCTGGAGGACCTGATCGGCTGGCAGACGCAGGCTTTTGATGACTATGTCATCTGACCTTGAGCACCCGCCGGCAGCAATATTTTTCTGGTAATAGGGCCGAATGTATGGTAGATTAGTAAGAGATACAGGAGGCATTAGATAATGGATAAATTAAAGAGGATTCTCTTAAAGCTGAGCGGAGAAGCGCTGGCCGGCAGCAAGGGTTTTGGATTTGATGAGAAGACCTGTATGGATGTTGCGGACCAGGTAAAGCAGGTAATGGAGAAGGGAACGCAGGTCGCCATCGTGATCGGCGGCGGCAATTTCTGGCGCGGACGCGGCAGCAGCAAGATCATAGAGCGGACGAAGTCCGACCAGATCGGTATGCTGGGAACCGTCATGAACTGCATTTATGTATCTGAGATCTTTCGGACACTGGGTATATCTACCCAGGTATATACGCCTTTTGCGTGCGGATCTTTTACGAAGCTTTTCTCCAGGGACGCGGCCATAGAGGATCTGGAAGCAGGGAAAGCAGTTTTCTTTGCCGGCGGCACCGGGCATCCCTATTTCTCTACGGATACCGGCACGACGCTGCGGGCTCTGGAGATAGACGCGGATGCCATTCTTCTGGCCAAGTCCATAGACGGGATCTATGACAGCGATCCGGAGACGAACCCGGATGCCGTAAAGTATGACGAGATCCGTATCCAGGACGTGGTAGACCAGCGCCTGCAGGTCGTTGATCTGACGGCGGCGATCATGTGCATGGAGAACAAGATGCCTATGGTCGTATTCGGGCTTAATGAAGAAAACAGCATCATGAATACGCTGTACGGAACATTTAAGGGAACCATTGTTACGGTTTAGGTGCTGCAGG
>ONFL01000124.1 GCA_900317095.1 uncultured Eubacteriales bacterium | reverse complement strand
TTATTAATACAAGTATCGTATCAACAAAGCGGCGGAAATGCAACGATAAAATTATCGTTGCATTTCCGCCGCAGTCATAATACAAATATATGGAGGAAGGACCGCAGCCGCTTTCACCGACCAGGGCCGTACAGCTTCCTTTTTCAATCTTCAAAAATAAAAAAAGAGACATATGGCGCTTTTTTTCAAAAAAGCCATATGTCTCTTAACATATATTATCTGAAAATATCTGGTTTTTAATTCATAGCGTAAACAAAAATAAAAGGAACTTCTGTCCCCTGCATCCGGCTTCGGCCGGAAATCTGGAGACAGTATATCATTTTGATTCAAGAAGTGTCAAGTTTTTATACGTATTATGTGATAAATTCTGAATCACTTATTCCTCCGGGTGCAGCATCCGGTACTTGCTGACATCGCTCTCCGAGGCGATCTGCTCCGGAGACAGGATGCCGGCCACCCGGCCGATCAGATAGACAGAGTCCGCCTCGGAAAATGTCAGCGGCTTATAGTCCTTGTTCAGAGATTCAAGACAGTTCTCCCCGTAAACCTTTATATAGGTCTCGTTGCCGACGATAAAAGCACCGACTTCCCCATACTGCAGGTCCGGGGCGTCGGGGATCCGGGATACCAGGACCATGTCGCCGTCGTGATAGGCCGGCTCCATGCTGTCGCCGCTGACTGTGAAGACACAGTCCGCCCTGTCCACCTCCCTTGAGGAATAGAGATAGATCGGCGTTCCCCCGCCGTCAAATTCCGTGGGATCGCCAATGCCGGCCGCCAGCGACTTCTGATAATAAGTCAGCCTGCGGATGGGCGGGCAGCTTTCCGCTTCCTGGATCTTAAGCAGGCTGTCCGCCAGCTGCTCCACTGCCAGCCTGTGGCCGGGAGAAAGCAGCCGGCAGCCTTCCATAAAAGCCTGCTCCTGCTCTGTATAGGAGACAAGCGGGTTCTCCAGCCCGTAAAGGTCATAGAGGGTGATGTGCAGGGCGCTGCAGATGTCCGGCAGCAGGTTGATATCCGGTCTCCCCCTGCCGTTCTCCCAGTTGCTGACCGCGTTGGCTGTAACGCCGATCTGCTCCGCCAGATATTTCTGCTCCAGGCCGGCCCGCTCCCGGAAGAAGCGGATCCGCTCACAGAGGATGGGCAGAGCGGATCCCCGTGTCTTTTGCCCTGTTTTCAGATCTATTATGTCCGAAGCCCCTCTGGCAGGGCGTTCAATGCTTCGCCGCGGCATAAGTGTACTCCTTTCGCCGGAAATGGTTTTGCGGTTAAGTCTACAATACCGCATAAATGAAAGAGTGTAAAGCGTATCATCCCATTTTCCGGCGTGTCAGAGAAGATTATTCCGATATCCCGAAAATACCGTCTGCCTGCGGCGTTTCGACTGCGGTGTAAAGACCCACGGATTTAAGGAAGTCCACAGTGTTTGTGAAGTCGTGGTAGACCAGGTACTGATAGGTCAGATATCTGTCATCGTAGATTTCCATCTCTTCATCCAGCACCTCGCCCTCCGGTGCTCTTGCACATAGAGTGCCGTCGAGTCCGGCTTTTGTACTGAAATCGTAGTTCCATTTCTTAATGTCCTTCAGATAAGCCTCGCGAAAGCCCCGGTAAACCTCATCCAGACTCTTGTAGCGGCTGTCGGTCAGATCGATGGTGTCATACTCGACCTCCCACCTCTTATTGTCCGCATTATCCTGGACCGGCTTGTCGTGATAGATCTGGAAGAAACCTTCCCGGAACTCCTCCGTCTGTGTAACGGCATTCAGTTCCTGGCGGACTTTTTTACAGTCTACTGTATAGGACCGGGTGGCTGTTCTGCCGTTTTTAAGGCGCCAGATGATGATGACCGGCCTTTGTCCGTTATCTACATACTCTGCATAGTCTATCTGAACACCATACTGCCTATGGCGGGTCGTCTCAATGCCGTTTTCCGCTATCTTCAGGACGTCCTGCACGTCCTTCGTATCTTTCAGGAACATATATTCCTGCGCGTATTCCCCGTTGTTTTTAGCCGACCCGCTCTCATCATAATAGATGTTGTTATTATCCGGCATCATGGCGCAGGATGCCACCTCCTCCGCCTTCGGCAGATAGCTGTCATAGCGCCGGCCGGCCGCAGACATACCGGCAATAGAGAGCAGGCAGGCCAGAAGCAGAATCCCGTCCTCGGCCAGATGCTTCTTAAAGGACATGACATTGAAGTCGTAGATAATCTCCATGACCATACAGATGATGACCGTGAAGATAAGTCCCACGATAATGCCCTGGGCATTGCGGTTCTCGTCATAGCGGCCGATCAGGAAAGCACAGTAGAATACGAGCAGGCCCAGAGCAATCTTGATGATATGGCGGACGGGCGTAAAAACGACTGCTGTACCTGCGCTGTCATTTTTTCTCCTGGAAAATGCCCACAGAGCCAGCCCCATGACGACGGCAGCGTATATGAAATTTATAAGGATCGTTCTGCCATCCGCTCCGTTATTCATGCTGTTGAAAAGCGGAGCTGTATAATAGAGCCTGCTGTATGTACCGAACGAAGTCCTGTAACCTGTAGAAATAAAAGCCCAGCGCAGCTCGTCCGTGATCAGCCTGGCTGCAAATTCATAGCCTGAAAGCACAGCTGCCGCCAGTATGGCTACGATGATATTTCCCGTCAGCATGACGGACAGGGCTCCCAGAGCGAAACCGGCCGCTGCCAGAGACCATACCAGCAGATAACCCTTAAAAACACCCGCGGCTATGCCGGTGGAAGCGGGAATTCCTATGCCGGTCAGCAGAGCTCCGGCAAAGAAGAGCACCGCTGAGATCACCGTGAATATGATCAGCGAGCTGCCGCAGACAGCCGCAAAGCGGTCTCCCCTCTTATAGGGCTCGCTCTCATAGAAATCCAGCATCTTTTTGTTGTGGAGGTAGAAAAAGCCTTCAAAAGCCAGGATAAGTCCCGAGAAAAAGGCTAAAAAGGCTGCACCCGAAGGGCGGACGAAGGGAGTAAAGACACCATTCCAATCCGGGCCTGCATAGTTGGACTTTGACATCAGCGGCACGACTATGCAGCTGATAAAATAAAACAGTGCGATCAGGGCGATGGGCCATTTCCTGTGCCGGTGCATTTCCTTTATGGATATCTTAAATTCAGCCGAGGATGAGTTTTTTGATGTCATATCCTGCCACCTCCGTTTCACTGATAAAGAGCTCCTCTAAGGTCAGGGGAAGAAGCTCAAAGAAGACCATGTGTGTATCCGCAAATGTCTGGCGGATTTCATTCGCCTCGCCGCGCGCGACGATGGTGTGCAGGCGCCCGCGGGTATCGTGGCTCAATATTTTCAGTTTTGACAGGATCCGTTCCATCTCGCTGTCATTCTCAAAAACGCACTGGATCTTGGAAATACCCAGCTTCATATCCACAAGATCCTCGGACAGGAGAAGCCCGCCCTTGTGAAGAAGACCTACGTGGTCACAGATGTCCTCAAGCTCGCGCAGGTTATGCGAGGAGATGACCGGTGTGAGGCCGCGCTCTGACATATCCTCGGCAAAGAGGGACTTGACGCCCTGGCGCATGACCGGGTCG
>ONFL01000008.1 GCA_900317095.1 uncultured Eubacteriales bacterium | reverse complement strand
CTACGATAACGCAGGATTCCTTCTCCGCTATATCACGGATCAGCGTGGATTCGACGCGGAAGAGGGCGTACTGGTCCAGCTGTCCATATGTAACGGCCGGCATATCCATGGGAGTGCTGTGGCCGCCGCCGAAGAAGGTGTCCAGCCCGGACTTGCTTTCTTCATATTTCTTAAGGGCCTCGGGATCCTTGTTCAGCTTTTCAGCCGCCTCCTGCAGAAGCTGTTCTTCGTAGAACTTGATGCCAAGCTTTTCTGCTATCTGTCTGCCGATCTCGCTGCCGCCGCTGCCATATTCTCTACCAATCGTAACCACAATATTCTTCTCTGACATAATCTGCGCCGCCTTTCAGTATATGTCGGGTAAGATGCCCGGCGATGGATAATGATTGATATTACTTTTGAGGACTTTTAAGCATCCTCTTTGTTTGTTAATATTATAACACCATTGTACGAAAAAATAAACAAGAAATTAGAAAAATATAAGTAAAAATCAGACATAAATCAGAGAATATCAGAAATAAAACGACAATATTTCGAAAATGTATTAAAAACTGTCCATATGGTATAATATGGAATAAAATAGATATAGAAGAGACTTAAAAAGCTGCTTTTAGAGGAGGAGCGAGATGACACTCACTGAAGAACTGCTGGCATTTATAAAGAAGAGTCCGGTTAATTATCTGGCCGCAGCCAATGCGGCGCGGATGCTGGAGGAAAATGGTTTTAAGGCCCTGCGCGAGGACCGGCGCTGGGAGCTGATCCCCGGCGGATCCTACTATGTCATCCGCAATGATTCGGCCCTGCTGGCATTCACGATCCCGGAGGAATTCTCCCGGATCCGCATCTGCGCCAGCCACGCGGATTCTCCCTGCTTTAAGCTCAAGGAGAATCCGGGCATGGAGCGGGCAAATGCCTATGTGGTCCTCAATGTGGAGAAGTATGGCGGGGCGCTGATAGATCCCTGGTTCGACCGGCCCCTGTCTGTGGCAGGACGCGTCTTTGTCCGGGATGAGGACCGGCTGGTGAGAAGGCTGGTGGATCTGGACCGTGACATTCTGCTGATCCCTTCGCTGGCCATCCATATGAACCGCAATGCCAACGCCGGCGTGAAACACGACCTGCAGCAGGAGCTGCTGCCGCTCTTTGCCCTGAGCGGAGACCGGGTCAGCCTGGATGGGCTTATCGCTGATGCCGCCGGCTGTGATGTTGAGGACGTCGCCGGCAGCGACCTGTATGTCTACAACCGCCAGGCAGGCAGCCAGTGGGGACCGAAGGGGGAGTTTATTTCCGCCCCCAGGCTGGACGATCTGCAGTGTGCCTTTACGACTCTGAAGGGGTTCCTTTCCGCAGAGCGCAGGAAGAGTCTCTGTATGTATGCTCTATTTGACAATGAGGAGGTCGGCAGCGATACCCGTCAGGGAGCAGATTCTACATTTCTGCGGGATATCCTGATCCGTATATACCGGCAGCTGGGCCGGGATTATGAGCAGCTCTGCATGGATCTGGCAGCCGGGCTGATGATTTCAGCTGACAACGCCCACGCCGTCCACCCCAATTACGCGGCAAAAGCAGATCCGGTCAACCGGCCGGTGATCGGCTCCGGTGTCGTGCTTAAGTTTTCCGGGGCCCAGCGCTACTGCACAGATGGTTACAGCGCGGCCCTCTTCAGGGAAATATGCAGCAAGGCCGGCTGCCGGGTCCAGGTTTTTACAAATAATTCCGATATACCCGGCGGCAGCACCCTGGGGATCATTTCCATGAGCCATGTCTCCATGCCGGCAGTCGATATAGGCCTGCCGCAGCTGGCCATGCATTCACCTTATGAGACAGCGGGCAGCCGGGATGGTGAGGATCTGGTAAAGATCAGCAAAGAATTCTTTGAATAGCTGACTGTATCTTTCCGGCGGCTAAAAAGAAGCGGACGGCCGGGACAGGCCGGCGCCGGATATTTTCATAATGTATGAGGGAGGGTAAGAACATGACCTATCAGGAGGTTCTGGAGAATGCAAAGAAGAGGATCGGACCCAAATGCAGGGTCTGTCCGGTCTGCGACGGCCGGGCCTGCCGGGGGATCATCCCGGGGCCGGGCGGCATAGGCAGCGGGGAGTCCTTTGTTGTCAGCCATGAATATCTGCAGGCGGTGAAGATCAATTCCGATCCGCTCCATGAAGATTATGACATAGACATGTCCATTGAATTGTTCGGCCGCAGCTTTGATGCTCCGGTTTTTGCCGCGCCCATAGGGGGCCTGGCCATGAATTATTCGGATGCCATGAACGAGGAAGAATATTCCCTGGATGTGACAAAGGGCTGCCGGGACGCCGGGACATTTGCCTGGACATGCGACGGCGCGCCAAAGGGTTATTATGAGATGACCCTGCCTGCCATAAAGGCCGTGGATGGGCTGGCAATTTCCACGATAAAGCCCTGGGCCCAGGAGGAAGTGCTGGAGAAGCTTGGGAAGCTGAAAGAACTGCACCCCATGGGCTTTGCCATGGATGTGGATGCGGCAGCCCTTGTCAATATGAAGATAGCCGGCCATCCCGTTTATCCCAAGTCCGGCAGGCAGCTGCGGGAGATCGCCCAGGCAGGCGGCATGCCCTTCGTGGTCAAGGGGATCATGACGCCAAAGTCCGCCGATGTCTGTGCGGATGCAGGCGCTTACGGCATAGTTGTCTCTTCCCACGGCGGCCGTATCCTGGCTGACAATCCTGCTCCCTGCCAGGTTCTGCCGGCCATCCGCCGGGCTGTGGGCAGCAGCATGAAGATATTTGTGGACGGCGGCATCCGCAGCGGCGGCGATGTCTTCAAGTGCCTGGCCTTAGGCGCGGACGCGGTGCTGATCGGCCGGCCCTACGCGGTCAGCGTCTACGGCGGCGGCCGGGAGGGTGCCCGTCTCTATACGGAGAAGATAAAGAGCGAGCTGCATGATACCATGCTGATGACCGGCTGCCGGACCCTGAAGGATATTACAGGGGACAAGATCGTCATGAACAGCCTGGCCGGTTTTGCCGGACAATAGAAACAGAGAGTAAAAAAGGAGGAAGCGGCTTATGAGGATCGCGGCAGGTCTGGCTTTGATCGTCTATGTTATCTTCAGCATTCTGGACAGTATCGCCTCCGAGCGGGACGGCTCCCGCCGCCTGAAGCCCCTGCTGATGCCGGTCCTGGCTGCTTTCTTTCTGCTGGCCCTTGCGGCCTTTTGCCCTGCCGGGCAGCCGGGGCTGCCCCTGGCAGTCCTTATCATCTGCGCCCTGGCCTGCGGTTTCGGCGGCGACGTCCTCCTGCTGTCGGGGGACCGCTTTATCCCCGGAGCTATTTCCTTCCTGGCAGGTCATATTTTCTATATGATTACAGCCTGGATCCAGATAAAGGCCGGCTGGGCAGGACTGCGGCCAGCCTTTTTCGTGTCGGCGGTCTGCTATATCTGCTTCGGGATCATAGTCGGGACCCGGCTGCTGGCCGGTATTGAGAAAGACATGAAGCCGCCGGTCCTGCTCTACATCATCGTGATCCTGGCCATGAGCTGGACTATGTCGGTCCGCTTCTTCTGTCTGGGCGGCATGACCGTTCTGACCTTCATTGGCTCCATGATCTTCGTCAGCTCGGACCTGATCCTGGCTATTGATACATTCTATAAGAAAGGCCTGCCGGGCATCATGGAAACCTATACCGCCGCCCAGCTGCTGGTCGTGCTGGGTTTTCTGCTTTAGAGGCCTTTAGACGCGGCCTTTGGCAAATCCCATTTTCTGGACGCATTCCATGGTTCCCAGGTAATTGCCCTGCTCGTCGCGGACGGCCATGTAGCGGACGAGGACCGGTTCGCCCTTCTTTTCCATCCACACTTCGACACTGCTCTGGCTGCCGTCGCGGAAGCTTTCGATGATCCCCTTTACGATTTCCTGCACTTTAGGCGGGTGGCAGGAGTAGACATCGCGGTCAATGGCCATGTCAGGGCGCTTGAAGAGCTTCTCACCGTCGTTGAAATAGCGGTTGATGTTCTGCTCGTCTATAAAAGAGATCTCCATGGGAATGGTGTTGAGGACGGCTTCTATCTGCGCCCGGGTCAGGTGGCCGCTGCCCAGGGGGATGCGGGCGTTTTCTGCAGGGATCTGCCCGGCTTTCTCTGAAGAATCCTGTCCGCCTTCTTCTTTCAGTGCGCGCACGGTCTTTCCGCCGATCGTTTTCAGCTCTGCTCTTTTTTCTTCTGCCTCTTTCCAGAGCGGATAGCCGCCGGCCAGGATGGTATCGTAGGCGGGCATCTCATAGTAAATGCGCATCCAGTCTTCCTCGCTGAACTTCTGGATGCAGAGCGGGAAAAGGATGTTGTTCTCCTTGTAGATCATTTCCTGGGCCCGGTCCAGGACCTTTGTAAGGCGCTGGCGGAAATCGGGCAGGTCCCCATGGGACTGGTCGAGCTCTGTCAGTTCGTCGCGGATCTCATCGTCAACGCCCCACATAACATCGGCGGGACCGGAGAAGCCGTAGGTACGGTTGAGCAGAGGATAGATCAGGTCGCCCTTGCGCGCGTAGTGGATGGAGGCGGCGCGGACGGCCGGGATCGTGGAGGCTGTCTTCTCGTTGGAAGCGCCGGCTGCCAGGGCAATCTGGGTCACCTGGATGCGGCGGCCGAGCTCTTCATTCTCGGCCAGGAAGACATTGACGGGATGACTGGTGATTTTCGCAAATTCCTGGGCGCTGGCGTCGGCGCCGGTCTTGCTCTGCAGGGAATCCATGACCGCCTGCTCGGCGCGGGCAATCTGTTCTTCCTTTGTCGCGCCGTGGAAGAGGGCGGAGTGGACGTCGCACAGGCGCTGTACATCGGAGATCCTGGCGCCGGACTGGATCAGTTCCTGCTCAGCCTTCGCGATCTCAGCCGCGTCGACAGACCGGAAGTTCTTCACGAATTCCTGACGGACCGCTTCCAGGTCCTCGCCGGCGGACAGGCGGGCCACATAGCTCTTTAAGAGCTGGCTGCGCTCTTCGGGCGTGGAGGCCGGGGCTTCATCAGTACTGCCGCCAGTCTCCTGGCTGCCGGCAGGAGCGGCAGCGGCTGCAGAGTCTGTCTTCGGGGCAGGATTTGCAGCTTCTTTTTCTATCTCAAAGCCGTGCTCCTGGAATGTGGATATGACCTTATCCATTTCTATGCCCTTGATCTGCGCCCCCTTGGGGATGGTCATGATCCTGCCCACTGTGGACAGGGCCACGGGATTGGTAATGTCCTTAAAACCCAGTCCGGCCATGATATCCTTTACTTCGGGATATTCCTTCACAAGTTCGCTCACGCTTTTCTCAAGATTTATTTTCTTAGCCATATTTCAACACCTCAATTATCAAAAAAGGAAATTATATGTGTTTATAAGTTATCAAAAAAGGAAATTACATTGACCTACAGGGAAAGTATAACAGAAACTGGCCTGTCGGAGTGTAGCTATGGCAACAAAAAACTGCTTTATTGATAAAATTTGTAAACAAATAATCCTGGGCCGGCTCTCTTCCTTTTGTTTGGAAAGTGCCGTCCTTGTGTTATAATGATAAACAGGGATTTTTTCGAAGGAAGGGGGCTGCAGCCGTGAGGAGGATCTATCTGGATAACGGGAGCACGTCATTTCCCAAGGCGCCGGGCGTCGGGCAGGCCATGGCGGATTATATAGACCAGCTGGGCGTCAATGTCGGCCGGGGCGGCTATGACAGTGCCTATGAGGCGGGCGAGATGCTGCTGGAGACCAGGCGGGCCCTGGCAGACATGTTCCATTTTCCCGAACCTAAGAACGTGGTCTTCACGCCGTCCGTGACCTACAGTCTGAATTTTGTCATCCGCGGCTTTCTGCGGCCCGGCGATCATGCCATTATATCCGGGATGGAGCACAACGCTGTGGCCCGGCCCATGCATGACGTCAGGGACCGGGGCGTTGATGTGACTGTAGTGCCCTGTTCTCAGACCGGGCAGCTGGATTATGAAGCTTTTGCTGCTTCCTTCCGGGACAATACCCGGCTGGTGGTCATGGCCCATGCCTCCAATGTCTGCGGCAGCTGTATAGATCCGGTCCGGGTGGGCAGGATCTGCCGGGAAAAGGGCGTCCCCTTTGTCCTGGACGCGGCGCAGAGCGCTGGTGTTCTGCCCATAGATTTTGAGGATATGGGTCTGTCGGCCTTATGCCTTCCAGGCCACAAGGGCCTTTTGGGTCCCCAGGGCATCGGG
>ONFL01000128.1 GCA_900317095.1 uncultured Eubacteriales bacterium | reverse complement strand
TATCCATAATATCCTGGAGCACGAGATGGTTGACACCGCTATTTTAGGCGCCTATGGGTGCGGCGTATTCAGAAATACCCCGGAAACCGCAGCTAGGCTTTTTAAGAAGGAATTCGCGGCCTCAGGCATCCGAAATGTGATCTACGCGATCCCCGGCGGGAAAAACCTGACCGTATTTCAGCAGGTCTTCCAGTAAAAACCATTTACTCCCGTATCAAAAAAACGGCGCAGGTGCAGCGGTCATTTTCCGCTGCACCTGCGCTTTTGTCAAAGCGGGGCTTCCCCGAACCAGATGTCGACCGCGTCCAGATTCTGGTCCGAGTGCTCTACCTGCCGCGCGTACTGCCACAGAGCCTTCTCCATCAGCTGCATGTAGCCTGCCCCCGGCTCCTCCTGCCGGTACATGGCCGTGACCATCAGCACCCAGCGCAGACTGTAGACGGCCATGGCCGCCTTGGCACGGATCTGCCCGTCGTAGACCGCCCCGCAGAAGTATGTGTAGAGCAGGGAAATGAGTATGTTCTCCGCCGCCCGCTCAGTCTCCGCGTCCGGATCCATGGCTGCCTGCCAGGCATCCTCGTCCGTCAGCACAGCTTCCCCTGTCCGGTTGAGAACAGAGATCCAGTCCGGATGAATCATTTCCATATGATAAAGCAGCTGAAAATCACGGACTGCGTCCTCCAGGCTCTCTCTGTCCAGACCCTCGGCTGCGCAGATAATCTCTATCTGAGCAGGGTCTCCGGCTGCCGCCGCCAAGCGGTCCAGCTGCTTTCCGGCCGCTTCCAGGACATGGTCCATGTCAAAGAAATGGTCCCGGTCATAGCAGTCCTGCAGCTGACCTGCTGTCTGCATGATCAGGTCCAGCCGCAGCTGCAGGGGCAGGCGCTTCTCCTCTGCTGTCTTATAGAGCAGATCCCGGGCCGTGCAGAGCAGGTCATAGAGGAGATCGTCGAAATCCTCATAGTCTTCCGGGTCATCCTCTGTCTGGTCCTCTGTCACCGTAAAGGACAGGGGCGCACTGCGCTCCACGGTCATTTTCGCCGCCTGGGGGCAGGACAGAGACAGGGAGTACTCCCGCACATCCTCATATTCCTCCATATGTCTTGGGAACCTGGCGCAGGTCTGGCACAGGCTCTGCTCTCCCCCTGCCGTCTGCAGGTCGCAGAGGCCCTCCCCATTCAGCATGAGGCAGCGGGGGCCATCCTGAAGAAAGCGCCCCTGCTCCCAGTCTATAGAGCCTCGCAGCCTTTCCCCGAAGGGGCCCGGAAATGCCCGGTATTTCTCCAGGCTTTCCTGATCAATAAATATCTGCCAGCCCGCGCAGCAGCTTTCCGGGCAGGCTCCGGCTATACACCGGAAATCGTCAAAATCATCCTGCTTCCAGTATTTCATTTGTTCCTTATAAAATCCCTGCCGGCCTGACCGCTTTCGCAGGCCTGCAGCCAGGTCTTCATCAGCTGCATGTACTGATCCTGATTTTCCACAAAAGGCATATGCCGGGCGCCCTCGAACAGATACCAGGAGGAGTCCGGGATCCCGTCGTGCATGATCTTGGCGGTCAGCGGCGTGCACAGATCGTCCGTGCCGCTGGTGATGAGGACGGGAATAGCTATCTCTCCCAGCCGGTCCGTCAGGTCAAAGTTCTTCAGGGTCCCGGAAGGGGTGTACTCATTATTGCCCCAGGCCGTCAGGTAGGCCTCGTCCCCGGTCTTCTTGGACCGCCGCAGGCATTCCGGCGCGTCCGGGCCGGGAGCGCCCGCGCAGCGCATTTCCATGAAGTGGGCTGTCGCCGCCACGCAGGCAGCGGTCCCGTAATCTCCGGTCTCCTCTGCCCGGCGGATGGCCTGCTGCTCCTGGGCGGAGAAATAGCGCAGGACCCGGTGCTGTTCCCTGCCCCACAGCTGTGAGGAAGGGAGCGTGCTGGACAGGACAGCCGACAGTACGCCCCGGGGCCGGCAGCCGATCAGATACTGCAGGAGCAGCATGCCGCCCCAGGACTGGCCCAGGATATGGCACCGGTCCAGGCCCAGATGGCTGCGGAGCTCTTTAAGCTCCTCTATCCAGGTCTCCATCTTCCAGAGCTCGGGGTATCCGTCCAGATAAGACCTGCCGCAGCCGACCTGGTCATAGGTGACCACTGTCCTGCCCTCCTCTGCCAGACAGTCGAAAAGCTCCATGTAATTGTGGGTCGAACCGGGCCCGCCGTGCAGCAAAAGCAGCGGCGGCTTATCGCCCGGCGCCCGGGCAATCCTGTAATAGGTCTGAAAGCCCATGAAGGGCATATAGCCTTCCTTTATTGTCATAAGTACCTCTCTTATCCCCCCGCGGCTTCCTGCTTATTTTTCGTTTACCAGCTTGCCGCAGATATTTTCCGGCGTCAGCGCCAGCAGCAGGGTCCTGTGGGCGTCCTTCTGGATCTCTTCCTGGATATAATCCTCATCGTTTGTGAATTTGTGGCTCAGCTTTGTCGCGATATCCACGATCTGCTCATGGCCGCGCACATCATCCAGGATCTCAATGGTTCCGAAGACGATCACGCTCCTGATATGCAGGTTCCACTCGCCGGGCTCCTTGTATCCTTCATCAAAAGTACAGTAGGAAACCTTATTGCTCCTGCGCAGGGCCTCCAGCCTGTAGCCGACATTGCCGGTGTGAAAATAGATCTTCCCGTCCTCTTCATTATAGAAATGGTCTATAGGCATGCCGTAGGGGTAGCCGTCATCTCCATTTACGGAAAGGACACCCCGCTTTTCTGTCTTCAGGATCTGCAGGCACTCTTCCATTGTCAGCTTCTGTTTCTTACGGATCAATTCTCTGAACATTTCTTATTCTCCTTTCATCCTGGTGCGGGCCTTATGAGGCCCCGGCGGGCTGCCGCGTGCATTTTCCGGATAGCCCATAATAGGCCCGGCGGCTTTTCCCTATGATACCACAAAATAGGCGGCTGTACATAAAAAGGCGCCTCCCGGCTTGCACCCGGAGACGCGTAGAAAGGAAATCATCTGCTTCCCGTACAGGCGGGAAGATCAGCAGACGCCCATGGTACCGAGAATGACGGCGATAACCGCTACGATCAGAGGGATAACAACGGTTACCATGCCGCAGTCCGCGTAGGATTCCTTGTGGGTCATCTGGCAGGCCATCAGCAGAGTGATGATACCGCCGTTATGAGGCAGGGAGTCCATACCGCCGGAGGCAATGGCTACGCAGCGGTGCAGAACCTGATAGCTGATCCCCATCTTGTCAGCCTGCTGCATAAGAGGCTCGCCGATGGTGGACAGGGCGATGGACATACCGCCGGAAGCGGAACCGGTAACACCGGCAAGGATGGTTGTAAAGAGCGCTCCGGAAATCAGCGGGTTGCCGCCGCCCAGAGATGTCAGTGCTTCTGTCAGGATCGCATAGCCGGCCAGGGAACTGATTACGTTGCCGTAACCTACCTCAGATGCAGTATTCATGATGGCCAGGAAGGATCCCTGTACGCCGTCCTTGAGTGTCTCAACAGGGCCTTTCTCAAATCTCTTCATATTCATGAAAAGGCAGACAGCGATGCCGGCGATCAGAGCGATGATCAGAGACCAGGTACCTGCGACGGTTGCGATCTTTGTATTATAGGTGTCCGGATTCTCCAGATACTGGAAAGCTGCTGCGTGCGCTTCGATATAGACGCCCTTGGACAGAATCAGGTTGAGGCCGATTACAACAATGATCGGGATCAGAGCGGTTCCAAAGGAAGGAAGCTTATCATCTTCAATATTTGCCAGCTTCTCATTTGCATGATCGCCGTAGCCCTCGCCTTTGGCCATGGCATTTTTAACACGGCGGTTAAGCCAGAGCATGATCAGTATGAACTCCAGGATACCGGCGATAATGCCGAGTACGGGAGCTGCGAAAGCATCTGTTCCGAAGAAACGCATGGGAATGGTATTCTGAATCTGCGGAGATCCGGGGAAACAGGTCATTGTGAAGCAGAAAGCGCCTGCGGCGATGGAAGCCGGAAGGAATCTCTTGGGGATATCTGCTTTCCGGAAGAGGATGGCGCCGATGGGATAGATGGCAAATACAACGACGAACATGGAAACGCCGCCGTAGGTCAGCAGGGAACAGGCAACAACAACTGCCAGAACTTCCTTGCCGCGGCCCAGATGGGCGAAGATCCAGTTGGCGATGGATTTGGCGGATCCGGAGTAATCCATGACGGTGCCGAAGATGGCGCCGAGCATGAAGAAGGGGAAGTAGGATTTTACATATCCGCCGAGGGCTTTCATGAATACCTCGGTATAGGTAGCCATGATATGGATGCTGCCGGGCTGTCCCATGAACAGACCGGTAAGAACAACGCCGACTGTCGCCAGGACAGGGGCAACAAGAACGACCGACCAGCCTTTATAGGCCAGGTAGATCAATAGGGCAAGGGAAATGACAATAGCAAGAACTTCTAACATAAACTAACTCCTCATAACCACATCAGGATTATTTCAAAATTCCTTCTAACACATTCTTTTTCGCCTTGCAGCCGGCTCAAGGAAAATCGAGAAAACCAGATCCGGCTGCAGGTATATTCAGAGTCCGCCTTTTATTTATACTCGTTAAGGACTGCTCTGGAAATAACAATCTTCTGTATCTCGGATGTTCCCTCGTAAAGAGGAACGATCCTGGCGTCGCGGTACATCCGCTCTATCGGATAATCCTTCATGTAGCCGTAGCCGCCGTGCAGCTGCAGGGCTCTGTTGGTAACATTTACGGCATTCTCTGATGCAAAATACTTGGCCATGGCGGCTTCCTTGCTGACCGGAAGGCCTTCCTGGCGGAGCTTTGCGGCATTTACGACCAGGTCAAGAGAGGCCTCGGTTGTCGTCGCCATGTCGGCCAGATACCACTGGATGCCCTGGTTCTTATTGATGGGCTTTCCGAACTGGACGCGCTGGGATGTATATTTTACGGAAGCGGCGATGGCTGCCTGGGCAATGCCGACTGCCTGCGCGCCCATGCCGATGCGGCCGCCGTCCAGGCCGGCCATGGCGATCATGAAGCCGCGGCCTTCGTCTCCCAGGCGCTGGGTCTTGGGAACCCGGCAGTTATCAAATATCAGCTCGGATACCGGTGCTGCCCGCAGGCCCATCTTGTTCTCGGTCTTGCCGATGGTGAAGCCGGGTGTGCCCCTGTCTACGATGATGGCGGACATGCCCTTTGT
>ONFL01000090.1 GCA_900317095.1 uncultured Eubacteriales bacterium | reverse complement strand
GGTCCCATTACCCATTATGATGCTTCACAGCAGAAAGTGAAGCTGGCCGGGGAAGTAAAAGATCTGGATCTGTCTCCCTGGCTGACCCGTGCTGAAGAGAGGAAGATGGATCCTTACTGCCGTTTTGCAATGGCAGCCGCCGGTCAGGCTATGGAGGACTCGGGACTTCTGGAAAGCCCGGAATCCAGACAGCGCTGGGGTGTTGTGTTCTCCAGCGGGATCGGCGGGATCGGTGCAATAGAGGACAACAAAGTGCGGGGCATGGAAAAGGGCTATGACCGGGTTTCTCCCCACTTTATCCCCATGGCCATTGCCAATATGGCAGCTGGTCATATCGCGATCCGCTATGGTCTGCAGGGTAAATGCACCAGTGTGGTAACGGCCTGCGCGTCTGCTTCCAATGCCATCGGCGACAGCTTTCATTACATCAGGGATGGATATGGAGAAGTCATGGTCTGCGGTGGTTCGGAAGCAGCCATCACCCAGCTGTGCATGGGCGGATTTACCAGCCTGCGCGCTTTGTACACCGGTACGGACCCGGCCCGCGCCAGCATACCCTTTGATAAGGAAAGGGATGGTTTTGTCATGGGAGAGGGGGCAGGCGCGCTGATCCTTGAGGAACTGGACCATGCCAGAGCCCGCGGGGCGCATATTTATGCAGAGATCACAGGCTACGGATGCAGCTGCGACGCTTATCATATAACGGCTCCCCGTCCGGACGGCAGCGGAGCGGAGCGCTGTATGCGTCTGGCGATGGCAGACGCGGGCGTAGGTCCGCAGGATGTGGATTATATAAATGCTCATGGTACATCTACAAAGCTCAATGACGCCTGTGAGGCAGGAGCCATCCGCCGGATCTTTACCGGCGATCCCTGTCCGGTCAGGGTAAGTTCTACCAAGTCCATGACCGGCCATCTGCTGGGGGCGTCCGGCGCCGTGGAGGCTGTGGCTGCCATAGAGGCGATCGTCCATGATTTTCTGCCTCCCACAGCCGGCTGGCGGGTTCCTGATCCGGATTGTATGCTGGACGTGGTTCCCGGAACCGGCAGGCCTTATCCAATCCGCTGCGCAATGTCCAATTCCTTCGGCTTTGGCGGCCACAATGCTTCACTTATCTTTAAAAAATACAGAGAGAAAGAAGGAGAAGAATAATGAAATTAGACAGTGCTCAGATCCAGCAGATCCTTCCCCATCGCTATCCATTCCTGATGATAGACCGGGTGGAGGAATGTCAGCCTGGAAAATCCTGCGACGCAGTGAAATGCGTTTCTGCCAACGAAATGCAGTTTATGGGACATTTCCCCGGGCATCCGGTTATGCCTGGCGTGCTGCTCCTGGAGGCGATGGCCCAGACAGGGGCTGTGGCTTTGCTTTCCTGTGAAGAATACAAGGGAAAACTTGCCCTCTTCGGCGGCGTAAAGAGAGCACGTTTCCGGCGGCCGGTCGTTCCCGGTGATGTCTTAAAGATCCACTGTGAACTGACATCCATCCGGGGCTCTCTCGGCATGGGCCGCGCAAGAGCGGATGTAGACGGTCAGACCGCCTGCGAAGCGGAGATTTCCTTTGCCCTGACCGACAGACAGAGCTGAATTTTCCGGTTGTGCCACCCTTATTATTATGATAAATTTATACTATAAGCGTGCTGCTCCCATCTGAGGAAGAGGGGCGGTCCGGAATATCATTATGGGGGCACTCGGGTCATGGAGACAACGGAGAAGGCGTTTGCTGAGGTTTATTCAAATTTTAAGCTGCATTTTTACAGAGAAATTTTCCGTGGCTTTGAGAAACGTGAAGCAACACTTACGACCGTGGAATCCTTTTGTATGGAAGTCATCTATGCCCTTCATGAACCTACAGTCAATGAATTTGCCCGTTTTATCCAGATATCGTCTCCAAATGCGGCCTATAAGGTGAACAGCCTGGTGAGAAAGGGGTATCTGAAGAAGATCCAGTCCAGCCAGGACAAGAGGGAATATCATCTGCGGCCGACAGAGAAGTATATCCGCTATCAGAATGTGAGTGAGAATTATGTAAAGGAAGTTCTGGCCAGGGTCCGGGAGGTTATGACGGATAAAGAATGGGACGATTTCCATCATACTCTGGATATCATCCGGCAGGAACAGAGCCGGAATGTCCCTGCCGGCAGACGCGGCAGAAAGAAGAAGAAAACGGATACTGCATCCGCGAAACAGGACGAAGCCTGAATCCGCAAAGCGTATTACAGAGACTGAGAATTCTCCTGGAAGGGAGGATCCTCAGCCTCTTTTTTATATTTGCAAAAAGAATAAAAAATACTATTGACAAATGTTCGAAAAGGGTATATTTTAACAACAAGATAAATCATATAATTCATATGAGTTAACTAGGAAAACAAATAGAAATACAATTTCATTTTGAAAGGACGGTTTTTATCATGGCAAATATTTATCAGGGTTCACTTGGACTGATCGGACATACACCTCTCGTAGAGCCTGTCAATGTTGAGAAGGAACTGGGACTGAAGGCGAGGATCCTTCTGAAGCTTGAGTATTTTAATCCCGCCGGCAGCGTAAAAGACAGAATCGCCAAGGCTATGATAGAAGATGCTGAGCAGAAGGGCCTTCTGAAGGAAGGTTCCACCATCATAGAGCCTACATCCGGCAATACCGGCATCGGTCTGGCTTCCATAGCAGCTGCCAAGGGTTATAAGATCATTCTTACCATGCCGGAGACCATGAGCGTTGAGCGCAGGAACATCCTCAAGGCATATGGTGCAGAAATCGTTCTTACAGACGGAACCAAGGGTATGAAGGGCGCGATCGCCAAGGCAGACGAGCTGGCGGCCCAGATCGAGAACAGCTTTATTCCCGGACAGTTTGTAAATGAAGCAAATCCTGAGGCGCACAGAAAGACGACCGGGCCGGAGATCTGGGAAGATACGGATGGAGAGGTTGACGCCTTTGTCGCCGGTGTTGGTACCGGCGGAACCCTAACCGGCGTAGGCGAATTCCTGAAATCCAAGAAAGAAAGTGTATTCATCGCAGCCGTAGAACCCGCGACATCTCCGGTGCTCTCTGAAGGACGCAGCGGCGCTCATAAGATCCAGGGCATCGGTGCCGGTTTCGTTCCCAAGGTTCTTGACACAAAGATCTACAATGAGGTTCTTCCAATCGAGAATGAGGATGCCTTTGAATATTCCAAGCTCCTTGCTCACAAGGAGGGCATCCTGGTAGGCATCTCCTCCGGCGCGGCACTGAAGGCAGGTGTAGAGCTGGCAAAGCGGCCTGAGTTCGAGGGCAAGACCATCGTAGTCCTTCTTCCGGACAGCGGCGACAGATATTACTCCACTCCGCTTTTTACAGAGGCTTAACAGGCCCGGAGCTGATCAGCGCCGGCTCCGTGAAAGACATATCAGAACACAACGAGATAACGTAATCCTGATGAATAATTTTCTGAAAGAAATGCAGACCGGGCCTGGTGCATCGGATCTGCATTTCTTTTTGTGTAAAGGCAATGCTCCGCAGAGGGACTGTAAGCCCTTCTCCGCTGCATTTCACGGCGCTTTCTTTGAGCGTCCACAGGCGGAAGAAGAGAAGGTCTCTGGGCCTGCCGGCAGGGACGGCCGCCAGCAGTTCCTGTTCAGAAGGAGAGCAGACCCGGGAAATAAGATTCTCATGAAAGGGGCGGACCAGTTCTGCATCTATGCCGATGCTGCGCCCGCCGTCGGGATCAGCGGCGCAGACCGCAAGACCGGGACAGTGGCTCAGGTTGAAGGAACCGTTCCAGGAGGGGAGGGAGGGCTTGCCGTGGGCTCCTGCCGTCAGCTGGGAATCGGTGATACGCCGGCCTGCCGCCTGCTCCAGCAGACGGAGAGCCTGATCGTGCTGGCTGCTGTGGTATTCTTCAGAAAGCTCTGTATAATATATAGAAATCATGGCAATATTCCTTCCTGTCCGCGGGTATTTCCTTTACCTTAACACATCCGCCTCTCTATTGCTATCAAAGCTTTTTTTATGATATACTTGTGTCGGCCATGCGGGCGGCTCATTATGTTATTCAGAAGTCAGAGCCGTGCGGCCAGGAAAGCTGAAAACTATTTGCTTTTTACAGAGCAGTATCTAATAGAAAGCAGCAGGTACGATCATGGTAGAGATTTACGGGACAGATAACGGAATCGTACACGCCCTTGACAGCTATAGTGACGGCTGCTGGGTGAAAATGACAGAGCCTACTTCGGAGGAAGTCGGCGCTCTTTCCCGCTTTTTTGATATTGACACGGACGATATGCAGGCCGCAATGGATGAAGAGGAGCAGTCCCGTATCGTTCTCGAGGATAACTATACACTGGTCATTGTCGACATACCGGCCAGCGAGATCCAGCACGACAAGAAATTTTATACGACCATCCCGCTGGGAATTATTCTCACGGATACGGCCATCATAACGATCTGCAGCGAGACGACACCGATCCTTGACAAGTTCATAAATACCAGGGTGCGGATGTTCTCTACGAAAAAGAAGACCCGTTTCGTCTATCAGATCCTGTTCAACGCCATGAAGGTCTATCAGAATGTGCTGCGCTCTGTGGATGACCGCAGACTTGCCATAGAATCCAGGGTAGGTCAGGAGAAAGATGAGGACGCCGACCTGGTGGAGCTGCATGATCTGGATTCTACGCTGGTCTATTTCGAAACGTCTCTGCGGGCCGCGGGCATGGTCATAGACCGTCTGCGCCGCTATAAGCATATTCCCCAGTTTCCGGAAGATGAAGAACTGCTGGAAGATGTCAGAGTCGAGAATCGGCAGGCGATAGAGATGTGTACGATCTACAGGGAGATCATTGACGGTACCAGTGAGCTGATGGCCAAGGTGATCAATAACCGTCTGAATAATACCATGCAGCGGCTGACATCCATCACCATCATTCTGGCGATCCCTACGGTTATATCCGGTCTGTACGGTATGAATGTGCTGACCAGCGGCAT
>ONFL01000039.1 GCA_900317095.1 uncultured Eubacteriales bacterium | reverse complement strand
TTTCGGTTTTTTTTTTTTTTTTTGCAGGTTATCGTACAAAGTAAACATGGCAGCCTTCACACATATGTGCAGCTTATTACCGCTTTCACTGCCATAGACCGCTTCCATCCTTACCAGGCCCAGCAGCCATCTTACCTTCGCTTCCATGGAAAAGGAATCATACTTCTCAGCCCGCACCCTATAGCGGACAGGAACAAAAAGGATCAGCGCCAGCAGTGCCAGAACGATACATAGCAGCACAAGGAGCACGGTTCCGACTGTTTTGAGAATTATAAGTACTACAGCAAGCAAATGACTACCTCGAATTTATTTCCAGGAATGTATGACCCTGGCAAGTCCTTCCAGATCCCCGCCGGGAACCTGCGCCATGGCATCCATCACCATATCACCGGCAAGCAGGCACGCCTCCCTGCGGCTTCCGGCCAGTCCCAGCACAAGTTGGTCCTGCGGATAGAACTGCCTGACGCGGAGGAGCTCACTGCGGCAGATATCAAACAGATCCTGCTCATGCGCCGCCGGCAGTATGCAGTAGGTCCCCGTAAGACGTTTCGTATAGCGGAGAAGATATTTATAATAGAGAACCTTGCCGCGGACGGAATCACCCATGTAAAGATATTTGTACCAGATCATCTATCCTTCCCTTATTCTACGTGTTTGTGGTTAAAAATATGGTCCTGACAGTATTCATAATTGCCGTTGCATTTGGAGCAGAAACGAAACTCCAGTTCCGGATTGCTGTCACTGGTTCTGCCGCAGACTGCGCAGCGGTGTCTGGGCTCCTTCTGGACCACATGGATCTTTTTGGGAGCAGCCTGTCTTCTTCTCCTGCCTGCCCTTCCATAGGAAAAGCGGGGCCGGATATATACCAGAAAATATATGAAGAAATTAAAAAGTGCCAGTATAGCGCATATGCTGGTGCCAAGAGGTCCCCGGATGATCGTATAGGCAAAGAAGACCAGGTCCAGCAGCGCAAGCCATTTCACGCGGATGGGGATCAGGAACATGAACAGGAGCTGCATGTCCGGATAAACCAGGGCAAATGCCAGAAACAGGGACATATTAATATAATAAGTGTCCATCAGATACACCTGTCCGGTGATGCCCCAGGCTATAAATGAGCCTATGATCGTAAAGATTACACCGGAAAAGTAATAGACATTAAAGCGGAATGCCCCCCAGGTCTGTTCCAGCGCTTTCCCCAGCATGTAGTACAGATACAGGGTAAGAATAAAGAATATAACGTTCGTATCAGGCGGCTGGATCAGAAAAGTTACCAGCCTCCATATCTGTCCGCGAAGGATCATCGGCGGGTTAAGAGAAAGCCAGTTCAGATAAAACCCGGGGTTCAGCAGTTCAAGAGCCAGCCCGGCTACATAAAGCACACATACATAAACCATCAGATTATGTATGGCGTATCTTCCCAGCCTGCGCTCCAGCTTATCCAGAAATCTCTTCAATGATCTATCCGCTCCTCTATATGTTATATTCTTCAGACTATATGTTATATAAGGTAAGAACACAGATCTCCCTGTCTGTCTGACCTGAAATCCGTGTCCGCTCATTACACAGTTCAAGTATAATTTTTCCTTTTAGGTTTGTCAACATTGGCGACACTTGGTTTTATCTGTAGCGCCGGCCAGCCTTGTTTTTTGAAAACCGGTATCGTATAATAATTAAGACTTGCAAACTATACAAGGAGGGTAGAGATTCTGCATTTAGAATCTGAATATATGAACAACGAATACTATATGGGGATTGATGTCGGATCCACGACCGTTAAGCTCGTTATCCTGGATTCGGAGGATCATATCCTTTTTTCTGAATATGAAAGACATTTCGCGAACATTCAGGAGACGCTCCTGGACCTTATGACAAAAGCCTGCGATAAGGTCGGAGATGCCGTGGTTCATCCCATGATCACCGGATCCGGCGGTATGTCCATCTCCAAGTACATTAAAGTTCCCTTTGTACAGGAAGTCTATTCCGTAGCGACTGCCCTGAAGAAATTTGCTCCCAGAACGGATGTTGCCATAGAACTGGGCGGTGAAGACGCCAAGATCATTTACTTCGAAAACGGCAATGTCGAAGAACGTATGAATGGCATCTGCGCCGGCGGCACAGGAGCATTTATAGATCAGATGGCGGCTCTGCTGGAGACAGATGCCAAAGGGCTCAACGACTATGCTGCCAATTACAGGTCCCTTTACCAGATTGCGGCCAGATGCGGCGTATTCGCGAAGACTGATATCCAGCCGCTGATCAATGAAGGCGCCGCCAAGGAAGATCTGGCTGCCTCCATTTTTCAGGCTGTCGTAAAGCAGACCATCAGCGGTCTTGCCTGCGGCAAACCTATCCGCGGGCATGTAGCATTCCTGGGTGGACCCCTGCATTTCCTTCCGGAACTGCGAAAGGCATTTATCCGTACCCTGAAGCTGACAGATGATGAGATCATTGATCCCGAGAATTCTCATCTGTTTGCGGCTATGGGCGCGGCTATGAACTATAAAGAAGATGTTGTTACCAGTACAGGGGCTCTCAAGGAGCTTCTCTCATCTGATATGCACATGGCGCCGGAGACAGGCCGTATGGATCCTCTTTTCAGGGATGACGAGGAATATCAGGCCTTTGTAAAAGGCCATGCTGTCCATACAGTTGCCAAGGGCGATCTTGCCAGCTATGAAGGGAACTGCTTCCTGGGCATAGATGCAGGTTCTACGACCACGAAACTGGCGATTGTCGGTGAAGACGGAACCCTGCTCTATTCTTTTTACAGCAATAATAACGGAAGCCCGATCCGCACGACACAGAAGGCCATGGAAGAGATCCGTCAGATCATTCCCGACACGGCCAGGATCGTCCGCTCCTGCTCCACCGGTTACGGGGAGGCGCTTCTGAAATCAGCCCTCATGCTGGAAGAGGGTGAAGTGGAGACCATAGCCCACTATTATGCTGCCGCTTTCTTTGAGCCGGATGTCGACTGCATCCTGGATATAGGCGGCCAGGATATGAAATGCATAAAGATCCGCAATCACACGGTTGACAACGTGCTTTTGAATGAGGCATGTTCTTCAGGCTGTGGTTCCTTTATAGAGACATTTGCCAATTCCCTGAACTATTCCGTAGAGGATTTTGCCAAAGAAGCCATCCACGCCAGACACCCGGTTGATCTGGGCTCCCGCTGTACCGTTTTCATGAATTCTAATGTAAAACAGGCCCAGAAGGAAGGGGCGGACGTCGGCGATATTTCCGCGGGACTGGCCTATTCTGTCATCAAGAACGCTCTCTATAAGGTAATAAAGCTGACAGACCCCAAAGAACTCGGTGAAAAAGTCGTGGTACAGGGCGGTACTTTTTATAACGATGCTGTACTGCGCGCTTTTGAGAAGATATCCGGCTGCAAGGTCATCCGGCCCGATATTGCCGGCATCATGGGAGCCTTCGGCGCTGCCCTGATCGCCAGAGACCGTTATAAGGGACAGCAGCCGACCATGCTCAGTCTGGACCAGATCATAAATCTTTCCTATACCACCAGCATGGCCCGCTGCGGCGGCTGTACAAATAACTGCCGCCTTACCATCAATAAGTTTCCCGGCGGACGCCGCTTCATTTCCGGCAACCGCTGCGAGGTCGGCCTCGGCAAAGCCAAGTCCAGAAGTGAAGTACCTAACCTTTTTGAGTATAAGAATCACCGTTTCTTTGACTACGAGAGTCTCGACCCGCAGAATGCTCCCCGGGGCGTGGTGGGAATTCCCAGAGCTCTCAATATGTATGAGAATTATCCCTTCTGGCATACATTTTTCACGAAACTGGGCTACAGCGTTATGCTCTCTCCCCAGTCGACCCATGAGATCTACAGTCTGGGAATAGAATCCATTCCCAGCGAATCGGTCTGCTACCCGGCTAAGCTGACCCATGGCCATATCATGTGGCTGATCCAGCATGGCGCCAGGTTTATCTTCTATCCCTGCATCCCCTACGAGCGCAGGGAGACAGAAGGCTCAACCAACAACTATAACTGCCCGGTCGTTACTTCCTACGCGGAAAATATAAAGAATAACGTGGAAGAACTGCAGGATCCTTCTATCACTTTCATGAACCCTTTCCTTTCCCTGGAAAGTGAAAAGGTTCTCGAAGAAAGACTGACACAGGAATTCTGCAAACGTTTCGGCATTCCCAAAGCCGAGATAAAGGAAGCGGTCAGTCTGGCCTGGAAAGAGCTTGCCCGGGCCCATGACGATATGCACCGCAAGGGCGAGGAGACGCTGCGCTGGCTGCAGGAAAACCACAAGAAAGGCATCGTGCTTGCCGGCCGTCCTTATCATGTAGACAAAGAGATCAATCACGGTATCCCGGAGATGATCACATCTTTTGGATTTGCGGTCCTCACAGAGGACTCTGTAGCGCACCTGGCGGAGCCGGACCGGCCTGTCATCGTGTCTGACCAGTGGATGTATCACTCCCGGCTTTACTGCGCGGCTGAATTTGTAAAGAAGACAGATTACCTGGAACTGGTTCAGCTCAACTCCTTTGGCTGCGGACTCGACGCAGTTACCACAGATCAGGTCCGGGATATCCTCAACGGTTCCGACCGCCTGTATACCTGCCTGAAGATTGACGAAGTCAGCAACCTGGGAGCGGCCAGGATCCGTATCCGCAGTCTGATCGCGGCCATCCGGCTGCGTGAGCAGCACAGGATCCGCGGGCATCTGCATTCCAGCGCTTACCACAGGAAGATCTTTACTAAGGAAATGAAAGACACCCAGTATACGATCCTGGCTCCCAATATGTCGCCTATTCATTTCCAGCTTCTGATCCCCGCCCTCCGGTCCTGCGGCATAAATATGCAGCTGCTCCCGGATGCTGATCAGGAGGCGAAAGATCTGGGACTGAAATATGTAAATAACGACGCCTGCTATCCCTCCATGGTCATAGTCGGCCAGTTTATGCGGGCTCTGGAATCCGGTAATTATGATCTGGACCATATCGCCCTGATCATTACCCAGACCGGAGGCGGATGCCGGGCTACCAATTACATCGGATTTATCCGCCGTGCCCTTGCCAACGCCGGAATGGGACAGATCCCGGTTATCTCCCTGAGCGCCCAGGGCATAGAAAAGAATCCGGGCTTTACCTACAATATCCCCATCCTCAAGGTAGCCATGCAGTCTCTGGTATACGGAGACCTCTTTATGAGAGTCCTCTACCGGACACGGCCCTACGAGAAAGTGCCCGGATCCGCCAATAAGCTCCATGCGAAGTGGGAGCAGATCTGCATTGACTCCATGACCGGCAAAAATAAGCGCAGCTTCAATCAGAACGTACGTGATATCGTAAAGGCTTTTGACAACCTTCCGATCTATGAAGATATGAGAAAGCCCAGGGTTGGTATTGTCGGAGAGATCCTTGTAAAGTTCTCTCCCTCTGCCAACAACCACCTGGTCGATGTACTGGAGGCAGAAGGAGCCGAGGCGGTTGTTCCGGATCTTCTGGACTTTTTCCTCTACTCCTTCTACAACAATAATTTCAAGCATGAAAAGCTTGGAAAATCAAAAAGGGAACAGGTCGTCGGCAATCTGGTCATCGCTTTCCTGGAAAATATCCGTAAAAGCATGCGCACAGCTCTGGAGAAGAGCAGACGTTTTGACCCGCCGGCACACATTCAGACCCTTGCTGAATATGCAAAGCCGATCGTTTCCATCGGCAACCAGACCGGTGAGGGCTGGTTCCTGACCGGTGAGATGATAGAACTGATCCATGCAGGTGTTCCCAATATTGTCTGCATCCAGCCGTTCGGATGCCTGCCCAACCATGTCGTCGGCAAAGGCGTCATTAAAGAGATTCGCAAGCGCTATCCCGATTCCAATATCGTGGCCGTAGATTATGACCCCAGCGCCAGCCAGGTCAACCAGATGAACCGTATAAAGCTTATGCTGGCAACAGCGGAAAAAGCTGTCGTTTAACTTATAGAGAATAACCCCGGCTGAAATATAAAAAAGAGCTCCGGCTCACTTAAAAAGGCAATGCCCACTGTGGCATTGCCTTTTCTTCGTAACTGTTATTTTTTTATTGTCTCTATCTGTTTTTCCCGACATTCTCAATCTGCCAGTCTATGGGCTGCACGCCTCTTTCCTGCAGGAAACGATTGGTCCGGCTGAACGGACGGCTTCCGAAAAAACCGTTGTAAGCGGAGAGCGGGCTGGGATGAGGCGCTTCCAGAACCAGATGCATGGGATTGTGCAGCATGCTTTTCTTTGCCCTTGCGGGTCTTCCCCATAGCATGAACACTATAGGCCGGTTCTGTTGATCCAGTATGCGGATGGCGGCATCCGTAAACTGTTCCCAGCCTATGCCGCGGTGGGAATTCGCCTGGTGAGCGCGGACAGTCAGCACCGTGTTCAGAAGCAGAACACCCTGATCAGCCCATTTCTGCAGGTCACCATTATCCGGTATGGCACAGCCCAGGTCATCATGCAGCTCTTTATATATATTCTGCAGGGAAGGCGGGATATCAGCCGCCTGACTGACGGAAAAGCACAGGCCGTTGGCCTGGCCCGGCCCATGATAAGGATCCTGGCCGAGGATCACGACCTTGACATCTGCAAGGGGTGTCGCCTCAAAAGCATGAAAAATCTGATCCGCCGGCGGAAAGACCTGATGGGTCTTATACTCCTCAAGCACCGTTTTATATAGTTTCGCATAATATGGCTTTGCAAATTCCGGCTTAAGCGGTGCCAGCCAGTCATTGGCAATGGCTCCCATGTCTTCTTCCTCCTTATAAACCGACGGGACGGACACTGATCCCCCTGCCGGCAAGATAATGTTTCAGATCCGCGATCTCCAGCTCTCTGTAGTGAAACAGAGATGCCGCGAGGGCTGCGTCAGCTCCCCCTGCAGTGAGGGCGTCATAAAAATGCTCTTTGCTGCCGGCGCCGCCGGAAGCGATAACCGGAACCGGCACGTTGTCAGCGATCGTCCTCGTGAGCTCCAGATCATAACCGGCCTTTGTCCCGTCACAGTCCATACTGGTGAGCAGGATCTCTCCAGCCCCCAGATCACAGGCTTTCTTTGCCCATTCCACGGCATCCAGACCTGTATCCACTCTTCCGCCGTATTTATAGACCGTCCATTTCCCATCAGCACAGCGCTTGGCATCTATAGCGAGCACCACGCACTGGCGGCCGAATTTCTGCGCCGCTTCATGGATCAGAGATGGATTCTCAATGGCAGCAGAGTTCACGGAAACCTTATCCGCTCCTTCGCGGAGAACAGCCCGGAAATCATCCACGCTGCGGATGCCGCCTCCAACCGTGAAAGGGATAAAAACCTTCTCCGCAACAGCCCTGACAAGGTCAGTTACCGTCCGGCGGTGATCACTGGTGGCTGTGATGTCCAGAAAAACAAGCTCATCGGCGCCCTGGTCAGAATATGCCGCGCCGACCTCCACCGGATCTCCCGCGTCCTTCAGATTGACAAAATTCACACCCTTTACGACCCTGCCGTTGTTGACATCCAGACAGGGAATAATTCTTTTTGTAAACATATCTTCACTCCTGACTGCCATTTATAAAGCGGCAAAGTTCTTCAAAATCGTCAGTCCGGTCCGGCTGCTCTTCTCCGGGTGGAACTGACATCCAAACACATTATCTGCCTCCACCGCCGCGTGTACAAGACAGCCGTACTGTGTCGTGGCAGAAACATCCTCGGGACGATCAGATTGCAGATAATAAGAATGCACAAAGTAGACATAGGGATTCTGACCGATCCCCCTGAGAATCCGGGAATCTTTGGTCAGAGTCAGAGAATTCCAGCCCATGTGGGGGATCTTCAGTCCCATATCATCAGAAAAGCGGACGATCTTACCCGGAAGGATGCCCAGTCCCTTTACACCGGGAGCCTCTTCACTGGAATCAAAAAGAAGCTGCATGCCCAGGCAGATTCCCAGAAAGGGGATCTGCCGGTCTGCGACTTCATGGATGACATCAACCAGACCATACTGCTGCAGACGTTCCATGGCATCGCCAAAAGCTCCTACGCCCGGAAGGACGACTCTGTCTGCAGAGACAATGACTCCGGGATCCCTGGTGAGGATGACATCCTGGCCAAGATACTGAAAGGCCTTTTCAACACTTTTTATATTTCCCGCATCATAATCAATGATTGCAACCATATTCTTCTCTCCTGCGGCCTTTTGGGGCCGGCTGCGTTAGCGATTTACCTTGCTGATAAACTTTAGTATAGCACAGCGCTGCTTCCCTTTGCAAGAGCAGGCAAAAGCCCCGGCACAAACCGGGGCTTTTGTTCCTAAACAAATACATGACACATGAAAATAGTAGAATAGCTTTTCTGTACCGCCTTCCGCATCAGCCGCGATTCATGATCTGATCCGCCGTCCTCATATTTGCACGGATAGCATCACAGCATTCGCCGAATCTGGAAAGTTCATCTTCTGTAAGCGGAAGTTCCACGACTTCTTCCACGCCGTTTTTCCCGAGGATGACCGGCACACCGGCAAAGAGGCCTCTCTGTCCGTATTCCCCGTCCAGCTGTACGCTGGCCGGAAGCAGGACCTGTTCATCCCGGATGATAGCCCGGACCATTCTTGCCGCGACAGCCGCTATACCGTATTCCGTTGCGTGCTTATAAGAAAATGTAATGATACCGGCATGGCAGCCCAGCTGCTCTACATTTTCCTTATCAAAGTCCTCTCTGCCGTTCTTCTTAAGGAAAATATCAAGCGGCATGCCGCCAAGAGAAGCGCAGGACCAGGCCGCAAACTGGGTAACACCGTGTTCTCCCAGGATAAAAGCCTGCACGGACTGCGGACTTACCTGCAGAGCTTTTGCAGTCTGCGCGATCAGCCGCGCGCTGTCCAGGCCGGTACCCGTTCCCAGGACCCGGCCTTTGGGAAGTCCGCTGGCCAGAGCGATTTCGTGCGCCACAACATCACAGGGGTTGCTGATGCTGAGAATGACTCCCTCAAAGCCGGATCTTCCCAGATCTTCTGCCCAGGTATGAACAGCGGGGACGGTATATTTCAGTTCCAGAGACCGGTCCTCACCCATGAGCAGGCTGATATCGCCGGCACTGTTGACAACAACATCACAATCCCGGAGATCTTCATAGCTCCCCTTCCTGATCTGGACTCTGTTCGGCATATTAGCTGACGCATCCAGCAGATCCTGATGCTCACTGGTCAGCCTGGCATCATTAATATCAACAAGTACGATCTCATCCGCGCTGCCCTGCATAGCTATGCTGTAAGCAGTATGGGCGCCCACATGACCGACGCCTACTATTCCGACTTTTCTTTTTTTCATATCTGCTGTCTCTTCTTTCCTTTAACCTGCTGCCGTGCGGCAGGCATGCTTGATTTTTATATTTCAGGTATCGATATCCTGGCTGATATATACGAAATGGCGATCCAGTGCGTCCTTGGCCAGATCGAGATCTCCTGTACAGATTGCTTCGACCATCTGCCTGTGCACCGACTGAAAACCGGCAAAGTCTTCCAGACTCTCTTTACGGATCTGCCTGCGGATATCACCGATGAATTCCCCAATAATACGGTTAAGGGCAAGATAGTTGGCTATAACCAGCCTGTTCCCGGACATCTGTATGATCGTGTAATGGATCATATGGTCCGCCTGGGTCTGCTCTTGCTCCGACCTGTCCGGATCTTCCATGATCTGCAGATAACGCGTAAGCTCCGCCCGGCTCTCCTCATCAGCATTATTAACCGCCAGCACCAGCGCCTGCCGCTCCACCGAATAGCGGAATTCCCGGATCTCATTGTAGCTGAGCCCATCCAGCGCATACATCATGGTCAGGACCTGCACCAGTGTCTTATCAAAATAGCTCTGGATATAATTACCGCTTCCATGCCGGCTTTCAACAATACCGATGACTTCCAGGATGCGGATCCCTTCGCGCACGGCCGTTCTGCTGATGCCCAGCTGCTGAGCCAGTACACGTTCTGCAGGCAGAGAATCCCCCACCTTCAGTGTTCCCTCCAGAATGCGGTTCTCTACATATTCAATAAATTTTTCCGAATTACGTTCATATTCACTCATACTGTTTATGATACCACAATTTTCGATTTCAAGACATCAATATTTAATAATAGGCTGCGTTTGACTTTTGATGGCGGGAAAAAATTTTTTAATAATTGGTAAACCAATTATTGACAAGAGCGATATATCATGATATAAAAGAATCAGGAAGTGGTTGACCAATACCAACAGAACAGATCGGAAGATCAAATAGAAGGGATGGAGGATATCATGAAAGAAAAGCGTATGATCATTTCAATCGGAAGAGAATGCGGCAGCGGAGGACATGAGATTGGCGAGAAACTGGCCAGGCATTATGGAATTAATTTCTATGATAAGAATCTGATCAACGAGCTTGCAGAGAGGAAAAATATGGATCCGGAAAAGCTCTCCGCTCTCGAGGAGAAAGTAAGCGGATATATCCTGCCGGTGCACAAAGGTGGATTTGAAGACAAGAGTCTGATGGATAAGATGACAGAATCTGATAAACTTTTCCTTATGGAGAAGGCACTTATTAAGGAGCTGGCAGAGAAAGAATCTTTCGTTATCGTGGGACGCGCGGCAAATGCGATCCTGGAGAATGATGAGAATACACTTCATCTTTATGTATATGCTCCGGAAAGCTTCAAGATCCCGCGGGTTAAGGAATTCTATCATCTGGATACCGACAGGGAAGCCAGAAAAAAGATGCTTAAGGTCGATAAAGGACGCAGTCAGTATTTTAATTTCTATACAAACAGGCAGTGGGGCTCTCCCGACGACCACGACTTCATGATCAACAGTGCTGTTTTCGGTATAGATGGAACTGTTCGGCTGATCATAGATCTGGCCGACGGAAAATTCAACAGTCAGAAAGTATCCTGAAAAATAATTTCCTCACGGTGCCGGACCTGTCCGCAAGGCGGGTCCGGCACCGCCTTTTTATGTATTACGGAAGCGGCAGCCCTTGTCCTACTTTATTGCATTAAAATAATTCTTATGATATGATGTGGTATATTGATACATACTTGTATACGGTATTCTTACAAAGGAGGGATGATTGTGAAAACTTCGTTTTTTGTTGAATCCGAAGGCCGCCAGGCGGAGGAGAAAGAGCTCATTGCCAGGATCAAGGAGATCTGGGTAAGCGAAGGTAAACTTATCAAGGATATCAATACCCTGAAGCTTTATGCCAAACCGGCTGACAATGCCTGCTACTACACGATCAATGACGACATCGAGGGCAAAGTGGACCTGTATGAATAAATGCAGGTCTCTTCTTTTATTCTGACATGCACAGAAACAGCGGGAAAGGAACCAGCCAGGTCTCCTCTCCCGCCGTTTTTTGTTTCCCCGGCAGACAGGGAGTATCAGGACCCGTCTGCCTGGCCGGCTGTATCGCTTCCGTCCAGAGTAAACCAGAAGCTCACGCCATTTTCCTCGTTCTTCACACCGCACTGCTGCCCCAGCCGGTCCATGATGGCCCGGACTATGGAAAGGCCGACACCACTTCCGCCGTACTGACGGGTACGGGCCTTATCGACCTTGTAGAACTTATCCCATATCCGGTCAATATCTTCTTCGGGGATGGGCTTCCCGTTGTTGAATACATTCACTTTTACTTTATCCTGCTCTTTATCAATGGATATGATCACATTCCTCTCCCCGTCCAGATGGTGCAGGGCATTTGTCAGATAGTTTGTAAATACTTCTTCCACCAGAAAGGGATCGCTCCAGACAAATACCGGCCCGGGGCCGGGCTGATAGTGGAGCTGTGCTTTGTTATTCTCTATAAGGATAGCGGATTTGTCGAGCAGTCCGGATATAAGTTCAGCTGCATCAAAGTTTTCCATACTGATCTTGCTGAAACCGGATTCCAGTTCATTCAGAGCCATGATCTGTTTGACCATGTTGTTCATCTTTTTGGCTTCATCTACGATCACATCACAGTAGAACTGCCGGCTTTCTTCATCCTCATTTACATTGTCGATCAGGCCCTCCGCGTAGCCCTGGATGAGGGCGATCGGTGTCTTGAGCTCATGGGATACATTGGAGA
>ONFL01000012.1 GCA_900317095.1 uncultured Eubacteriales bacterium | reverse complement strand
TTCCTCAAGAAATGTAAACAAACTGCGCCGTGGATCCCCGTGATCCTTCTGACAGCGAACGATACGGATCTCGATATCGTGGAGGGGTTGGATCTGGGAGCAGATGATTATGTGACAAAGCCCTTTTCTCTCTCCGTGCTCCGGGCTAGGGTTCGCACCCAGCTGAGAAATCATGCGGAACAGAATGGGACCGCGGAGAAAGCGATATTTTCTCAGGAAAAATATCGTTTTGATTTTGCGCATATGATTTTTACTGTGGGTGGAGAGATCGCTGAGCTCAGCAAGACGGAACAGAAACTGCTGAAGGTCCTGACTGACAATTGCGGACGCACGGTCAGCCGGGATGTACTCATCAATCGTGTATGGGATCGTGCTTCTCTGTTTTCCTGCCGAGAGGGTGAAAGTGACAAAACTGTAAGAATCTTTCTCCTTGCAGAAAGATTCTGGAAAGATTGATATGCGAGAATGGGAGACAGCAGCAGGAGGGAAGCGCTGGTTCCTTTTTTTTTTCGAAAAGCCCTTACCGATAGGGCATATCAACTGTCGGTAAGGGCTTTCAAAGATATTTATAAACTTTTATTAAATGCATCAATATCATATATGCCGGTTACACTATTTCAAAGTTAATACAGCCGTTAGATTTCACATAATCAAGGATAAGGAGAATCGATAGATCGTGCGTGAAGTAAAGATTTGTCCCGCCGGCAGTATGGTAGTCGGGAAAGCCGGCTGGCAGCAGGCGTTAGGGAAAGCCTGGGTTTCAAAGCAGATGCCGTCCCGGTTATGGCAGAGACGCTGCTGCTTTCCCCGGATGCCTTCCAGATAATTGCCTGTGTAGAGCTGCATGCCGGGGCGGTCGGAGAGCACGGTCAGGGATATACCGCTTTCCGGCGAGGAAAGGCAGGCCATCTTCTTAAGTTTCCGGTCATTCGGGAAGACATAGCAGTGGTCATAGCCATGTACCATCTTCAGCTGATCATAATCATCGTCTATCCGTTCTCCGACGGAATGGCTGTGCCGGAAATCCATAGGGGTGTCCGCTGCGTTCAGGATCCTTCCTGTGGGAACAGAAGAAGCGTCCAGTTCCAGGAAATGGTCTGAGAAGATCTGCAGCTGATGGGAGAGAATGCTGCCGGAGCTCTGCCCGTCTTTTGTTTTTCCGAAATATCTGACCTCTGCCATGCTCTGCCTCCTTATTAACCAGCACCTTTTTCCTTACAGGGCTAAACGTATTCATATTACAAAATGCCGGAGCCTGTGTCAATCAGAAGGCCTTCCTGTTTGCACTGCCTCTGTTAAAGTGCTACAATGCACTCTGTGCTTTGCCATTATGAAAGGAAGTCGGGTTTAATTGAGCAGCAGTGAGAAAAGGGCATATCTGGGACTGGTTCTGGTCTTTGTGATCTGGGGCAGTCTTTACGTTGTAAGCATGGTTGTGCTGGAAAGCCTGCCGGCTTTTCTGGTCATGTTTTTCCGTTTTGCCATTGCCTTCCTTACTCTGAGCCTGATTGTGAAGGTCAGGAGCCGGAATTGGGCAGGCGGAGTCAATGAGCAGGGGAAGAAGACCAGACTGGACAGGGAGGCCTGGAAATATGTCTGGATCATGGGTGCTTTCGGCTACGCAGTTTCTGTAGGCGTTCAGCTTCTGGGCACAAAGTTTGCCGGTTCGTCTATGGCATCGCTGATCAATTCTCTGAATCCTGTTACGATATCTCTGATGGCAGTGCCGGTCCTGCATGAAAAGCTGACGGGGAATAAGATAGCGGGTATTGGGATGGCGGTGTTCGGTGTTTATCTGATCCTGGGAACCGGAGGGCAGACCAGCCTGCCGGGCGTTCTGCTGTCATTGGCATCCGTCTTCGGCTGGTCGATGGTCTCTGTTCTTACAAGGAGGGGACTGTCGGTGTATGAGCCGCTGGTCATTACCCGGGCAGCTGTCGGCATTGCCGCCATCTGCGAGATCCCGATCGCCGCGGCAGAATACTTTGTCAGCCAGCCGGCTGTATCTTTCAGTCTTCCCGTGATCCTGGGCCTTCTCTACCTTGGCATAGTCTGCACAGGTCTGGCCTATATACTGTGGAACCAGGGGCTGGCGGCTCTGCCGGCCAGCAATTGTTCTGCCCTGTATCCGGTGCAGCCCCTGACCTCGACAGTCATGGGTGTGCTCTTTTTCAAAGAAAGCGTGGGACTGCCATTTGCGCTGGGAACGGCCTGTATCATTGCCGGCGAGCTGGTCTGCCTGCTGTATAAGAGCAGGGAAAAGGAATAAAAGAAATGGGAGGAAGGGCGGATGTCCTTTAAAGGCATGAAAGAAATGCGTGAAGGGCTTATGACCCTTATCTGAAAAAAGACCCTGCCGCGGTCTGCGTCCGAAATTTCGGGCGCAGCCGCAGCAGGGCCTTTGGTGTTTTTCAGAGCTTTATGCTTTTCAGAGCTCTTATGTCTCTCAGAGCCTTTATGCCAGCAGGTCCGCCTCGTTGTCGAGCAGGGCGCCGCCTGCCTGGCAGGCATCGCAGGTGCAGTACTTTCCGCCGGCGGCCTTTGAAGCCTCTGCAGCCTTGAGGGCAGCTGCCTGGCCGTCGCCGAATATCTGAGCTGCCGCATCGGATCCGAGGAAAGCGATGCAGTCATCTATGGAGCAGACGTCTTCCTTCAGTTCCTGAAGAAGAGCCGCTGCCTCCTCCTTACCGGGGTTTTTGAGGTAGGCTGCGCAGGCCTCTTTCAGCTCGGGGCAGCAGGACCCTGCGTTCATTGCTTTTTCTACATATTCCTTAATCTCTGTTTTTGTCATTATAAAACTCCTTTCCTGTGTATAGAATTACTTCTATATTATAAGGCACAGTAAATTTCGTGTCCACACCAGACAGGGACGGCGCGGGGACAATGATTCTTCCGGTCCGTCCGGGCGGTCTCTATCTGAAATCGCAGCTTTCCAGGTGATCATTGTAAATGCCGATGCCCTGCAGGTAGGAATAGATGATCGTCGGACCGACGAAGTTAAAACCGCGCCTCTTCAGGTCCTTGCTGACCTGCTCGGAAAGGCCGGCCTGGGCGCCTTCCAGGATCAGCATGGCAAATAGCTCCCGGTCATCATGCTCCGGCTTGCACCAGCGCTTGTCGTGGTAGGCGGTCATTTTCTCTGAGCTGCTTTCCCAGCCGCATCTGTTAAGGCTCATGTCTGTTCTCCAATCTTTTTTATTAATAATCCCTCTTACTTAATAATCTCTCTTATTTAATCCTGATCCTGAAAACCTTCGTTGAGGAGCCTGTTGTAGGCGGCATTGGCCTGCTCGGACTCCTTTTTCTCGATCCATCTGTCGCGGTCGCTCATGATGGCCAGCATCTCATCGGCTATCTCCTCGGCAGAGCGGGGCTTTGCCGAATGCAGATAGGCCGTCATCCGCCGCATGGTTTTTTCGGAGCCCAGGTTTCTGGCAATGACCTTGCCGAATTCCACCGGGTATCCCATCCGGGCCAGGGTCTCCAGCAGATCGCGATAGGCTGCCTTCCAGCTTTCCGGCGCGCTCATACGGGTCACCTGGAGAGCTCTTCCAGCATCTGCGCGGGGTTGTCTGCGGCCTTGACCTTGCCCATGGCTTTAATGATGACGCCTTCCTCGTCTATCAGGTAGGTGGTGCGGATCGTTCCCATGGTGACCTTTCCATAATTCTTCTTCTCGCCCCAGGCGCCGTACAGCTCCAGGACCTGGTGGTCCGGGTCGGACAGGAGCGTAAAGGGCAGGCTGTATTTCTGTTCAAAGTTTTTGTGGGACTTTACGCTGTCCTTGCTGACGCCGAGCACGAGGGCGCCCTTTTCCTGAATCTGCGGATAGCGGTCCGCGAAGCCGCAGGCCTGCTTTGTGCAGCCGGCTGTATTGTCTTTGGGATAAAAGTAAAGGATCACTTTCTTTCCTCTGTAATCTTCCAGAGAGTGCATCTGTCCGTTCTGGTCCGGCAGCGTAAAGGCCGGCGCTTTTGTTCCAACTTCAAGCATGATTCTTCCTCCCGTTTTTGTAATCATTATAGCGCAGGGCAGACAATTTTTTATATATTTTATGAACGTCTGATTGGAAATTTGAATCAATTTTGCAAATAACGCAGAAAAAAACCGACAAAAAGTTTTTTTCAACAGAAACACATGAAACAAGCAGATGATTTCTGTGCTTTTTCACGATGAAGAAGATAAAATTAGTTTTATCTTTTTGTTGAATAATATGCATTCAAAAACTGTTGGTGTTAAAATGCAAGGGTAGTGTAAATTGATAAAAATATATCAATAATTTAACCTTATCGTGAAGCAGGAGCCGGCGGCCGGCCAGGCAGCTGAGCCCGCGATGCGATCCATATATATAAATGCGAGAAGAAATACGTACGAAAGAGAGAGAAAGCCGGATGGAGATGGAGCCGGCGGCAGCGGGTATTGATCAGAAGATGCCCATGCCGACGACGCAGGAGCTGGAGGAGGAGCTGGAGCATGAGCAGTACCGGGAGCGGTACCGGCATACTCTGCGCAATACCATATTTGCTCTTCTGACAGCCGCGGCGGCAGCCATTTTGATCGCCACACTGGTCTTTCCGGTGTTCCGCATCTACGGCACGTCTATGACGCCGGCCCTGTCCAGCGGCAACGTGGTGATGGCCGTCAAGACCAGCAAGCTCAAGCAGGGCGACCTTGTTGCTTTTTATTATAACAATAAGATCCTGGTAAAAAGGGTGATCGCCAGCGGAGGCGAGTGGGTCAACATAGATGAGAACGGCAATGTATTCGTGAATGACCAGATGCTTTCGGAGCCCTATCTGGAGCAGAAGAGCTTCGGAGACTGCGACATAGATCTTCCCTATCAGGTACCGGACGGCACGATCTTCGTTATGGGAGATCACAGGGACGTCTCCATTGACTCCCGGAACAGGCAGATAGGACCTGTCTCACAGGATGCCGTGATCGGCCGCCTGGTGCTGCGGATATGGCCCCTGAAGAATTTTTCTATTATAAAATAACTTATAGACCGGAAATATATTTTCCCTCCGCAAAGAGCGGGAGAGTTCCCTTATTACAGGCAGATAAAAAGAGGTGCAGCAAATGCGTTTATCAGTTGAAAGCAGACGTAAGGGGGAGGAGAGCCATCTTGAGCAGATGGTGAAGTCTTCCCGGCGACGGGCGGTGCGCAAGAGGATCGTAGCCGTACTGGCTGCTTTTATTGTTGCGTTCACCGGCGTGGGCATGGTGCTGCCTGCCAACACGGCGACAGCTCAGCTGATCTGCGGTAAGGAAGAGCATACGCATACGGATGCCTGCTACACGACAGAGAAGGTCCTGACCTGCGGCCAGGAGGAGTCTGCCGATCATCAGCACACAGATGCATGTTATACGGAAGGAACGGTTCTGACCTGTGACAAGGAAGAGCATACCCACACGGCAGAATGCTATGAACAGGGCGGCACCCTGACGGCCAAGGTGGGAGACGATATGTCCGCCTCCGTCGACTATGAAGCCGGCGTCCTGCACGAGGGGACATCCATGGAAGCTTCCGTGCCGGATCAGAATAATACAAAGGCAGACCAGAGCCTGATAGAAGAGGCAGCCGGCGAGAACTGGCAGATCGCCGCTTTTTACCCCTATACGCTCAGCTTCTACAAGGACGGCCAGCAGGTAGAGCCGGACGGCGACGTGGATGTAACCATGTCCTTCCGCGGCGCCTGCGTGGACGCAGATGATGCCCAGTGGAAGCTCTATCACATCACAGACGGCGGCCAGGCAGAAGAAGTAACAGAAAAGGGAAATAAGCTTTCCTTTGACATGATAGACGATCAGACTGTCGGCTCTGTCTCCTTTAAGGCATCTTCCTTCTCGGACTATGTGCTGACAGCTCTGGTACCTGCAAAGGAAGAGACTGCGGCAGAAACCGCAGCCCAGACGGAGAAGAAGCAGGAAAGCGTGGCAGCGGAGACGGAAGTCTGTCCAAAGCCCGAAAAGGGTGCTTCTGAGCAGACAGAGAACGCGCAGGCGGAAAAGACGGCTGCAAGTACCCGCAGACTGCCCGCAAGAGCACCGGCCAAAGAAGATGGGTCTGTTGATCTGGGAGATTATCTGACCGGATTTACAGCTTATAAGAAAAATGGAGATAAGTGGGAAGAAAACACTCACTTCAATGACGGAGATTCCGCAAAATTCTCGCTTGACTTTGAAGTGAAGAGCGGGCAATTAGACCCGGGTCAGAGGACTCTGACATATACACTTCCGGAAGGCACGGTTTTGCCGACAGACGGTCAGGAGGGTAAAGTAACTCAGAGCGGAGTTGAAGTAGGAGATTACTCCATTTCGAAAGACGGCAAAATTACAATAACCTTAAATGATAAGTACGATACGAATACTGCTTTTAAGGGTAATATTACCTTTGAGGGAACCGTAAAGAACTCTGGCGGCGAGAACGGCACTGATGTTAATTTTGGAACAAATGATTCAATTCATATTGGTCCAAAGGCGGAAGACACGGATCTTTATGTCAGCAAGCAGGCTTATCTTCAGACTAGTGGTGAGTATGCAGGCTATATTCAATACAGGATTCGAGTCTATAGTATTAAGGGTACATCTGGTCCGGTTTATCTTGATGATCAGATGACTGGTTTGAATTCTTTTAATTCAAACCAGGTAAAAGGATGGTCAGTCACCTATGATCAGTCAGGTGGTCAGGGAACAGAAGCGATACAGTCTGCGGATAAGTCTTCTGAGATAACACCTATTTATTATCCTGCAAATGATGGTAGAAAAGGCTGGTATCTGACACTTCCTAAGATGGAAAAGCCTCCTGAAAATTATTTTACAAATTACTGGATTACCTATTATGTCAAACCAGATGCTGCCACCGCTGCGGATGGAAAGAAAGAAGTAGATAATACTGCGAGTGCGAATGACGGTATACGGTGGGTATCTGATTCTTCCAGTGTCATTTTACAGGACAGTATTATACAAAAGTCAGTAACAGGAGATGATACGACAAGAAAACTGCACTGGACAATCATCATTAAAAATCCAGATAGGCATGATCTGTCCCTGGATCAGTTCAAGGATCAGATGACAGTGAACGGGGTACCGGTAGACCCGCCGGATACGATCTATATCGGCAGTCAGGCGATCCATGTAAATGATGACGGGACATTTACACTGCCGGATTATTCTGCAGGACAATATACGATCACATATGATACAGACTATCCGGAAGGTCCTAAAGACACGCATATAAAGGTTAATAATAAGATCGACTATACGCATGATGGGAAGACTTATACAAGCGAAAGCGGCAGGGATGTTATAGGTACGCAGAGCGTCTATGATGTCAGCAAATGGAATTATCCGGATCAGACCCAAACGGATGCAGATGGTAATGGAGCAAAACTTCACTGGGCATCAACAGTATATCTGCCGGAAGAAACCATACAAAGTGATAAAGTAATCTATACGGATACACTTTCTGCGCAGAATGGAAGTGATGAACTTTCAGACAAACATTATACGACAGCAGCATATCTGAATCAGATGGTGGTATGCCTGACAAAGAAGGATAAAACTTCTGGTGATAGTCTTACAGCCGGAACTGACTTTAAGATATACGATATCAGCGATGGGGCGGAAAAGGATATCACTGGCTCTTCTGATAGCAGCAGCCATATCACAAAGTTTAAAGTTGTTTTGACAGATATCGGTCTGAGTAAAGTCCAGGGAATGGGTGCCATCAATTACAGCTATGATACTCAGGCTTCCTATGCAGGTCAGGGAGGAAAGAACACCTGGAAATTCAGTAACAAGGGTGAAATTCCTGGCCATTCAGCGGATGCATCTTTTGATCACTATAAGGACGTTGTGCTTGATAAGATGTCATCTTCGACAGGACCTTATTTTCAGAATTTTGGTAGTGGAAACTACAATTACAAAGACAGTGGCGTAACCATTGAAAAGAAGGACGGCATCATTTACTATGCTGTAGTTCTGAAGGTTCCTCAGGGAACAAGTGGCAGCATGGTTTTGACGGATACTCTTCCAGCTGGTCTTTCTTATAAGACAGATTCACAGTCTATAGCTATCTATAGAAGCAATGATGATGCAACACAAAATTATTCAGACGGCGGTGCTCAGCTGGCTGTTACAGCTAGTGATCCAGAGAAACAGAGCGACGGTTCTTCGAAAGTGCATTTTACCGTAACCGGCTATCGACCGGGTGAAGCCTTCGTCATTTACTATCAGGCACAGGTAGAGGATGAAGACTACTGGAAAGATCCGAAGAATACGGACAAAGATTATTCAAATAAGATAGAGTGGGAGTCATACAGCGATACCACAAAGACATATGTAGAGCAGAATAAGAAGGTTCTGGATAAGGTCCATCAGCTGAAGGATAACGCGGACGGCACAAAACAGCTTAAGTACTTCCTGAAGCTGAATCCCACAGCCAAAGACATCGATCCGAACAGTGACACGCTGACTTTGACGGATACATTAAAGACAGACGATTCAGGAGCGACGCCGTATTTCGACCCTTCTACGATTAGGGTATATCAGTATGACCCGGATATGTCGAATGGGGCAGGGGCTGAAATAGATAAGTCCCGATATGCTTATCAGTACGATGAGAGTACTCATAAACTGACGCTCACCGTTCCTGATCAACTGGCATGTGTTATTTCCTATGAATACAAAGTAACTGTAGGCGTAAATGATACAATCGTCAGCAATACCGCAGAACTGACAGGAGTGGCAGGTTCTTCCACAAGTGACCATCAGAAGCTTACGAGCTCTTCATCCTCATCCTCTGTTACGCAGAATGTATTGATCTTGTATAAAGTTGACAGTGAGAATTACAGGATCAAACTGCCTGGTGTCAAGTTCCAGGTGGAGGAGTATTCGGGATATGAGAATAATCAGCATGTCTGGACACCGGTTAACGACAAGGATGGACAGCCGCTCATAAAGACAACCGACGAAAACGGTGTGATCCGGCTTACTACCATAGATGACAATCTGAAAACCAATACCCTTTACCGGCTGGTAGAAACAGATGTAGGAGATAATCCGGGTTATGTAAAGAGTGACAGCAACAATGCTTATATGTTCATATGGAAAGATTCCATTACATATAAGGATAACAATGGAAATGATGTTACAATCAAGAACCCTACGAAGGATGACTACTGGAACCATGGCATCCTTCCTAACGGGGCAGGAAATCTTGACCGAAGCAAAGTGGATCTGGTAGATGGGACAGGTAATGCCTATTTCCCGAACGAGAAGAAAGCTATTACTGTAAACAAGGTATGGCTGAATGCGGATAATAAGGACCTTGATGATCCGACAAAGACGGCAACGGTGGAGTTGTGGAGGAAATATACACAGGATTATACTGAGACAAAAGATTTAGAAACTGTTACAGTAACACTTCATATGAAGGATAAATCAGTCGCAGATTCAACAAATCAATATAATAATAATCCAGATACTATTATCAGAACGATAAAGATTGTCAAAAATGACCCTGATGCAAAAATTTATATCGTATATGGAAATCCGGTTTATTATCAGGATTCGTCAGGAGGTCAGGGTCAGCTGCTGGAAAAAGGAAAATATGAAAAAGACCAGTGGAATAAACTTGATGCATATATAATTCCTGCCAGCAATATTTCCTGTGATACGGATTACTATCTATATAGCAACGGTGGTAACGAGTGGGATCACTGGGGAAAAGAGAACCATACTAGCCTTTATACGACGCCTTCATCTACGCAGACCACCTCTGGAACCAGAGATGTAGATGAGCGTGCAATCGACAGCAGTGGAAATGTTTATCCTGAGGTTACGCTGACCAGTGATACCAACTGGAGCCACATGTGGACGGATCTTCCTGCAGATGACGGTAAAGGCAACACCTATTATTACTACGTAAAAGAAACTGCTGTCGACGGAAAAGAATCGAATCTTGCCAACTATGATACATCTATTACAAATAATGGTGGCATCGATAAGGGTACCATCACGGTAACCAACAAGAGCAAAACGAAGATTGAATACTCATCCTTCGACTTTACAAAGGAATGGTTTGAGAAGGATGGTACAGCCGCGACAGACTGGAAGGGAGACATAACCGTCACCCTGACAGGAAAGACAGACGGATCGACGATTTCAACAACATTTACGATAAAGCAGGATGCGAAAGGAAACTTTACCGCAGTACCAAGTGAGGGCGGAACCATAAGTACATATGCTTTCGCCGGATCCGGAACCGGTGGGAATTTCCACTTCAAATTCCAGAATCTGCCTCAAAAAGACGGAGATGGAAAAGAATATACCTATACGCTGACGGAGACAAAGGTTGAGGGCTATCAAAATCCTGCTTATTTCGGCTCGGATGGAAATAGTATTATCAACGGCGATCTGCCGAACGGCGGAACCGTCAAGAATAAGCCGCAAGATTCGTCAGCTTACGTCCTGCCCGAGACCGGCGGCACCGGGACCATACGCTATATAGGAAGCGGAGCCCTGCTGATGGCAGCAGCCATGCTTCTATATATAAAGAAAAAATTTCATGAAGGGAGGCGGACACCTTCGTGAAAAGCCGGACCTGCAGAGAGGATATACAGGCGGCGAGCAAAATGTCAGCAAAATCAAATAACAACCACGTAACCCGAAGAAGAAAGACACAAGACAGCCGGAGAGACGGCAGAGGGAGAAATGATATGACAAAACACAAGAGACTATTTGGAAAGCTGTCAAGCCTGGTCCTGGCAGCAGCTATGGCAATAGCCATGGTATTCACCGCAACACCCGCGTTTGCGGCATCTACAACAAGCCATACCATTACTATCAATAAAGCGGATGGAGATACTGTTGATCATAATTATGAAGCATATCAAGTATTTGCAGGTGACTATGCTTCTGGAGTACTTTCTAATGTAACCTGGGGCGAAGGCGTAGATAGTACTGGCCTTCTAACCGCATTGAAAGCAGATGCTACCGTTGGAACAAAGTTCACCGGCTGCACGACTGCTGCTGATGTTGCTAAGGCAATGGAGGGAATTAATAACGACAGCGATGAAGCGAAGGCTATTGCCGAGGTTATCAGTGCTCATCTTTCTACTACAAAGGCAGCTACTGGAGCTTCACCTCTTACCGTTACCGGTGATGGCTACTATTTTGTGAAGGATGCTGATACAGCAGATACTGGTAATACAGCCAAGACACGCTACATCCTGCAGGTTGTAGGTGATGTAACTGTTAAAGCTAAATCCAGTGTTCCTACTGTAGAGAAGAAAGTAAAAGAGAAGAACGACACAACCGGACAGGAGACCGGATGGCAGGATGCAGCCGATTATGATATCGGTGATGAGATCCCTTACCAGATCACTGGTACTCTTCCGTCCACATTTGCTGATTACAAGACCTATAAGACCTATACCTTCACAGATACTCTGAGCAATGGACTTGATATTACAGCTGATCAGCTGAAGGCTATTACAGTAAAGGTTGGTGAGACTGATGTAACTTCTCACTTTGATATTGCTTACAGCAATCATGTGCTTACAGTTTCTCTTAAAGAGAATGAAGATCTCAAGACCTGGACAACTCCGGCTCTTACAGCTGATAGCAAGATCGTTGTAAATTACAGTGCAACATTGACCAAAGATGCAGTAATCGGTTCTGCTGGCAACCCGAATGAGGTTAACCTGACCTACTCCAACAATCCCAATGCAGGCGGAGATGGTGATCATGGTAAGACTCCTGATGACAAGGTAACCGTATTTACATACGAAATCGAAGCTCAGAAGGTCGGCGAAGACGGCACCACACCTCTGGAAGGTGCAGGCTTCACACTCTATAAGAAGGGATCCGACGAAAATTATACAGCAGTAGGAACTGAAATCAAGGGTGTTACAACCTTCGAATTCAAGGGCACAGATGCCGGCGAATACAAGCTCGTCGAGACCACCGTACCTGCTGGTTACAACAAGGCAGAAGATCTCATATTCAAGGTAGAAGCAACTTATGATACAACTGCAGATGATCCTCAGCTGAAGAGCCTTACTGTAACACCTGCAGAAGCGAAATTTACAGTAACAACGACTACTAAAGATGATGGAACTCACATCACCACTGATGGTAAAGCTACCACGACCATCAAGAACCAGAAGGGTTCCACCCTTCCTTCCAC
>ONFL01000084.1 GCA_900317095.1 uncultured Eubacteriales bacterium | reverse complement strand
CTGGAATTTTTCTGTGAACCGGATACAGATCTGGATTGGTTTCAGTACTGGAGAAGCTTCTGCATAAACTGGCTCAAAGACCTGGGCATGAAGGATGAGGATATGAGAGTCCGCGACCATGATCAGAAGGAGCTTTCCTTCTATTCCAAGGCGACATCCGATATTGAGTTCCTTTTCCCCTTCGGCTGGGGTGAGCTCTGGGGTATTGCCGACAGGACAAACTATGACCTTTCCCGCCATCAGGAAGTATCCGGAGAGGATCTCAGCTATTTTGACGAGAACACAAAGCAGAAATACATCCCCTATGTCATAGAGCCTTCTCTGGGCGCGGACCGTGTTGTACTCGCTTTCCTTTGCGGCGCATATGATGAAGAGAATATCGGAACGGAGGAAAAGCCGGACATCCGCACGGTGCTGCATCTGCATCATGCCCTGGCACCGGTCAAGGCTGCTGTCCTTCCTCTTTCAAAAAAGCTCTCCGAGCAGGCACAGGCAATTTACTCGGATCTGTCTAAATACTGGAACTGCGATTTCGATGACCGCGGCAACATCGGCAAGCGTTACAGAAGGCAGGATGAGATCGGGACACCTTACTGTGTAACATATGATTTTGACTCCATGGAAGACAAGTGCGTAACGGTTCGTGAGCGTGACAGCATGCAGCAGGTCCGCATCCCTATTGAGCAGCTGAAGGCTTATCTGGAAGAGAAGCTGGCTTACTGATTCTGAGAATATGCTCTTGTATTGCTTTAATTGTCCGGAGAACCATCCCCGATAGGGGATTTCTCCGGACTTTTTCGATGGTGTTCTTTGATATGCAGAACGTAAGTGCACAGCCCCGGCTGTTATAAATAATATATAAAAAATTCTTAGATTACCATTAAAAATGAAAGGCGGTCACATTTTCATAACAAAATTCTGCTATACTGTGTCAAAAAGGAGGAACATCCATGGATTTTGATAAATTGGATTTTACTCTGCAGAAACAGATTAAGATATATATGGTGATACCTGCCTTTGATCCGGGTATGATTCTGGTGACACTGGTGGAGCAGCTGATCAGGGCCTGGGAAGGACCCTGGGAGCTGGAGATCGTTCTCGTGGATGACGGCAGCAGCAGACAGTGCAGGCAGGTTTTTTCTGATATCCAGAGCATGAGCAGCCAGCTTGGCGGACTGAATTATCAGATGGATTTTAATCAATATCACTGCAGCATATTAACACATGACAGACAGAAGGGGAAGGGAGCGGCGTTAAAGACCGCCTTTTCTTATATCGAGCCCCGGGCGCACGCGGAGGATATCATTGTGCTCATGGATGCGGATGGGAGTCATGATCCCCGGGACGCTATCAGACTGGGACATCAATGCGCCAGAGAAGAATGGGGTATTTATCTGGGTCGGGGCGGAAGCAGCGGCGGCAGGGATATGGAAGATAAAAAGGCAGGTTTTTTCCGCAGGAGTCTTTTTTATCTGCGGAGCCATACCAGGCTGCAGGATCCGGATAACAGCCTGCGGGCCTTTCCGGCATCGCTGCTTCCCTTTATGGAGAAGGTAGCAGGCAGCCGGGCGGAATATGAAGAGAACATGCTGATCCAGGCTGCCAAAAACCAGATCCCGGTCAGAGAGATCCTGCTGCCGGTTCATGAAAAAGAAAATTAGAAAAGCTGAGTTTATTGTATTATAAAGGAGGCCGGAATATGAATATAAGAGATTATACGGAAAAGATGGCGCCGCTCTGCCAGAAAAATGACGCTGTCAGTAAAGAACTTTTTGCGGAATACGGGGTAAATATGGGCCTGCGGGATGACAGAGGAAAGGGCGTGCTGACAGGACTCACCAACATCTCCGATATTTCTGCGTTTAAGATAGAAAACGGAAAGAAGGTTCCGGCTGACGGCCGGCTGCTTTACAGGGGCTATGATGTCAGAGATCTGGTAAATGGCAGCATGGGCCGCAGATTCGTCTTTGAAGAAGCCGCCTATCTGCTGCTGTTCGGTCAGCTTCCGGACGGGGACGAAATGGACCGCTTTTGTCAGATCCTGGCCGAGAGCCGCGATATGCCTAAGAATTTTACCCGTGATGTTATCATGAAGGCGCCCAGCAAGGATATCATGAATTCCATGACCCGCAGCGTACTTAGTATTGCGTCCTATGATCCGGATGTCATGGATCTTTCCGTCGGAAACGTACTGCGGCAGAGTATTATGCTGATCAGTATCTTTCCCATGTTTGCCGTCTATGCCTATCATGCCTACAATCATTATGAACATTATGAGAGTATGTATATTCACAGACCGGATCCCGGGCTTTCCACAGCGGAGAATATCCTGCGCATGCTGCGGCCGGATAAAAAATTCAGCAAACTGGAGGCAGAGGTTCTTGACATTGCCCTGCTTCTGCATATGGAGCACGGAGGCGGCAACAATTCGACATTTACGACAAGAGTTGTAACATCAGCGCAATCCGATACCTATTCGGCGATCGCCGCCGCCCTGTCTTCCCTGAAGGGGAAGAGGCACGGCGGAGCCAATATCATGGTTATGCAGATGATGGATGATATCCGCAGTCATGTAAGAGACTGGTCTGATCCGGAGGAAGTCAGCGCCTACGTTGATCTGATATTAAATAAAAAGGCATTCGACCGCAAAGGGCTGGTCTATGGCATGGGTCACGCTGTCTATTCTCTTTCGGATCCCCGGGAAGTCATATTCAAGAACTTTGTCAGGGAGCTGGCTGAGGACAAGGGCCGCCAGAAGGATATGGAGCTTTATGAGAATGTCGAGAGGGCGGCAGCCGAACTGATCCGCAAAGAGCGGAAGATCTACAAGGGTGTCAGTCCCAATGTGGATTTTTACAGCGGCTTCGTCTACAATATGCTGGGAATACCCACAGAACTGTACACGCCCCTTTTCGCCATTGCCCGGATCGTCGGCTGGAGTGCCCACAGGCTGGAGGAGCTGATCAGCCAGAGCCGGATCGTGAGGCCGGCTTATAAGAGCCTGGTAACTAAGCAGGAGTACATCTCCAGGCAGGAAAGGAAGGTGCGCGAATGAGAGAACAGCACATGGCGGTGGTAGAGAACTTTTTCCTGAAATATTTGAATGTGGATTCTATATTTGATACAATCAGACGGGCAGACTATATTTTCCTTTTTTACGTAGAAGAGCTTCAGAAGAAATCAGGGCAGGACGAAGGCGTCTATCTCAGCGACCTGGCCCAGGCTCTGAATATGACGATCCCGCAGGCCTCAAGGACAGCCCGGGCTCTGCAGGATCAGGATCTGATCCTCTGGAAAACCAGCAGTGATAAAAGTCGTACATACGTGCAGCTGACCAGCAATGCCATAGAGCTGATGAATTATGAAGAAGCGCGGATGGAAGAGTTTTATGATGCGATTGTTGATAACATAGATGCCTCGGAACTGGAAGGAATGCTGGCGACGATGAAAAAGATCGCTGCCATTATCGACAAGAAAAATAAGGAGAGCAGGAGTTAAAAGTTATGCCCTGTACAACAATATTAGTAGGTAAAAAAGCAAGTTATGACGGTTCGACCATGATCGCCCGCAACGATGATTCCGGATCAGGAAGCTATACACCTAAGAAGATGGTTATCGTCCATCCCTGTGATCAGCCTTCCGAATATGTATCGGTCCTGTCTCATGTGCGGATCCCGCTGCCGGAGGATCCCATGCGTTACAGCTGTGTTCCCAACGCCCTGGAAGGTGAAGGTATCTGGGCCGCTGCAGGCGTCAACGCAGCGAATGTGGGGATGACCGCGACGGAAACCATTACCAGCAATCCACGGGTAATGGGGGCGGATCCCCTGGTCAGGTATCAGCCCGCGTCTTCAGGCAGAGAAGAGCAGCCCGGAGGCATAGGGGAAGAAGACCTTGTCGTACTGGTGCTTCCTTATATTCACAGTGCGCGGGAGGGCGTTGTCCGTCTTGGCAGTCTTCTGGAGCAGTACGGAACTTATGAGATGAATGGCATCGCCTTTCAGGATGTAAATGAGATCTGGTGGCTGGAAACGATCGGAGGCCATCACTGGATCGCCAAGAGGGTGCCGGACGATGAATATGTTATCATGCCCAATCAGCAGGGTATAGATGAATTCGATCTGCAGGACGCGCTGGGAGAACGTAAAGACCACATGTGCAGCGCGGATATGAAAGAATTTATAGAAAAGAATCATCTGGATCTGTCCATGGAAGATGATGAATTCCACGCAAGATTTGCTTTCGGCAGTCATGCGGATTCTGATCATATCTACAATACTCCCAGAGCCTGGGCGATCGCCCGCTATTTTAATCCTTACAGCTATAACTGGGAAGGCCCGGACGCGGATTACCGCCCGGATGCAGATGATCTGCCCTGGAGCCTTGTTCCGGAGAGAAAGATAACTGTAGAAGATGTGAAATACGCTCTGTCCAATCACTATCAGGGAACACCCTATGATCCCTACCGGACAGGCGGACAGCAGACATTTCGTCCCATAGGCGTAAACCGCACGGATTTCCTGTCGCTGATCCAGATGCGTCCCTACGTGGATCAGAGCGTGCAGGCCCTGCAGTGGGTGGCTTTCGCCTCCAATGTATTTAATGTAATGGCACCTTTCTATGCGAATGTGGAGCAGATGCCGGTCTATCTGGCAGGGACGGATGCCCGTGTATCAACGGAAAACTTTTACTGGGCCAGCCGTCTGATCGCGGCGCTGGCGGATGCCCATTATAATAAGACGTCCATCCACATAGAGCGTTACCAGAATGCAGCCGCGGGACGCGCCCATGCCCTTATCGCCGAATACGACCGGGAGCCGCAGCTGCGCGGACAGGCCAATGAAGAGATAGCCGCCATGATAAAAGAGGAGACCGACAGGGCTCTGGATAATGTCCTTTATGAGGCAAGCAACGGCATGAAGAATGCCTTTGCGCGCTCAGACGCCTGAGAGAGAAATAAGTGAACGTATACGTAAATACAAAGCCCCGCTGCTTTTCCTGCAGCGGGGCTTTGCCGTGCGTCCTGTTCCAGATCAGATAACCGGGCCCAGACAGTATATATCCATGGTAGAAGTGTAGTGGATGGATTCGTTCTTGGTCATGCGGCCGCTGAGGACCTCAAGTACCAGCTTATAAGCTTCCTCACCGACTTCATCTATGCTCTTCTTGCCCTGGATGATGACACCTGCATTCAGGTCCATATCGTGGGACATTCTCTCGTAGGTGTTAGGGTTGCCGCAGATCTTGACAACAGGCATGCTGGCGAAGCCCTGCGGTGCGCCGCGGCCGGTAGAGAAGAGCATGAACTGAGCGCCGGTCGCAGCCATTCCGGTAAGGATCTCCGGTTCTCTGCCAGGTGTGTCTTTAATCCACAATCCCTTTTCGGTGGTGATCCGCTGAGGATATTCCAGAACGCCCTGGATAGGACGGTGTCCGCTCTTGACGATGGCGCCGAGACTCTTCTCCTCAATACTGGAAAGGCCGCCGGCAATGTTGCCGGGTGTAGGCTGACCGCCGCGCATATCTTCTCCGATTGCCTTGGCGCGGTTCTCCATATTGTTGACGATTTCATAGATCCTGCAGCCGACAGGACCCTTCTCACCGCCGACAGCCCTGCGGGCAAGTATGTGCTCGCCGCCGATAAATTCAGTTGTCTCGCCGAAAATAACGGTTGCGCCAAGATCAACCAGCTTGTCGGCAACATAGCCGATGACGCAGTTGGAAGCCATGCCGCTTGTGGCATCGGAACCTCCGCACTTAATGCTCATGATCGCGCGGGAAATCTCCACCGGCTGTCTCTGCATGCCGGAGATCTCGATCGCCAGTTTCTGCGCCAGGTCAGTTCCGGCCTGGATAGCGCGGCTCATGCCGCCCAGCTCCTGGATATGGATGACCTCAACAGGCTTGCCGGTTGCGGCTACCTCTTTGACCAGACGTTCTGTATCCGTGCCTTCGCAGCCCAGGGAAACGATAAGAGCAGCACCCACATTGGGGCTGCATCCCAGACTGATCAGGGTATCAGTGACCCGCTTCAGATCAGAGGGAAGCTGGCAGCAGCCCTGGTGATGGAAGAAACCGACCGTTCCCTTGACTGCGTTAACGATAGCCTGCGCGACATCGGTAGCGCAGATAACAGAAGGAATGACCGCTACATAATTTCTGCTCCCGACTGTGCCGTCCGGGCGTACATATCCCATAAATGTATCCATTACTGCTTTCCTCCTTCCAGATCTCCACGTCCCCGCAGGGCAGCAAGATTGTGGACATGAACGTATTCACCTTTCTGAATATCCGCCATTGCCTGTCCGATCTCTTCGCCGTACTTTGTGATAACGTCCCCCTTTTTAATAGGACAGACCGCAATCTTATGTCCGTAGGGAACATCACCGATTACCCGGATCGGAGTCATCTGGCCGCGTTTATCGCGGATCTCAACTTCCGTTCCGTCTGTAACATCATTGGCAAAAACGGTAGCGACATTATCTTTGTCGTCAACCTTTAATGCCAGTTTTACTTCTTCACCCATTAAAAATCTCCTTTCCCCGAAACTGGTTCGGACTTCCGGCAGCATAGGAAAACTGCCTTTTTTCCGCAGGCGCGGAAATGTTCTGTCTTGTCTTAATATTACCATAGAGGAGCTTTATTGTGAAGTCTGAACAAAAATAGAAGCAAAAATAAATGATCAGACAGCAAATGTATAAAAAATGGGACAGACAGAAGGAAAAAACTATGTGGAAAGAGAAAAAACTTCTATGTAAAGTGTTTGGAATTTGGTACAATAGTTAGGAAACCATAAAGGAAGGAGAAGGTGCTTATGAAACTGGATAAATATATCGGATGCTCCCGGGCGGCAAGAAAGCTTCAAAAAGCGGATCTTGTGCTGAAGAATGCGAAGATCGTGAATGTTTTTACAGACCGGGTAGAGCCCGGAAGCATTGCCATCACCAACGGTATGATCGTTGGTATTGGTGATTTTCAGGGTGAAAAGGAAATTGATCTGGAAGGGAAGTATGTTACCTCCGGTTTTATTGATGCCCACCTTCACCTGGAATCAACCATGGTGAATCCGCAGGTGCTGATCTCCAGAGCTGCCATGCACGGAACAACTACATTTATTGTAGATCCGCATGAAGCCGCGAATGTATGCGGCACTGACGGCATAGATTATATTCTGGAACAGACGAAGGATTCACCGGCCCATGTTTATGTTATGATGGCCTCCTGTGTACCGGCGACCGGGATAGATGACAATGGATTTACCCTCTCAGCAAGAGAGATGGAACCATATCTGAAGAACCGCAGAGTGCTGGGGCTGGGAGAGGTCATGGACTGCATGTCCGTTATTAACGGCGATCCGGCCATGAACCAGAAACTGGAGCTGTTTGACGGTAAGGTCAAGGACGGACACGCGCCGGGTCTGGATGATCTTCAGCTGGCGGCCTATGTTATTGCCGGAGTTACGACAGATCATGAGGGAAGCACTTATGAATATGTCATGAAAGAGCGTGCCATGGGTATGACCTGCCACATCCGTGAGGGCAGTGCCGCCCGCAATCTGGAGATGATCGTCAAGGGCATCGTAGAGAATAACATGAATACAGAGGGCTTCTGTTTCTGCACGGATGACAAGCACATAGAGGATATAACCCGCGAGGGTGATATAGACCATAATGTGCGCAAGGCAGTAAGCATGGGAATCAGTCCCATAGCGGCGGTCAAGATGGCGACCATACAGCCGGCAAGATGCTATGGACTGCGCCGGACCGGAGCCGTAGCCCCCGGATACGATGCGGATCTGGTCGTATGGGATTCTCTGAAGGATTTCAACGCGCAGATGGTTTTTTATAACGGAGAGCTGATAGACGACCGGCTGCGGGTGCGCCCGAAGCCCTGCCCTGCAAGACTCATGGATACAGTCCGCCTCGGCCCTGTTGATCCGCAGGATCTGAAGATCCCGGCCGGTCAGGGAGATTTTCCGGTGATCCGCATGATCCCCGGTCAGATCCTCACTGAGAAGGTTATAATGCCTCTGCCGGGCCAGGGGGAATTTGTTCCTGATGGCAGACTGGACAAGATTGCTGTCTTTGAGCGCCACAAGGCGACCGGTAAGACAGGAGTCGGTGCCGTACTTGGGTTCGGACTCCGGGGCGGTGCCATCGCCTCTTCTGTTTCCCATGACAGCCACAATATCATAGTCATCGGTGACAATGACGGGGATATTCTTAAGGCTGTCCATGAGATAGAACGCTGCCACGGCGGTTATACGATCGTCAGCGGCGGACAGGTCTACGACACACTGGAGCTTCCGGTCATGGGGCTGATCAGTGACAAGACCTATACTTATGTGAATAAGAAGCTGAAGCATCTGATTGCGCAGGCGCATCGGATGGGTGTGCCCAGGGACATGGACCCCTTTATTACACTTTCCTTTATGGCTCTGCCTGTTATTCCGCAGATCCGCTGCACCTGCCGGGGTGTTTATGATGTGAATGAAGGGAAGTTCCTTACCTGAGCATTATCAGTACTGCGATGGACGCTCCGGCTGACGCACTAAACGCCATGGCGGGCAGGCCCGGGCGGATAGAGGATGTCAGCGCAAAAACCATGTACTCGAAAAACTAACACCGGAGGAAGAGAGAATTGAAATCATTATCCCGCTCAAAAATCTGGCTATTCGCCATCGGTCAGCTCGGCTGGTCCATGATGTCAGGCCTGATTTCCAACTGGCTGGTATATTATTATCAGCCTGACCAGACTGCCGTAGAGGCAGGCCAGACCCTTTTTGTACCCCAGGGAAGAGTTGTACTGGGAATTTTTACGATCATAGGATTGATCACCGCCGTCGGGAGGATCTTTGATGCCGTGACGGATCCGCTGATCGCGTCGGCATCTGACAAGTGCAGGTCCCCCAAAGGCCGCCGGATCCCTTTTATGAAATGGAGTGCCGTTCCCCTGGCTCTGTGTACGTTTCTGGTTTTCTGCACACCTGTAGGACATATCAGCGGGGTTAATGTTGCATGGCTCTTTATATTTATTTTGGGTTATTATCTGGCAATTACAGCTTACTGCACGCCCTATAACGCTCTGATCGCTGAGCTTGGCCATAACCAGAAGGAAAGAATGGGGATTTCCACAGCTATTTCCCTGACATTTATCGTCGGTACCGCTCTTGCCTATGTCGCTCCCATGATCTGGGGCGCCCTGGAGGGCAGCATGGGCCGTGTGCCTGCCATGAGGACGACATTTGGGATCATGGCGGTCATCTCTGTCGTTTTCATGCTGGTACCGGTATTTACGATCCGCGAAAAAGATTATGTTCAGACAAAGCCCACGGAGGGCACAGCGATCTCATCTCTGATCAAGACATTCAGAAATAAGGATTTCCGCCTTTTTGTAGGTTCCGATATTCTTTACTGGGTGGGTCTGACCATGTTCCAGACAGGTCTGCCCTTCTTTGTAACATCGCTGCTGAAGCTGGATGAGAGCATGTCTACCATTTATTTTGTAGCCATGACAGCCCTCTCCCTGGTCTTCTATGTTCCGGTCAATATTCTTACCCGGAAATTCGGCAAAAAGCGCCTGGTGGTCATAGCCTTTTTCATATTCGCCGCAGCCTTTTTCTACACATCTCTTATGGGAGACCCGCTTGGAATTCCGCCGGTTGCCCAGGGCTTTATTCTGGTTGTCGCAGCAGCTTTTCCCATGGCTATTTTTGG